>NZ_CP166245.1:1320648-1650810 GCF_033597815.2 Staphylococcus sp. KG4-3
CCATCTTTATCATTAAATGAAGGACACACACCATTAATTTATTGTGAAAACATGTCTGAAATGTTAGGTATTGAATTACACGTAAAATATGAAGGGGCCAATCCGACAGGTTCATTCAAAGATAGAGGCATGGTTATGGCAATGGCTAAAGCGAAAGAAGAAGGCAAAAAAATTGTAATTTGTGCCTCTACTGGAAATACATCAGCTTCGGCAGCTGCATATGCAGCACGTGCTGGATTAAAAGCTATTGTAGTTATTCCAGAAGGTAAAATAGCTTTAGGTAAATTGTCACAAGCTGTGATGTACGGAGCAGAAATTGTATCAATAGAAGGTAATTTTGACGAAGCTTTAGAAATTGTTCAAGAAATTGCTAAAAATGGAGAAATTGCTCTAGTAAATTCAGTGAACCCTTATCGTATCGAAGGCCAAAAAACAGCCGCTTTCGAGGTCATCCAACAATTAGACGGTGTGGCACCTGATATTTTATCAATACCAGTAGGTAATGCTGGAAACATCTCTGCATATTGGAAAGGTTTCAAAGATTACCATGAAGCAAATGATACCCAATTACCACAAATGTTTGGTTTTCAAGCGGAAGGCGCTGCGCCAATCGTTCAAAATAAAGTAGTGAAAAATCCAGACACGGTTGCCACAGCAATTAGAATTGGAAACCCTGCAAGTTGGGATAAAGCGACTACTGCACTTGAAGAATCTAATGGACAAATAGATAGCGTTACTGACGAAGAAATTTTAGAGGCATATCAATTGATGGCGCGTAACGAAGGCGTATTCAGTGAGCCAGCTAGTAATGCTTCGATTGCCGGCCTTATTAAGTTACATCGAGCAGGCAAATTACCTCAAGGTAAAAAAGTGGTTTCTGTATTAACTGGTAATGGTTTGAAAGATCCAGATACTGCAATTTCCTTGTTGGATAATCCCATTAAACCATTGCCAAATGATAGAGAAAGTATTTTAGATTATATCAAAGGGGCACTTTAGCATGAGCGAAAAGTTACATTTGAAAATCCCGGCATCTACTGCAAATTTAGGTGTCGGATTTGATTCAATTGGTATGGCTTTAAATAAATTTTTATATTTAGATGTGAAAATAAGTGATGACGATCATTGGTCGTTTAACCATATCGGTCCTAATGTGGAAGGTTTACCAACAGATAATAGTCATTACATTTACCAAATCGCACAAAAAGTTGCGCACAAGTATAACGTGGTTTTACCTACGTTAGAAGTTGAAATGAGAAGTGAGATTCCTTTGGCTAGAGGATTAGGCTCTTCGGCATCTGCTTTAGTAGGTGCCTTATACATAGCAAATTATTTTGGTGATATTGAGTTATCAAAATATGAATTATTGCAACTCGCTACCGAATTTGAGGGTCATCCAGATAATGTTGCACCGACGATATACGGTGGCTTAGTGTTAGGTTATTATAATCCGGAAACTAAGGTAACTGATGTTTCTTATATTGATACACCTAAAGTAGATATCATTATTACAGTTCCATCTTATGAATTAAGAACGGTTGATTCAAGAAATGCTTTACCTGATACCTTCTCACATAAAAAAGCTGTTCAAAATAGTGCGATTAGTAATACGATGATTAGTGCACTTATTCAACATAATTACGTATTAGCTGGAAAAATGATGGAGCAAGATGGGTTTCATGAACCATACAGACAAGATTTAATTCCTGAATTCCAGACAATTAAAGGACTAGCAAAACAATATTTAGCATATGCTACGGTGATAAGTGGTGCAGGTCCCACTGTACTTACTATGATAGCTCCTGAACGTAGTGGTGAATTGGTTAGAGAGTTAAAAGGAACATTTGAAAATTGTCGTTCAGAGTTGGTGACGATTAATGAGACTGGTGTTGAACTTAAAGTGTTGTACCAACGTCAATAATTTGTTGTAATATAGAATGAAGACGTTGAAGGGAGACAAGCAACATGAGTAAATATAAAATGGTAGTAATGGATATGGATGATACATTGATGAACCGTGAGAATCAAATGAGTCCTGAAACAGAAAGTTATTTAATTGAAATACAAAATAAAGGGTACAAAGTTGTATTAGCATCAGGACGTCCTACAGAAGGTATGTTACCTACTGCTAAAACTTTACAATTAGATAAATTTCAAAGTTATGTAATTAGCTATAATGGTGGGAAAACCGTAAATGTTAATACAGAAGCAGTGGAAGTAAGTCGTACTGTTTCTAAAGAAAATTTTGATTTTATAGTCGACTATTGTAGGGAAAATGAATTATTTGTATTAACTTATCAGGATGGATTTATTGTTTACGAAGGTGAACATGAATATATGAATATTGAATCTGAATTAACTGGATTGCCTATGAAACATGTAGATGACTTAAAGGATTTTATTCAAGAAGATGTGCCTAAAGTCATGGGCGTTGACTATGTACCTACGATTACAAGCCTCAATAAAGATTTGGCAGGCCATTTTAATGAAGAAATTGATGTTACTACAAGTAAACCTTATTTCTTAGAATTTATGGCTAATGGTGTATCAAAAGGAAATGCCGTTACTGAATTATGTGAAAAAGTACAAATTGATCTATCAGAAGTCATTGCTTTTGGTGACAGTGCCAATGATATTTCTATGTTAAAAGTTGTTGGACACGCTGTAGCAATGGGAAATGCTAATGATGATGTGAAGAAAGTTGCTGATGAGATAACTTTAAGTAATAGTGATAATGGTATTCCACATGCTTTAAAATCCTTATTAAATTAAAGAAAGAGCCCAAGACATTCAGTTATGTGTCTCGGGCTTTTTTAATGCTAATAGTTGTTTGTTAACATTCAAATTATGACTTTATAAAAGGTTGTGATAGTAAAATTACTAATACACTAAATTTTTAATGAATGATGTATATTATTTTGCTGTGTGCGTCCATTCATTTTTGCCACGATGTCGCTTGACATGGGCGTATACATGATCTGCCGCGTAGTCTAAGTTAGTATAAACAGTTATTGCAAATGCAGATTGGTTTTCCTCAAAGTCTTCTTGCAAGAATAAGTCTTTCAAATGTTCAAAAAGACTTTCCATTTGAGAATGGTCTAAACTACTATACTCTCTTAATGTACGTTTGATTAAGCGTTGATGCTTATCTTCAAGTGATTGCACAACTATAACGAAGCGTTCTTCAGTTTCTAAAATATCGTCAAATAAATTCGTTTGTCCAATCATATTCTCCACCTCTAAGTTACGTCATTGTTATTAATTATTATACTATACTTCTATATAACTGAAAATAACTGAGGCTTATGTATTTGGAAAGAATTAATAAAAATATTTTCGTATTATACTGACAAATCTATGTATTTTAAATAAAATACGATATAACAAAAAAACAGGAATACAAAATCAATGTTTAAATTGCTTTCGTACTCCCATTTTAGTAACTTTGAGATATCATATTTCAGTTGTTGGTGTGCTCATCATATTAAAGGTTATTTACGCCTATTTAATATGAAATAATTAGTTCAAGTCGTGACGTTTTAGATCAATTTCTTCGAGTTTTACAATTTTAGTTTTTCTAATAAATTTATGTACTAAGTATATTAGAACTAAAATGACTATAGGTATTATGTTTCTAAATAGTGCACTAATATCTCCCGATAATGCTGCACCGAACGAATTACCTCCAAACAAGAACAGTAAAGCGATGATTACAATAATCGGACCTAAAGGATAAAACGGTGCTTTATACGGTAGCACATCTTTAGGGTCTTTGTTTTGCTTTTTAATTGCTAAGCGAAGTCTGATTTGAGCTAGAATACTAGCTGCCCAAATAACAATAACTAAAGAACCGATGATATTAAGCAATGTAAACACAATATCTGATTTGAATTGAGCTAATATAATTACTGCTAATACAATAATGAAAGTTGTGAATAGTGCAACCAAAGGTAGTTTTGTTGTTTTGTTTAATTTTGCTAAGAATCTTGGTGCTTGTTTGTCTTCAGCCATTGAGTATAACATTCTACTAGTTGTATAAATACCTGAGTTAGCTGCTGATAATAACGAAGTTAAGATAACTGCGTTAATCACAGATGCTGCAAAAGCAATTCCCACACGATCAAAGACAATTGTAAATGGACTTTGAGATACCGATTCGCTTTCGTTTAGTAACAAAGGATCAGTATAAGGTATGATTGCAGAAATAACTGCAATAGATAAAACATAGAATAATAATATTCTCCAAAAAACTTGCTTTATTGCTTTTGGCATCGAACGGTCAGGGTTAGATGATTCACCTGCAGTGACTGCAACTACCTCTGTACCACCAACTGAAAATCCTGCAACGAGTAGTACGCCTAAGAAACCTGAAAAACCGCCAACGAATGGCGCTTCTCCCACAGTGTAATTTGAAAGGCCATATGTTTTACCACCTAAAATACCAACGATAGTTAGAATACCGATGGCGATAAAGACGATAATTGTAATTACTTTAATTAATGATAACCAAAATTCAGTTTCACCAAATGCTTTAACTGAAAATATATTTAATAAGAAAAGTAAACATAAAAAGATAATACTCCAGGTTACTGGACTGAAAAATTGAAACGTATCCCAATAATTAAGTACACTTGCAGAAATAATGATATCTACACTCGTTACGAGTAACCATATTGCCCAATAGAGCCATCCCATAGTGAATCCTAATGACTTATCTACGAAACGGGTAGAGTAAGAACTGAAAGATCCTGAAACAGGGTAAAATGTGGCTAGTTCCCCAATAGAGGACATTAAGAAATACAACATTACCCCAATAATTAAATAAGCTAATATTGCACCACCAGGTCCAGCTTGAGAAATTACATTACCTGTAGCAACAAAAAGTCCGGTTCCAATGGCGCCCCCAATTGCTATCATTGAAATATGTCGAGAATTTAGACCACGATTCATATTATTTTGTGCCATAATAAGTCTCCTAATAGTTAATTAAAATATATACACTCCATTTTAATGCTTTTGATAGACACAAGCAATGCTTTTTATCGGCTAAAAGTCGCAAAATGTTTAAATATTGCGAAAATAGTCTAATTAATTAACGTTAGATATGTTGCTTTTAAAACTACTTTACATTAAAATAAGTACTAGGTAATAATTATTATTATTTGGATAGAGAATGAGGGGGAAATGTGATGAGCAACAATAAAAAATTAACTAGCTTATTTGGTGCACCAGTTTCTGATAGAGAAAATAGTATGACTGCTGGACCAAGAGGCCCACTAGTAATGCAAGATTGGTATTTTTTAGAACAAATGGCTCACTTTGATAGAGAGGTGATTCCAGAACGACGTATGCATGCAAAAGGATCAGGCGCATTTGGTACCTTTACAGTTACTAATGATATTACGCAATATACTTCAGCAAGTATTTTCTCTGAAGTTGGTAAACAGACTGAAATGTTTGCGCGTTTTTCAACAGTAGCAGGTGAACGTGGTGCAGCAGATGCAGAGCGTGATATTCGAGGATTCGCTTTGAAATTCTATACAGATGAGGGGAATTGGGATTTAGTTGGTAATAATACACCAGTATTCTTCTTCAGAGATCCTAAATTATTCGCCAGTTTAAATCACGCAGTTAAACGTGACCCAAGAACAAATATGCGTAGTGCTCAAAATAATTGGGACTTTTGGACGTCATTACCAGAAGCATTACATCAGGTTACAATCTTGATGTCTGACCGTGGTATTCCAAAAGGTTATAGAAATATGCATGGTTTTGGTTCTCATACTTACTCAATGTATAACGACAAAGGCGAACGCGTTTGGGTGAAGTTCCATCATAGAACACAACAAGGTATTGAAAACTTACAACCTGACGAAGCAGCGAAAATTATTGCCGACGATAGAGAATCATCACAACGTGATTTATTCGAAGCAATTGAAAATAAAGATTATCCGAAATGGAAGATGTACATCCAAGTGATGACGGAAGAACAAGCGAGAAATCATAAAGATAATCCATTTGATTTAACTAAAGTGTGGTATAAAGGTGATTATCCATTAATAGAAGTAGGAGAATGGGAACTTAACCGAAATCCAGATAACTATTTCCAAGATGTAGAACAAGCTGCTTTTGCACCTACTAATATTGTACCTGGTTTAGATTTTTCGCCAGATAAAATGTTACAAGGTCGCTTATTCTCATATGGTGATGCTCAACGTTATAGATTAGGTGTAAATCATTGGCAAATACCAGTAAACCAACCAAAAGGTGTAGGCATTGAAAATATCTGCCCCTTTAGTAGAGATGGCCAAATGAGAATTTTGGATAATAATCAAGGTGGAGGCACTCATTATTATCCAAATAGTGATGGTTCGTTTGAGGATCAACCTGAATTCAAAAAGCCTGGCTTAAAAGTTGAAGGTGAAGCTTATGAATATGATTTCAGACAAGATGATGACAATTACTTTGAACAACCAGGACGCTTATTTAGATTGCAATCTAAAGAACAACAAGAGCGCATTTTTGAAAATACTGCAAACGAGATGCAAGGTACTACATTAGAAGTACAACACCGTCACATCCGTCACTGTTATAAAGCTGATAGTGAATATGGTAAAGGTGTAGCGAAAGCTTTAGGTATTGATATTAATGATGTTGATTTAGAAATTAAAGATTAATAATTAATAATGTAGAAAAACAATGAGGTATGAATATTTTTGAAATTAGTGTTTCAAATCCTTTTGAAAATGATGATTAGTTATTAGTTTAGAAGAATTTACTTACATTTGAAAAAGAGACCCGTAATTAGTCTCTTCAGAACGTAGACAAAACAAACCTTAGGTGATAGTTGAACTGACCCCAAATAACGGGAAGGAAATAAAAACACTTTCGTTGAATTCATTTAAAATGAATCATACGGAGGTGTTTTTTCTATGAAAATAAATAATGCCAACCACAATTATAAAAATGTAGTTGGCAATCATAAGTCATCATAATTAAATGAAGATAACTCTAGTGCTATAAGCTAAATATCATTACAACATACTGTTGTATTTAAATTGTCGTATTTAAAAGATAATTTTAGCAGAGAAATTATTTTGTTTCACGATGTAACGTATATTTATTTAATCTAGGGCAGAATTTTTTTAATTCAATACGCTCAGGATTATTACGTTTGTTTTTTGTAGAAATATAGTTACGATCGCCACATTCTGTACATGCTAATGTAATATTTACGCGCAAAGTTAACACCTCTTTCTTAACAGGAATGATTACGTTTTAAAATTTTAGCATATAAAGATAATAATTTCAAATACTTTTAAGTTGAAATATAAAGTGAGTATGTTATTATTTAAAACGTAATGATTACGATTTATAAGGAGAGTTAGAATAATGGCAAAGAAATCAAAAATAGCGAAAGAACAAAAAAGAGAACAATTAGTAGAAGCATATTATGAGTTACGTAAAGAATTGAAAGCTAAAGGTGATTATGAGGCTTTAAGAAAATTACCAAGAGATTCATCACCTACAAGATTAACGCGTCGTTGCAAAGTTACTGGGAGACCAAGAGGTGTATATCGTAAATTTGGAATGTCACGTATTGCTTTACGTGAACATGCACATAAAGGGCAAATCCCAGGTGTTAAAAAAGCAAGTTGGTAATTTAAGACTTAAGTCCATTTACATTTAGTTTAAAACAATGTATATTATCTATTGGTAAAGATAAATAAAAAGTTATTGTTCGGGAATTTTGGTAAATATAACTATTATTCTCCATATAATTATTGAATACATCATGAAAATCTTACCATTAAATAAATGTTTTATTAAAAATGTTAGGGGTTTGTTAACAATGAAGATTTTTGATTATGAAGATATCCAACTAATACCGAATAAATGTATTGTAAATAGTCGTTCTGAATGTGACACGACAGTTCAATTTGGTCCAAAAAGTTTTAAATTACCAGTCGTTCCAGCAAATATGCAAACAGTAATGAATGAAGAATTAGCTGAATGGTTTGCTGAAAATGATTATTTTTATATTATGCACAGATTTGATGAAGCGGCACGTATCCCATTTACAAAGAGAATGCATGAAAAAGGTTTGATTGCATCAATTTCTGTAGGTGTTAAAGAACGTGAATTTGATTTTGTAGAGCAATTAGCTAATGAAAAAATAATTCCAGATTATATTACAATTGATATCGCACATGGTCATTCAGATTCTGTAATCAATATGATTAAACATATTAAACAACATATTCCTGAAGTATTTGTAATCGCAGGTAATGTTGGTACTCCAGAGGGCGTACGCGAATTAGAAAACGCTGGCGCAGATGCTACCAAAGTTGGTATCGGACCAGGAAGAGTTTGTATAACTAAGATTAAAACAGGATTTGGTACAGGCGGTTGGCAATTATCAGCATTAAATCACTGTAGTAAAGCGGCAAGAAAACCAATTATTGCTGATGGTGGTATTAGAACGCATGGTGATATTGCTAAATCTATACGCTTTGGTGCATCTATGGTTATGGTTGGATCATTATTTGCTGCGCATGAAGAGTCACCTGGTGAAACAGTGGAATTAGATGGCAAACTATATAAAGAATATTTCGGTAGCGCCTCTGAATTCCAAAAAGGTGAACATAAAAATGTAGAAGGTAAGAAAATGTTTGTTGAACACAAAGGATCATTATCTAATACATTGATTGAAATGCAACAAGATTTGCAAAGTTCAATTTCATATGCGGGTGGCACTGACCTTAAATCATTAAGAAAAGTGGATTATGTAATTGTAAGAAACTCAATTTTTAATGGTGATAGAGACTAATATATTAGTAGGTGTAAAAAATTAGAAAATTATTTTTGTATGTACTTACTTTCTTAGTAGTTATTCTTGTCCTACCAATCAAAGAAACAGAACCAATGATTACAGTACAACAGCAATTAAAGGATAAAGTTGCTGATTGGTCTTCATCAAAAACAACTAATGAAGATGCGTTGAAAGTACCAAGTAAACAAGAATTTGCAGTTAACAATATTCAAATGAATATGACTAAAGACGCTGTAGAAGAAAAGCTAGGGCGTTCCCAACGTGTCTCATCAAATGAATATGGTACAAATTGGCACACGTATTATTCGGATGGTTATAGAGGGTTTGTGATGGTTAGTTATATAGATGATAAAGTAAATGCGCTATATAGTAACCAAAACGTTATATCATCAAAATCAAAAATTAAATATGGCACACCTAAAGACAAGGTAAGGGACCGTTTAGGTAAACCTATTACTGATAAGCAAAAAGGGCATGTGAAATTTGATGTTCAAGATGATGAATTTGATAATTTTCATAAAGACAAAATATACACAACAGCTTTTTATGATAAACATGAGAGCAATAACTTAACAGCACTATTACAAGTTAGTGAAAAAATGGAAAACCGATTACAACAACAATATGGCGCACCATCTGAGGGATTAGCACAAAGCTTTGAATTGCAAAACTTTGATTTAGTTAATTCAGAACGAGTACAGCATGAGTTAGAGCCACTTAAATATTCTACTGGTATTTCTGAGACGGCTAGAAAACACAGTAAAGATATGGCTGAACATAATTATTTTGATCATAATAATTTATCAGGCGATACTCCATTTGATCGTATGGAAGCTGACGGACACAATTTTAATGCAGCAGGTGAAAATTTGGCATATGGTCAAACAAGTAGTATTTATGCTCACCAGGGCTTAATGAATTCATTAGGACACAGAAAGAATATTCTTAAGAAAGAATTTAATACGCTTGGTGTAGGTGTTGACTTTAATAAAAATCGTCAGCCTTATTGGACAGAAAATTATACTGGATAATGTTTAAGGTTTGTTGTTTGAGGGTATCTGTTATCATGTGAGGATGAAAAGTTATGACAACAAACAAAAAAGATAAAACAGAAGATATACTTGAAAAAGTAAAAGATGTTTTAGAGAAAAAAGATGAAAAAAGAGAGGGTGCGCGATGAGCGCATCCTCTTTTTTTGAGAGTGTTAGCATTAGTCGAAATATCAATTACATTTCTCTAAATAATCCAACCACTTTTCCTAATACAGTTACATTATCAAGATAAATTGGTCCCATTGTACTATTTTCCGGTTGCAAACGATAACGAGTTTTTTCTTTATAGAAACGCTTAACAGTCGCTTCATTCTCTTCTGTCATCGCAACGATGATATCTCCGTTCTCTGCAATAGTTTGACTTCTAACGATAACTTTATCTCCATCAAGAATACCAGCTTCAACCATACTGTCACCAACAACATTTAAGATGAATATATCGCTATTATGTGTTGAAGTGAAATGTTCTGGTAATGGGAAGTATTCTTCAACATTTTCAACCGCAGAAATAGGTACGCCCGCAGTTACTTTCCCTATAACAGGAACGTGGATTGTTTCTTCCATATTAATTGATTCACCTAATTGCTCTGACACAATTTCAATGGCACGAGGTTTAGTTGGATCTCTTCTAATATAACCTTTTTCCTCTAATCTAGATAAATGGCCATGGACTGTTGAACTAGAGGCTAATCCAACAGCTTCTCCAATTTCTCTAACACTTGGCGGATACCCTTTGGATTGGACGGTTTGCTTGATATATTCAAAAATTTCATTTTGTCGTTTAGTTAACTCTCTCATAATAGGCACTCCCTAATTTAATTTGACTTAATTATAGCATGATTATAGCATTTTTACAAACGTTTGTTCGTTTTGTTGTTGACATAGAACAGACGTTCTGATAAAGTAACTATACAAACAAATGTTCTAGGAGTGGTTATAAATGATGAAGAACTATAAATCGCAAATAAAGTCTTATATTATAGTGTTAACGGTGACAATGGTACTTTGCGCCTTGTTTATATTAAGTGCACACAATAGTGCGAATTCAGAACAGACGTACGAAATGACTGACCATCAAATGACAAGTCAATCAGTAAATGGCGAACAGAGTAATAATGAAACTAAACTACAAAGCGAACAAACTTCACAGCAAGTGATGGCAGCTGTTCACTAATAGTTTTTTAGTGGCGTGAACTTTAGTGAATGTAAATGTTAATATAATGGTGTTTTTGTGAGCGAAACAATTTAGTTTCGTTCATTTTTTTGTTATATTTTTCTATATCAATAATATCGGAGGTTTATTATGGCTGATAAAGACGGTGTAGATTTACAACGTATAAATGAATTAGCAAAAAAGAAAAAAGAAAAAGGCCTGACTGAAAAAGAAGCTAAAGAACAATCTAAATTGAGAAAAGCTTACTTAGATTCATTTAGAGAAAAATTTAAGCAGCAAATTGAAAGTACAAGAGTCATAGATCCTGAAGGAAACGATGTAACGCCTGATAAAGTGAAAAATATATTAGATTCTAAAAATAAAGAAGATAAAAACTAAATCAATTTTTTGTTAAATAGATACCAAATAAGGTATAATAATATAGAAACTTGCTAGAAGAAAGGAAGTCATTTAGATGAATAAAGAAAAAGATCAATTAGCGGTAGATACGATTAGAGCGCTAAGTATCGATGCAGTTGAACAAGCAAATTCAGGACACCCTGGATTACCAATGGGCGCTGCTCCTATGGCATACACATTATGGACACGTCACTTGAATTTTAATCCCCAATCAAAAGATTTCTTTGACAGAGATCGTTTTGTATTATCAGCTGGACATGGTTCTGCGCTATTATATAGCTTATTACATGTTTCAGGTAGTTTAGAATTAGAAGAATTAAAAGAATTTAGACAATGGGGTTCTAAAACACCAGGACATCCTGAGTTCAAACACACTGATGGTGTAGAAGTTACAACTGGTCCACTTGGACAAGGTTTTGCTATGTCTGTTGGTATGGCTATGGCTGAGAAGCATTTAGCAGGTAAATTTAATAAAGAAGATGCTAAAGTTGTTGACCATTACACATATGTTCTTGCTTCAGATGGTGACTTAATGGAAGGTATTTCTCACGAAGCAGCTTCATTAGCAGGACATAACCAATTAGACAAATTGATTGTTTTATATGATTCAAATGATATCTCATTAGATGGAGATTTAAATAAAGCTTTTTCTGAAGATGTTAAGGGTCGTTTTGAAGCCTATGGTTGGAAACACATTTTAGTTGAAGAAGGTAATGATTTAGACGCAATTGATAAAGCGATTGAAGAAGCTAAATCTCAAAATGTACCAACAATTATTGAAATTAAAACAATTATTGGTTATGGTGCGCCTAATAAACAAGCTTCACATGGTGTTCACGGTGCGCCTCTTGGTGAAGACGAAAGAAAATTAGCGCTTGAAAACTATGGTTTAGATCCTGAAAAACGTTTCAATGTTCCAGAAGAAGTTTATGAAATTTTCCAACAAAGTATGTTGAAACGCGCTAACGAAAAAGAAGAAGCATGGAATAAACTTGTTGAAGAATATAGTAATAAATACCCTGAATTAGCTAAAGAATTTAAATTGGCTATCAGTGGTAAATTACCAGAAAACTATAGAGATGAGTTACCACACTTTGAAGCTGGACATAGTGGTGCTTCACGTGCTGACTCTGGTGAAGTAATTCAAACTTTAAGTAAAACTGTACCTTCATTCTTTGGTGGTTCAGCTGACTTAGCTGGTTCAAATAAATCTAATGTCAAAGATGCAACAGATTTTGATAAAGATACACCAGAAGGTAAAAATATTTGGTTTGGTGTTCGTGAATTTGCAATGGGCGCTGCAGTAAATGGTATGGCTGCACATGGCGGTTTACACCCTTATGGTGCAACTTTCTTCGTGTTCAGTGACTACCTAAAACCAGCATTACGTCTTTCAGCAATCATGGGATTAAATTCAACGTTTATCTTCACACATGATTCAATTGCAGTTGGTGAAGACGGTCCTACACATGAACCGATTGAACAATTAGCTGGTTTACGTGCCATCCCAAACATGAATGTTATTCGTCCAGCGGATGGTAACGAAACTCGTGTAGCTTGGGAAGTAGCATTAGAATCTGAAAATACACCAACATCACTTGTTTTAACTCGTCAAAATCTTACTACTATGGATTTACCAAAAGAAACTGTAGAAGAAGGCGTACGTAAAGGTGCGTATGTAGTATTTGAATCAGACAAAGAGCCAGAATTCTTATTATTAGCTACTGGTTCTGAAGTTAACTTAGCAATTGAAGCGGCTAAAGATTTAGAGGCACAAGGTAAAGGTGTACGTGTTGTTTCTATGCCAAACTGGAATGCGTTCGATCAGCAAACTGATGAATATAAAGAATCAGTAATTCCATCATCAATTACTAAACGTGTAGCAATTGAAATGGCTTCGCCACTTGGTTGGCATAAATATGTAGGCACTGAAGGTAAAGTTATCGGTATCGATGGTTTCGGTGCTAGTGCGCCTGGAGACTTAGTTGTTGAAAAATATGGCTTCACAAAAGAAAATGTATTGAATCAAATTCAAACATTTTAATTTATGTAACTAAGCTTAATTTGTTGGTATGAGAGCCTAGGTTCTCATACCAATTTTTTATTTTTAGAAATAAAAATATACTTATATTTACAAAGTTAATTTTTAATTGGTATAATACATAAGTCGAAACGCTATATTAATTGAGTTGCTCTTGAAAAGGGGCACTAATTTTAGTAAAATTCATTAGGATAGGAAAGTGGGTGAAACAATGGCAACTTGGTTAGCAATATTATTAATCGTGTTAGCACTAATTCTAGGATTAGTCGGTGGATTTTTCCTTGCAAGAAAATATATGATGGATTATCTTAAAAAGAACCCACCAATTAATGAAGAAATGCTACGTATGATGATGATGCAAATGGGTCAAAAACCATCTCAAAAGAAAATTAATCAAATGATGACGATGATGAATAAAAATCAGGAAGACGCTATGAAGAAAAAGAAATAGCGCATAAATAAAGGGCTGACAGCTACTTATATTGAGTAGTTGTTAGCCCTTGTTTTTGTCTGTGGTTGACTTATATGGAGTATGCTTTTGATTTTTACTTATAACAAAAGGCAAGGCTATAACGCATAGGGATAAGTTGCTATATTTCGGTGCATTTAGGTTCGTTGGTTGTTAATAAAATCAATTTCCAAAGTTGGTATATTAGTTTCAATAATCAGTTTAATGATATATATATATGGATTATCTAATTTACTGTTTCTAAAATAACTTTTTCGATTTTTACTTTTTGATTACACAAGTTTTCGTAAGAAAATAGATAAAAATATCATTACACTGTTTATAATTTATATATTTACATGGCGTTTGTTTTGAAAATAACCTTTTACTTAAAATTGAGTGAGCTTATATATGAATTTTTAGATTGATTTTGAATAAGTAATATGAATAATATCGGTTAAATATTCTTGCATATAGAAGAGTAAATAATAAAATGATGTTTTGATGTTTTTTTAATTAAAAGTATTGGTATTAAGTTTATATAATATTATATCTGAATTAATTTATTTAAATATTCAGAAAATAATTGATTCTAAAATGTGGTTTGTTATAATATATATATAAGGGAGGTATCGATAAGTGAAGGATGCTTATGACATGGAAGATAAAGAAGTACTTGATCGACTAGCAAATATGCATATTAACTTTCCGACCGATGAGGCATTTAAGAAATATCATAATGCGATGCAAATTCATGATATGAATTATCTTAGATACACTTTAAATGATGCATTATCGACATGTAACCAGACACATGCTTTTTAAATAAAAGTACGATAAGATGAGCTTTTAAAAAGGCTTATCTTATCGTATTTTTATTTGTGCTCATCTATGATATTCGATTGAACTGCAATTATTTTCTTAGTAATTTAAAAAATACTAAGATATAATATATGTGCTATTGGTTAATAGTAAATAAAAATGGACGTACAAATACTGATTATTATTTATTTAAATGATATACTAACCAAAGTGAATATCATCTTGTAGAAACTTAAAGTAGGTGTAAGCATGTTGTATTTAATATTTTCCATTGTATTTGCATTTCTAATGGGAATAGGTGTTATAATTGTGCGAATGAAAGCACAACACTTTCCAGTAAATGAAAAGAAAATTATATTACCTCCTTTTTTTATGGCGACAGGGGCACTAATGTACGTTGTTCCATATTTTAGGTTAACAGGTTTTGAGATAGTAGAATGTATTATTCTAGGTGTTTTATTTTCTACAATTCTAATTTGGACATCTAGGTTTGAAACACAAGGTAGTGAAATTTATATGAAACGTTCAAAAGCCTTTCCTATAATTCTTATAACATTACTTTTAGTACGTACAATAATTAAAATTTTTATAAGTAACCAGATAGATCCTGGCGAAATTGCAGGAATGTTTTTTCTACTTGCTTTTTGTATGATTGTACCTTGGCGTTTAGCGATGTTATACAAATATAAAAAGGTGAAAAGAACTTTAATTCAATAAGTTATACACGAGGCTGGGACAAATTAATTGTCTCAGCCTTAATCATTAAATAATCATTGTCTCAAGCAATACTTTTATCCATATCGACTCTAGCAATCTAAATAGGGATAGGTTACGAAATTTTATAATATAAGATTACTTCATTTTTAATATGCTAAAAGTATAATATAATAAAATAACGAACGAACGTTCTTGAAAGGGAGTGTTGAAATGAAGATTGTACATACAGCGGATTGGCATTTAGGTAGAATTTTAAATGGCAAGTCATTGTTAGAAGATCAATCATACATATTGGAACAATTTATTGAAGCGATGCGAGAAGAAAGACCTGATGTAATTGTCATTGCCGGAGATTTATATGACACGAGTTATCCTAATAAAAATGCGATTCAATTATTGGAGCATACGATTGATACCTTGAATCTTGAAATGAAAATTCCATTAATTTTAATTAGTGGTAATCACGATAGTAAAGAAAGATTGAATTATGGTGCTAAGTGGTTTGAAAAATCGAATATGTATATCCGCACGCGTTTGAATGATATGCAAAATCCTATTTCAATAGATGGTGTAGATTTTTATACACTGCCCTATGCAACAATTAATGAGATGCAATACTACTTTGATAATGAAGAAATTGAAACACATCAACAGGCACTTGGATATGCTTTGAATCAAATGAATGAAGTGATTAATAAACATAGAATAAATATGTTCATAGGTCACTTAACAGTGCAAGGTGGCATACGTTCAGATTCTGAGAGACCATTAACTATTGGTACGGTAGAATCAGTAGAAGAGAAGATGTTTCAGCAATTTGATAGAGTATTATTAGGGCATTTACATCACCCATTTAGTATTGAATCAAAATTTATAAATTATAGTGGGTCTATATTACAATATTCATTTTCGGAAGTGAATCAGCCTAAAGGTTATAGAGTGATTTCAATAAATGAAAATGATATAAAAGATAAGTTTACACCTTTGAAACCGTTAAGACAACTGGAAGTTATAGAAGGTGATTACGAGGATGCAATACAAGAAAAGTTAAAAGTTAAAAATAAAGAAAACTATATACATTTTAAATTAAAGCATATGTCACATGTGAATGATCCAATGATGCATTTAAAGCAAATTTATCCAAATACTCTAGCATTAACTAACCAAACCTTTGAATTTAATACATCGATGCATCACGAAAATATAGAAATACAAAAACTTGATGACGGGGCTATTATAGATAATTTTTATCAAAGCATAACAGATGAAAAATTAACAACTAACCAAAAAGAAAAAATTGAGTATGTTATGCGTACAATATTAGAAGGAGGCTCTAAATAAATGAGACCAATAACACTTAAATTAAATAATTTTGGTCCTTTTTTAAATGAAAAAATTGATTTTAATTATGTGAATAATAATCAATTATTTTTAATTAGTGGTAAAACTGGTTCAGGAAAAACTATGATTTTTGATGCCATTGTTTACGCTTTATTTGGAGAA
The DNA here is from genome assembly GCF_033597815.2 of Staphylococcus sp. KG4-3. NCBI lineage: Bacteria > Bacillati > Bacillota > Bacilli > Caryophanales > Staphylococcaceae > Staphylococcus > Staphylococcus halotolerans. The sequence goes on from NZ_CP166245.1 coordinate 1,337,638, forward strand.
GCTTCTACAAAAGATAGAAAAGAAAGTGATTTGAGAAGTCATTTTGCTGAAAGTAAGATGCCTATGGTAGTAGAATTTGAATTCAAATTAAGAAACCAATATTTTAAAATAAAAAGACAAGGGGCTTTTGTTAAAGAAGGTAATAAGAATAAAACACTTGGTCAACTTGCTGTATATCAAATGGAAACTGAGAAGTATGAACTTAGAGAAAGTAAAATAACGAATGGTAATCAATTTATTAAAGAATTATTGGGAGTAAACGCTGAGCAATTTAGGCAGTTATTTATCTTACCTCAAGGAGAATTTAAAAGATTTTTATTATCAAAAAGTTCTGAGAAACAAGAAATATTAAGAACACTCTTTAATAGTCAGCGATTTGAAGAAATACAAAAAAACTTATCTGAAGATGTTAAAGAAGTTAGAGGACAAATTGAACAAAAATATCATTTGTTAGAAACAAATTGGCTAGATTTAGAAACGTTCAACGATGAAACATTAATTGAGAACAAAGCTATTAATCCAAGACAAACAAATCAAGTGCTTGAAGTATTAAATGTATTTGATGAAAAAGCGGAACATATTCATAATAAATTAAAACAACAAAAGGTTGAGTATAAAACTAAGTTAAATGATGCTGAAGCTTGTTTGAAAAACAACCAAAAATTAGAAGAAACATTAAATAAGCTGGAAGAAAATCAGCGAAATTATGAACGACTATTAACGCAAGAAAATAATATAAATGAAAAAATCAATCGTTTGAATGCAATTAATGAGGTAAGGCCAATTGCTCATTTATTAGAGTCTAAAGACGAATTATACACAAAACAACAAAAAATAAAAGAAGATATCAATAAAAAAATAAAAATTATTTCAGAATTTGAAATTCAAATAGAAAAAGCAAATGAACAGTTAGATGCTCATAAAAATGACTCAGATAAAATAACAAATATTAAAAACTTTATTGAAAAGACAAAACTTTTCTTTGAAAGATCCCAAAAGTACAAAGAGGCATATGAAGAGCAACAATCATTTAAAGAAGGTTTTATATCACTTCAAACAAAGATAGATACACAAATAAAGCAATTAGATGAAATTAAAGGAAAAATAAACGGTAGAGTACCGAACTATAAGAAAATAGAACAAATAAATGAAACAATTTACAGGTTGAATAATGAAGTTACAGTGCTAAAACAAAATGAACTTGATAAAAAAGAATACCTACAATTACAAGAAAGAAAACAGCAAAAAGCCAATGACAGTAAAAAGTTATCTGATGAACTTCAACAGCTAACGAATGCTTATAAAAAAATAGATAAAACAAGTATAGATTTAAATAATAAGCAAGATTTGATTAGTACTTTGCAATCAGCAATAAATGTTGGAGACACTTGTCCAATTTGTGGTAATCAAGTACATACTATAACGCAACATATCGATTTTGATGATTTAACTGCACGACATCAAAGTCTCGCACAGTTAGAACAAGAGAAAAACGATAGAACTGAAGATAAAATTAAAGTTGAAAGCGAACTGAATTATATAGAAGAACAGTTGGCAAAATTTGATGAAGAGAAATTAGAAAATATAAATTATCAAGAACTTGAGGTGGAAGTTAAGAAAAAAACAGAACAAAAACAGATCATTGAAAAGGAAAATGAAGCGATTGTTGAATTAAAGGAATTACAACAACAATATGAACAACAGTATCATCAATTAGAATTAGATAAAAAAACTAAACAACATAATCTAAAACAAAATGAAATTACTATAAATGATTTTGAAAATACTACAGGTTATAGTGACGTCGATACTTTTATAGAGCTTTTTGAAAACAATAAAAGTGAAATTGAGAAATATGAAAAAACCTTGGATGAGTTGGAGAAGAATATACAACAATATAAGAGTAAACTTGCTATAGAACAAAATAATAGAAATCATTTAAGTAATAATTTATCTGAAATTGAACTAGAGATTAAAAATATAAGTGTGAAAATTGATGATGAAATGAAACATATTGGTTTCACGGATTTAGAACAAGTATATAATACAGTTTCTAAAGTAAGTGAAAAAGAAACTCTAGAAAATGAAATAACTGAATTTAATAAATCAAAACAATCTTTTGAAGTAGTAATCTCACAATTAAAAGAAGAGATTTCCGATAAAAAGTTAGAAGATACTCAACATCTAATAGAAGCTTTTGAACAACAGCAACAAGCGTTTGAATTAATCTGTACTGAATTGAGTCAACATGAATATAAAGTTGCGTTTAATAATAAAAAAATAACTGAAATTAGAGATATTATTGGTAAATTAGAAAGTGAATTAAAAACACAACAAGAAGTTTTTCAATTAGCAGAAATTCTAGCAGGGAAAAATGAACAAAAATTAACATTAGAAAATTATGTGTTAATTTATTATTTGGAAAGAATTTTAGCTCAAGCCAATCAACGTTTATCTTTAATGACGGGTCAGCGGTATCAATTGACACGTAGATCACAAGTTTCACAAGGATACAGTGGACTTGAGATTGATGTGTTTGATGCACACTCTAATCAATCTAGGCACATTAGTTCATTGTCTGGAGGGGAAACTTTCCAAGCTTCATTAGCTTTAGCTTTAGGTTTAAGTGAGATAGTTCAACAAGAATCAGGTGGTATTGCATTAGATTCTATGTTCGTCGATGAGGGATTTGGAACATTAGACCAAGAAACTTTAGAAACAGCTTTAGATACACTGTTAAGTTTAAAATCTACAGGGAGAATGGTAGGAATCATTTCACATGTAAGTGAATTGAAACAAAGAATTCCCCTCATTTTAGAAGTAGTTACGGAACAATATCAAAGTACGACAACTTTTAAGAAACAATAATTTACTTAAATAATATATGTCGAAGTAGCTCAAAATAATATATAATGTGTGAAAATCCAATAAAGTAAGCTAAATAAAAAGAGTTCTAGTAGTTGTCATTCTGCTAGGACTCTCGTCTTTTTAGTATTTTAATTAATTTTTTTCACGTAATAAATCACGAATTTCAGTAAGTAAAACAGTATTCTCTTCGATTTCTTCTTCTTCTTCTTTTTTCATTAGCGTATTAGCAATTTTCACAAAGATAAATAATGCAAAAGCAATAATGATAAAGTCTATAATTGACTGAACGAACATACCGTATTTGATTCCCATAAATGACCAGCTCTTAGCAAAGTCAACTGTACCAAAAATCAATCCAATTAAAGGCATGATAATGAATGAAACTAAAGCTGTAACAATTTTGTTGAATGCTGCACCCATAACTACAGCTACAGCTAAGTCGAGTACATTGCCTTTTAATGCGAACTCTTTAAACTCTTGAAACATATGATTAACTCCCTTTTATTTAATTTTAAAGATTATTATACAATATATTTAAAAGTAAGAGAATAGTTTTTTTAACGAAATTTGATATTACCTCATTGTTTTGTTATTCTAATACGTGGTTAATACATAAATAGAATTTTTTAAAAAATGAAAGTTCTATTTGGCTTGAAAATTTAATATGATAAGAAAGGGAGTAATTAATTATGAATTCTTCTAGTAACCAATCTAATGGTAAGAAGATATCTCCAGTTTTTATCTATAGTGCTATCATCGTAGCAATTGTAGTTATTATCGGTGCAGTATTACCGGGACAATTTGATTATGTTACGAATACGATTAAACTATGGATTACAGATAAACTTGGATGGTATTACCTAATTCTTACAACGTTTATAGTTTTCTTCTGTGTATTTCTAATTTTTAGTCCTATTGGGAAATTAAAATTAGGTAAACCAAATGACAAACCTGAATTCAACACTATCTCATGGTTTGCGATGTTATTCAGTGCTGGTATGGGAATTGGACTTGTATTCTATGGTGCAGCAGAACCAATGGCTGATTTTGCAGCGCCACCAAATGCAGATCCAAAAACGACAGCAGCTTATACAGAAGCATTGCGTTCAACATTCTTCCATTGGGGATTCCATGCGTGGGCAATATATGGTGTTGTTGCATTAGCACTAGCTTATGCCCAATTTAGAAAAGGCGAACCAGGACTTATTTCAAGAACATTACGTCCTATCTTAGGTAACAAAGTTGAAGGCCCAATTGGGACAATCATTGATATACTTGCTGTATTTGCTACAGTAGTAGGTGTGGCCGTATCACTAGGTATGGGTGCCTTACAAATTAATGGTGGGCTTAATTATCTATTTGGTATACCAAATAATGTTTGGGTTCAAGCTATAATCATAGTAGTAGTAACAATTTTATTTATGATGAGTGCTTGGTCTGGATTAAGTAAAGGTATTCAATATTTAAGTAACTTAAATATTAGTTTAGGGGCAATCTTGATGATTGCTGTACTTATTATTGGACCAACAGTATTGATTTTAAATATGATGACGAGCTCTGCAGGTAGTTTATTAAACTCATTCTTATTAAATACGTTTGACACTGCAGCACAAAACCCTCAAAAACGTGAATGGATGTCTAGTTGGACACTTTATTACTGGGGTTGGTGGTTAAGCTGGAGCCCATTCGTAGGTATTTTCATTGCACGTGTATCTAAAGGACGTTCTATACGTGAATTTATAGGAGGAGTACTGCTAGTACCAGCTCTTGTAAGTTTCGTTTGGTTCAGTGTGTTTGGTGTGTTAGGTATTGAAACTGGTAAGAAAAATCCAGAATTATTTGATATGACTGCTGAAACACAACTTTTCGGAGTGTTTAATGAGATACCATTGGGTATGATATTATCTATCATTGCTTTAGTATTAATTGCATCATTCTTTATTACATCGGCTGACTCTGCAACCTTTGTGTTAGGTATGCAAACGACTTATGGTTCATTAGAGCCGTCAAATGTTGTTAAAATGACATGGGGTATAGCACAATCATTAATCGCTTTTGTATTACTATTTGCAGGTGGAGGAAATGGTGCTGAGGCTCTTAACGCAATTCAAAGTGCCGCCATTATAAGCGCCTTGCCATTCTCATTTGTAGTAATCATGATGATGATTTCATTCTATAAAGATGCTAACCAAGAACGTAAATTCTTAGGTTTAACATTGACACCTAATAAACATAGATTACAAGATTACTTACAGCATCAACAAGAAGATTATGAAGATGATATTATTGAACAGCGTAAACCACTTAGAAATGCAGAAAAAAATGATCAATAAACAGACTTTATAATTTAAAACTGAGTATCCATTTGGATACTCAGTTTTTTTATATAAAAATGAGGAAATGTCTGCCATCAGGATGATAATGATTCTCAATTGATAATAATAACTTATTACACCCTGGAGTCAAGATAAGTTTTGCTTATACATACTGATTGAAAATTCAAATCTAAATTATAGATGTTTCTGGCTTTAGCTAGTTGTTTTAAATTACATATAATTATACAATTTAAATAACGGCATATATATTACAAAAATTTCAAGGGGGATTTATATGGCTTCTAATATTAAACAGCAATCGAAAAAATCGTTTGAGTTAAACGGCAAATCATATACTTTTTATGATTTGAACACTTTAGAAGAACAAGGTTTAACAAAAGTTTCAAAATTGCCATATTCAATTAGAGTATTACTAGAATCTGTATTAAGACAAGAGGATGGTTTTGTAATTACTGATGAACATATTAAAGCGTTATCAGAATTTACTAAAGGCACTGAAGGCGAAGTACCATTCAAACCTTCTCGTGTTATCTTACAAGACTTTACAGGTGTACCTGCAGTTGTTGACTTGGCGTCATTACGTAAGGCAATGAATGATGTAGGCGGAGATTTAAATAAAATCAACCCTGAAGTACCTGTAGATTTAGTTATTGACCACTCAGTTCAAGTTGATAGCTATGCAAATCCAGACGCATTAGAGCGCAATATGAAATTAGAGTTTGAAAGAAACTATGAACGTTATCAATTTTTAAATTGGGCTACAAAAGCGTTTAATAACTATAGCGCTGTGCCACCAGCAACTGGTATTGTTCACCAAGTAAACTTGGAATATCTAGCTAATGTTGTACATGCACGTGATGTAGATGGTGAAACAGTAGCTTTCCCTGATACATTAGTAGGTACTGACTCACATACAACAATGATTAATGGTCTTGGTGTATTAGGTTGGGGTGTAGGGGGTATTGAAGCCGAAGCCGGAATGCTTGGTCAACCGTCATATTTCCCAATTCCTGAAGTAATCGGTGTTAGATTGTCTAATGCATTGCCTCAAGGTGCGACTGCAACAGACTTAGCTTTACGTGTAACTCAAGAATTACGTAAAAAAGGTGTAGTTGGAAAATTTGTTGAGTTCTTTGGTCCAGGTGTACAACACTTACCATTAGCAGACCGTGCAACAATTGCTAACATGGCTCCAGAATATGGTGCTACTTGTGGTTTCTTCCCTGTAGACGAAGAAGCATTAAAATACATGCGTTTAACAGGTCGTACTGATGAACAAATCGATCTTGTGAAAAAATATTTAGAAGAAAACAGCATGTTCTTCACTGTTGAAAAAGAAGACCCTGAATACACTGATGTAGTTGAATTAGACTTATCTACTGTTGAACCATCATTATCAGGACCAAAACGTCCACAAGATTTAATTTTCTTAAGTGATATGAAAAAAGAATTCGAAAAATCAGTTACTGCGCCAGCAGGTAACCAAGGCCACGGTTTTGATGAAAGTGAATTCGATAAAACTGCAACAATCGAATTTAAAGATGGCACGTCAACTACAATGAAAACTGGTGATTTAGCGATTGCAGCGATTACGTCATGTACCAATACATCTAATCCATATGTTATGTTAGGTGCTGGACTAGTTGCTAAAAAAGCTGTAGAAAAAGGATTAAAAGTCCCAGAATACGTTAAAACGTCATTAGCTCCAGGTTCTAAAGTTGTTACTGGATATTTAAGAGATTCAGGCTTAACTGAATATTTGGATGATTTAGGCTTTAACCTTGTTGGTTATGGTTGTACAACTTGTATCGGGAACTCTGGTCCATTACTAGAAGAAATTGAAAAAGCAATTGCTGATGAAGATTTGCTCGTTTCCTCTGTGTTATCAGGTAACCGTAACTTTGAAGGTCGTATCCATCCATTAGTTAAAGCTAACTACTTAGCTTCACCACAATTAGTTGTTGCATATGCATTAGCAGGAACTGTGGATATCGATTTACAAAATGAGCCACTTGGTAAAGGTAAAGATGGAGAAGATGTTTACCTAAAAGATATCTGGCCATCAATTAAAGAAGTTTCAGACACTGTTGATACGGTTGTGACTCCGAAACTATTTAAAGAAGAATATGAAACTGTGTACAATAATAATGAAATGTGGAATGAAATTGATGTTACGGATCAACCGCTATATGATTTTGACCCTGAATCAACGTATATTCAAAACCCATCATTCTTCCAAGGTCTTTCTAAAGAACCAGGAACTATTGATTCATTAAAAGATTTAAGGGTTATGGGTAAATTTGGAGATTCAGTAACAACTGACCATATTTCACCAGCGGGTGCAATTGGTAAAGATACACCTGCAGGTAAATATTTACTTGAACATGGTGTCCCTATTCGTCAATTCAACTCATATGGTTCACGTCGTGGTAACCACGAAGTGATGGTACGTGGTACATTTGCGAATATCCGTATTAAAAACCAATTAGCACCAGGAACTGAAGGTGGTTTCACAACTTACTGGCCAACAGGTGAACAAATGCCAATATTTGATGCTGCCATGAAATATAAAGAAGACGGCACAGGTTTAGTTGTTTTAGCTGGTAATGATTACGGAATGGGTTCATCTCGTGACTGGGCAGCTAAAGGGACAAATTTATTAGGTGTTAAAACAGTTATCGCACAAAGTTATGAGCGTATCCACCGTTCAAACTTAGTAATGATGGGCGTTTTACCATTACAATTCAAAGAAGGCGAATCTGCGGATAGCCTTGGCATTGATGGTACTGAAGTTATTTCAGTAGATATTGATGAAAATGTAAAACCGCATGATCTTGTAAAAGTACAAGCTAAGAAAGAAAATGGCGAAGTAATAGAGTTTGAAGCAATGGCTCGTTTCGATTCAAACGTTGAAATGGATTATTATCGTCATGGTGGTATTCTTCAATTAGTATTAAGAAATAAATTAGCCGAATAACTTTACAGTTAGAAGCATTAATTTAATAATAAAGATTCAAACGAGGCTGGGGCATACATAGATATGTCTCAGCCTCAAAGGCGTTATTGAAGGCCTATGAAGATGTACATAATGTATTCCTTTATTATATAGGTTGGGATAAATGCTTGGATTAACATTGCTTTGAAATAGCACTACCTGTAAGTGATGTTTAGATAATGAATATAGAATAGGTTATAGATACTTTATTGGAGTATTACTAAGGATAAACTAGTAAAATGCTATACTTAATTTTTTATGTTAATATTTAATAGTAAAAAAGATATAAGATGAACAATTGAAAAGAGGACGCTTATAATGATTTACAGTATGACACAAATAGAATCACGGTATTCAGAGACTGACCAAATGGGTGTGATTTATCATGGTAATTACCCTACATGGTTTGAGGTAGCTCGTACAGATTATATCTCTAAATTAGGTTTTAGCTATAAAGCTATGGAAGATTCAGGTATTATTTCTCCAGTTGTTGATTTGGACATTAAATATATTAAATCTATTTTTTATCCAGAAACCGTAAAAATAAAAACATGGGTTGAAAAATATTCTAGATTACGATCTAAATATTGCTATGAAATATACAATGAAGCTGGAGAATTAGCAACTACAGGATCAACTACATTGACTTGTATTAAAAAAGAAGACTTCAAGCCGATACGATTAGATAGATATTTTCCTGAATGGCACGCTGTATATAGCGATGTCGCTGAAAGAAATAAGGCAGGCGAGGATTTAGAAGTGGTTAAAGGCATATAAGGCATGATTTAGGCTTCAGTGACTAGCATATTGAAACGAACAAGAGAATATATGTTATTCAATAGCAATCAAACTAGAATTAAGCTAAAAAAAGCGTTTGGGAAGAGACCCGAACGCTTTTTTTATTATTTAACATGATTTATTTAAAATGTATAAAGGTTTCATACGCTTATTTCCAAAAATAAAGGCCAAGGGAATTAGTAAAACCTTGGAATAATTTATTTTGTGGCATATGAAATTTCATCAATACTGTTACTAACATCAATATATAAATTGTGGTCTTCAAAATACCACAAATCTTTTTCAGCGATTACGACATCTAATCCATCGTAATGATTTTCGTAACCAATTTCCACATCATTTTTCTTGTCTACACTGAAAGCAGGACTAAACCCTTGTTTTAGTTGGAATTCTCCGCCATAACGTACAAAGAATTGTAAGACTTTGTCATCTTCTGGTAAATCTAGTTCTTCCTTAAACCAAGATACAGCATTATCTGAAAGTTCTATTTCCATAATAAAAGTCTCCTTTCGATTCATAAGGTTTCACTTATGAACGTTGATTACTAATTTTTAAATTAGTAATTTATACATTACCCACTTTGAGTAATGTTAAAGGTAGTATAACATAATTTTTCAATTAATTTCGACAAATGATTTACAAAAATATGAATTGTATAAATACTATGATAAAACGTTGTTTACGTAGTATAATAGATACAATGTTAAAAAGCTGGAAACATCTTAATGTCCCAGCTTAGCGTTTGTTTACATAATTTATCCGTTTTTACACTGCGACTTTTGTAATAGTTACATCCATTTTATTTTAGGTTCTTCACCTTTGAATATTCTTACAATATTAGTACGGTGTCTAATTATCAGTAGTACGCCTACACCAATACTAACAACAAAGAGGATATAGTCTCGAATTAATAATGCACCGATAATACAACAAATTGATGCAATGATACTTGAGAGTGATACATACTTTGTTAGATATAATATTCCAAAGAAAATTACTGCTAATATTAATAATAAGACAGGATTAACTCCTAGTATGACTCCAGCACTTGTAGCAACGGCTTTACCGCCTTTAAAACCAAGATAAACTGGATATACATGACCTAGAATCGCGAAAGCACCTACGATAAGTCCATTTGTGAAAAATGTACTAATTGTACCTTCCGCATGAACAGGCAACCACAGTGGGAAAAAGACCACAATAAACCCTTTAAATATATCTAGAAAAGTAACTAAAAATCCAGTAGGTTTTCCTAGTACTCTAAAGCTATTTGTTGCGCCAGTGTTGCCACTACCAAATTGTCGAATATCTTTTTTGAAAAATAATTTACCTATTACATAGCCACTTGGAAAAGCACCAATGAGGTAACTTAGTATTAACATGATTACAATCATCATATATAATCCACATCCTTTAATGACATTAAAATTATTTTACCACATAAGAGCATCATAATACGAATAAAAATTTCAAATGAAAAGCATTTATCTACTGAAAATTGATTTGACACTTGCAATTTATCAAGATTTATATAAGAATAACTAATGTATAGTTTTAAAAACGAACGTACGTTTGTAGGAGGGCGAAACGATTGGCAATGAATAAAAAAAATAATTATTCGGATGATTCCATTCAGGTACTTGAGGGACTAGAGGCCGTTAGAAAAAGACCTGGGATGTATATTGGTTCTACCGATAAACGTGGTTTACATCATCTAGTATATGAAGTTGTCGATAATTCCGTCGATGAAGTATTAAATGGTTTCGGAAGTGAAATCACTGTTACGATAAATAAAGATGAGAGCATTACTATAGAAGATAATGGACGTGGAATGCCTACAGGTATTCATACTTCTGGAAAACCTACTGTTCAAGTCATTTTTACGGTACTTCATGCAGGTGGAAAATTCGGACAAGGCGGTTATAAAACGTCAGGTGGCTTACACGGTGTTGGTGCTTCAGTCGTCAATGCTTTGAGTGAATGGTTAGAAGTTGAAATTTATAGAGATGGTAATATATATTCTCAAAGCTTTGCAGATGGTGGGAAACCAACAACTGGTTTGAAAAAACATGGTAAAACTAAAAAGACTGGTACTAAAGTGACATTTAAACCAGATCCAGAGATATTCAAAGCATCTACATCGTTTAATTATGATGTTTTAAGTGAAAGACTACAAGAATCAGCATTTTTACTTAAACGCTTGAGAATCATTCTAAAAGACTTAAGAGCAGGCAAAGAACGTGAAGATATCTTCCATTATGAAGATGGTATTAAAGAATTCGTTGCTTATGTCAATGAAGGGAAAGAAGTATTACATGATGTAGCAGATTTCTCTGGGGAAGCTAATAATATTGAAGTGGAAGTTGCATTCCAATATAACGATCAATATTCAGAAGGCATACTAAGTTTTGTTAATAATGTGCGTACAAAAGATGGCGGAACACATGAAGTTGGGTTTAAAACAGCTATGACTCGTGTGTTTAATGATTATGCACGTCGTATTAATGAATTAAAAGAAAAAGATAAAAATTTAGATGGTAATGATATAAGAGAAGGTTTAACTGCTATTATTTCAATTCGAATTCCTGAAGAATTGTTACAATTTGAAGGACAAACTAAATCTAAGTTAGGTACACCTGAAGCCAGAAGTGCAGTAGATTCAGTAGTAGCCGACAAATTACCATATTATTTGGAAGAAAAAGGACAATTATCTAAATCGTTAGTTAAAAAGGCTTTAAAGGCACAACAAGCTAGAGAAGCAGCACGTAAAGCGAGAGAAGATGCACGTTCGGGTAAGAAAAATAAACGTAAAGATACTTTACTTTCTGGTAAACTTACACCTGCACAAAGTAAAAATACTGAGAAAAAAGAATTATACCTTGTCGAAGGTGACTCAGCGGGTGGCTCTGCAAAGTTAGGTCGTGATCGCAAATACCAAGCGATTTTACCACTTAGAGGTAAAGTAATTAATACTGAGAAAGCACGTCTTGACGATATCTTTAAAAATGAAGAGATTAATACAATTATTCATACTATTGGAGCCGGTGTCGGAAATGAGTTCAAAATTGAAGATAGTAACTACAATAGAATCATTATAATGACAGATGCTGATACAGATGGTGCACATATTCAAGTGTTATTATTAACATTCTTCTTTAAATATATGAAGCCATTAGTTGAGGCGGGTCGAGTATTTATTGCATTACCACCACTTTATAAACTCGAAAAAGGAAAAGGTGCATCAAAAAAAGTAGAATACGCTTGGACAGATGAAGAATTAGAGAAATTACAACGAAAATTAGGTAAAGGTTTCTCATTACAACGTTATAAAGGTCTTGGTGAAATGAATGCCGACCAATTGTGGGAAACGACTATGAACCCTGATACGAGAACCTTGATCAGAGTACAAGTTGAAGATGAGTTACGTTCATCTAAACGTGTTACAACACTAATGGGCGACAAAGTTGCACCAAGACGTGAATGGATTGAAAATCATGTTGAATTTGGTTTACAAGAACAACAAAGTATTTTAGATAATAATGAAATTCAAATATTGGAACAGGAAGCGCCTAATGAGGAGGAAGTAAATTGAGTGAAGTAATTCAAGATTTATCGCTAGAAGATGTTATTGGCGATCGTTTTGGTAGATATAGTAAATACATCATTCAAGAACGTGCATTGCCAGACGTTCGCGACGGTCTCAAGCCTGTTCAAAGACGTATTTTATATGCAATGTATTCAAGCGGTAACACTTACGACAAAAATTTCCGTAAAAGTGCTAAAACTGTTGGTGATGTTATAGGTCAGTATCATCCGCACGGTGATTCGTCTGTATATGATGCGATGGTTCGCTTAAGTCAAGGATGGAAGCTACGACATGTACTTATAGAAATGCAAGGTAATAACGGTAGTATCGATAATGACCCAGCTGCTGCAATGCGTTATACTGAAGCAAAATTAAGCCGTCTTTCAGAAGAACTTTTAAGAGATATTAACAAAGAAACTGTACCATTTATGCCAAACTATGACGATACGACGATGGAACCAATGGTCTTGCCTGCAAGACTTCCTAATTTATTGATAAATGGTAGTACTGGGATTTCTGCTGGTTATGCTACAGATATTCCGCCACATAATCTTGGTGAAGTGATTCAAGCAACACTTAAATTTATTGATAACCCGGATATAACTGTGAATCAATTGATGAAATATATCAAAGGCCCTGATTTTCCAACAGGTGGTATTATTCAAGGTGTGGATGGTATTAAGAAAGCGTATGAATCAGGTAAAGGGAAAATCGTAGTTCGTTCAAAGGTTGAAGTTGAAGAATTAAGAAATGGTAGAAAACAACTAATTGTTACAGAAGTACCTTATGAAGTTAATAAGAGTGCATTAGTTAAAAAAATGGATGAATTACGTGCTGATAAAAAGGTTGATGGCATCGTCGAAGTTAGAGACGAAACTGACCGTACAGGATTACGTATTGCAATCGAATTGAAAAAAGATATTAATAGTGAAGCTGTGGCCAATTTCCTTTATAAAAATACAGATTTACAAGTGTCATATAACTTTAACATGGTTGCTATTAGTGAAGGGCGCCCAGTATTAATGGGCATTCGTCAATTTATAGATAGTTATTTAAATCATCAAATCGATGTTGTAACGAAACGTACACGTTATGAACTAGATCATGCTGAAAATAGAATGCACATCGTTGAAGGTTTAATGAAAGCTTTATCTATATTAGACGAAGTGATTAAACTTATTAGAGCTTCAAAAAACAAAAAAGATGCTAAAGAAAATTTGGTAGCTGAATATGACTTTACTGAAGCTCAAGCGGAAGCGATAGTGACATTACAATTGTATCGTTTGACGAATACAGATATTGTTCAGCTACAAGAAGAACATGATGAATTGAAAGCGTTAATCGAGCATTTGAGAAATATTTTAGATAATCACGATGCATTATTAAATGTAATTAAAGAGGAATTAACCGAAATTCGTAATAGATTTAAACAAAAGCGTCTATCTTCTATAGAGGCTGAGATATCAGAAATTAAGATTGATAAAGAAGTGATGATCCCTAGTGAAACTGTAATTATGAGTATCACTAAACATGGTTATATTAAACGAACATCATTACGTAGTTTTAATGCAAGTGGTGTAGATGAAGTGGGTACTAAAGATGGAGACTCAATCATGAAATATGAAGAAGTCAACACTTTAGATACAGCGCTAGTGTTTACTAATAAAGGTCGTTATCTATTTATACCTGTTCATAAATTAGCTGATATAAAATGGAAAGATTTAGGGCAACATGTCTCTCAAATTGTGCCACTTGATGAAGGTGAATATGTTATTAACGCTTATTGTGAAAATGACTTTAAACCAGAAGCATTTTATATCTTAGCAACACGTAATGGTATGATTAAAAAAAGTAATATATCTATGTTTAAAACAACACGATATAATAAACCACTTGTCTCCATGAAGTTGAAAGATAATGATGAAATTATAAATGTTATGCGTATATCAGAGACACAATTGATTACTGTGGTTACAAACAAAGGCATGTCGCTTACTTATGATAGTGATGAACTTTCTGATACTGGCTTGAGAGCAGCAGGTGTTAAATCTATCAACTTAAAAGATGAAGACTATACAGTATTAACAGATATTGTAACTTCAAATAATACAATATTAATGGCGACACAACGCGGATCTTTAAAACGCATCAGTTTTAAAGTATTACAAACGGCTAAACGCGCCCAACGTGGTATTACGTTATTAAAAGAATTAAAGAAAACACCGCACCGCATTATAGACGCTGCAGTTATTCAATCAGACCAAACGACTTATACAATCTACTCTGATAAACAGCAAGAGTCTGGCTTAATCAAGGATATCCACTTATCAGAACAATATACAAATGGTAGCTTTATCGTAGATACTAGTGATTTTGGTGAAATAAAGGATTTAGAAATAAAATAAAACATCTTATAAAAAATTGTTAGTAAATACAACTATATAGTGATAAAATACCAGTTAGGTGCAATAAATAATTAATAAAGAGGTTTATAGCGCAGTAAAAAAGATGTGTTTAGTTATTAGCATTCACAATTTTACTTATACTCATAGTTATAATATAAAGCGTATTACTATGAGCGTAGCTATAAATCTCTTGCTCTAATTTTGAAATTAAATATACATAAGATGAGAGGGATTAAATTGAGAGATTTTGATGGTTTAATTCCAGATTGGTTCAAAACATTTGTCCAAGTCGGGAATGATTTAATCTGGTCACAGTATTTAATTGGATTGTTAATAACAGCCGGTATATTCTTTACAATCGGTTCAAAATTTGTTCAGTTAAGATGGATTCCAGAAATGTTTCGCGCTGTTGGTGAAAAACCTGAAACATTAGATAATGGTAAGAAAGGTATTGCTCCATTCCAAGCGTTTGCAATTAGTGCAGCGTCACGTGTAGGTACAGGTAATATCGCTGGTGTTGCAACCGCAATTGTACTCGGTGGTCCTGGTGCTGTATTTTGGATGTGGGTTATCGCTTTTATCGGGGCAGCAAGTGCATTTATTGAAGCAACTTTAGCGCAAGTCTATAAAGTACCTGATAAAGAAGGCGGCTTCCGTGGTGGTCCAGCGTATTACATAACGAGAGGTTTAAACCAAAAATGGTTAGGTGTTGTTTTTGCAGTATTAATAACAATTACATTTGCATTTGTATTTAATACTGTTCAATCAAATACAATCGCTGAATCATTGAAAACACAATATAATGTAAGCCCTGCGATAACAGGTATTGTATTGGCAGTATTTACAGCAATTATTATATTTGGTGGTGTGCGTAGTATTGCAACTATGTCATCAGTAATTGTGCCTGTAATGGCGATATTATATATTTTCATGGTTGTTATCATCTTATTCATGAATTTCGATCAAATCATTCCTATGATTTCTACAATTATAAAAAGTGCATTTGGTTTTGAGCAAGCTACAGGTGGCGCAATCGGTGCTACAATTTTACAGGGTGTTAAACGTGGTTTGTTCTCGAATGAAGCGGGTATGGGTTCAGCACCTAATGCTGCTGCAACAGCTGCTGCACCACACCCAGTCAAGCAAGGCTTAATTCAATCTTTAGGTGTATTCTTTGATACTATGCTTGTATGTACATCTACAGCCATCATGATTTTACTTTACACAGGTTTAGAATTTGGTGACAATGCAGCACAAGGTGTTGCAGTTACACAATCTGCTTTAAATGAACATTTAGGCAGTGTAGGCGGTATCTTTTTAACAATTGCGATTACGCTGTTTGCATTCTCTTCAGTTGTAGGTAACTATTATTATGGACAATCTAACATTGAATTTTTATCTAATAATAGAACGATTTTATTTATATTTAGATGCTTAGTGGTCGTGTTAGTATTTATTGGTGCAGTAGCTAAAACAGATGTTGTTTGGAGTACTGCCGATTTATTCATGGGATTAATGGCAATTGTCAACTTAGTGGCAATCATTGGATTATCAAATATCGCATTTGCTGTTATGAACGATTACCAACGTCAACGTAGAGCCGGTAAAAAACCTATTTTCAGACCAGAAGAATTAGAAATTAATTTATTTGGTATTGAAAGTTGGGGTATGAAAAAATAATTAAAAATTATTTATATCAACATATAGAGCCCTTCAAATAAATCACTGATTAGTGGGAATTTGGAAGGCTCTTTTATGTCTTTCAATTTTTGAAAATACACTATATAATATTGATTGACAGAAAAAGAAGGATGATTCATGTGAGTGATTACCTGATAACTAAGGTTTTAAATAATAATGTTATTATCTGTAAAAAAGCAAAAGAAGAATATGTGCTCATTGCTAAAGGCATTGGCTTTAATAAAAAAAGTGGCATGACTTTGCAAGAAAATCAAACAGTTGAGAAAACGTATATATTAGATCAAAAGTCTCAACAAGACCATTATAAATCTCTGGTTGAACAAGCTGATGACACATTAATTCAAGCAGTAATTGAAGCTGTTAATATTATTACGAATTCAGTAATGAAGATAGATAATCAAAAATTAGTCATATCTTTAACTGATCATATTATATTTGCATATAACCGATTGAAACAAAATCAATTAATAAATAATCCTTTTGTTGTAGAAACAAAGCAATTATATACAGAGGCATATGGCATTGCTGAAAAAGTAATAGATCGTTTAAACCATGTATTAGATGTGAATTTTCCGGAAGACGAAATAGGGTTTATAGCATTACATATAGCTTCTAATACCGAAACTTTACCTATACGTGAAATGGAACTGATTAATCGTTTGATTAATAAAAGTATATTTATTCTAGAACATGATTTAAAACATGAAATAGAAAAAGACACAGTCCAGTATCAGCGCTTTATTAGGCATATTCAATTTTTAATTAAAAGATTGAGAACTGGAGAAAATTTGCAAAAAACAAATGCATTTGAAGAGTTATTGAAAACTCAGTATCCTTTATGCTTCAATATCGCATTAAAAATAATGAAAATGTTGCAGCAGGAATTGGGTATTAAAATATATGATGCAGAAGTTATTTATTTAACTTTGCATGTCTACCATTTTATGGTTGTTGCTGATCATACGGATACATCTAATGATTAAAGTCTTTAAATAGTTTACATTTAAAAATACGATGTCACTAAATAGTGTGACGTCGTATTTTTAATTTCGTAATTATATTTATTATATATTGTTAATATCTATGACAAATTTGGAGTTTATAGAAAACTAAATGTGTAATTAGTTGCATATTATAAAGTTGGGGTTAAGAGTTTTAATTGTGTGTAATGAAAGTATTATGTTTTTATTTATGTATGCAAATTTACTTTACTATACCAATTAAAAATCATAGAATTAGTTTTAAAGTTGGTTTGTTTAAAGGGGATGTTTTCGTATTAAGTACTATGATGAAATTCCTATAATTAGGTCAGTGGCAGCTATGCTTGTTGTTGCTATTCATACAGTTAATAGTATCGCACTTTCAGGAGACTCGTTCACTTCAGATGGGTTAGGATATATAAATCAAATTGCAAGGTTAGGCACACCTATTTTTGCAGTAGTTAGTGCTTTTTTATTAACTATTTCTGTCATTCATAAAGGCTTTAGCTTGAATTATTTTATAAAATCAAGGTTTAGTAAAATTTTAATTCCATACATTATATGGACAATTTTTTATTTATTATACAGGGCTTATTTTTTACATAACTTAGAAGATGATGGTAAATTAATAAATTATTTTGTATTCGGTAAGGCAAATTTTCATTTATATTTTATATTAACTGTAATACAATTCTATTTTTTATTTCCATTTGTACACAAATTTAAAAAAGGATGGCCAATTATTACTTTATTCATAGTTGCAACTATTGCTAATATAGTTTGGATAATGATGGGACCAGTTTCATTGGGCGGTGGTGGAGTAGAACGGTTTGTAAATGATAAACTCTTCATTATGAACTGGATCTCCTTTTTCGTTTTAGGTATTGTTTACGCAAAATTTTATAATGAAATAAAAGTACTGATATTCAAATATAAGGCGTTACTTTCAATTATTATAGGTATATTATTTATTGATTTATTGATCAGTATTGATTTAGACAATTTACACAGTTCAATCCATGTTTCAAATATAATTTATATCCCGTTTTTTATTGTGTTTCTTAACTACATGTTTGAACATGTAAAGAAAAATAAAATAATTTTGCGTACACTAACATTAATAGGAGATTACTCTATGGGCGTCTATTTAGTACATTATGTAGCAATCCAATTCGTGAAGCGTTTGCCTCTTGTTGAGGAGATTGATGCTCAAAGTAAATTTATGGGTGTATTTATAGCAGCTGTTGCTTTATCAGTATTCATTGTATACTTAATTGGCAAGCTACCATTTGGAAATTACATTGTACCTATTCCGAAAAAGAAAGCTAGTAAACACCTTACTAATATTCGAGATAATAGTGATACTGGTAATGAAGCAACGACATAAAAATGAAAATAAAGTATTTTTAAATCTCTGGGACATAAATATCTCTGAATAAAGAATAAACATCAATTTCTACTGAGTATATATAGAAATTGGTGTTTTTTTGATTTTTATGAAATATTGAAGCTTACAATAGTAATGTAAGTTGAGTCATGTTATAACCTTTATACATAAGGCGTCTTTTTTTAAGATTATGTGATGGTAATTTTATTATACGCAAGGGCCTTATTTTTTGTACTAAAATACATGAATTTTAACGATTTAGCTTTCTGTGTTCAATAATACTTTTAATTTAAGTATTATTTAGAAAAATTTGGAAAATGTGTTTAATTATAATGGAATAGTGAATAATTTATGCAGAAGCGAGATGACAATTATAATTTAGTATAATAGATGATTGTCATATAGAGGATGTGTTATTATTAAGCATAGTACAATAAACTATTAAAGTTTTTTATAATAGAGTTTTGTACCTTCTTTTTATAATCATAACAAGTAATTACTATTTCTAGAATTAATTTAAGGTATGGTGAGTTATATGTCGAATGAAGACAATGTAAGACAAGAAAATAAGAAAGGGAAAGATAAGTTAAAACTTAGTTTCCCTGAAACCCGCTTCATGAAGTTTGCGGGTGGCAAAGACTTACTTTTTGGTTTGTTAATTTTAATATTAGTAGGTATAGCTATATTTATATTTGATCAAGTATCTTATATTTTTAAACCGTTTATTATTATTTTTAATACTATTGCTGCACCTATTATTGTTTCAGTGATTTTATATTATCTATTGAATCCATTAGTCAATTTAATGGAACGTTATAATATTTCTAGATTATGGGGCGTAATCATATTATTTTTGTTGATTGTAGGTGTCATAACACTTGTTATTAACCTTTTGATACCTGTGATAGGGTCTCAATTTAGAAGTTTTGGTAATAATTTCCCATTATATGTAGATAAAGTCAATCAATTTATAGATAGTGTTACAAAGTATTCCTTGATATCGAATTTCTATAGTCAAATTCAAGAACAATTGGATGCGTTGGCTAACAAATTGCCATCTATGGTTTCAGATTACTTCAACGGATTTGGTTCAAAGGTTAAGAATTTTGCTGAGGCAATTGTAAATGTAGGTGTAGTCATTGCGACAACACCATTTGTGTTGTTCTTTATGTTAAAAGATGGACATCGTTTTAAAGAGTTTTCTACAAAATTAATGCCACCTAAATTCAGAAAAGATTATCATGATTTATTAGACAAAATGAGTGTTCAAGTTGGTTCTTATATTCAAGGTCAAATTATTGTATCATTTTGTATTGGTATTTTATTATTTATAGGTTATAGCATTATTGGGTTAGATTATAGCTTGATCTTAGCATCAATCGCTGCTGTTACAAGCGTGGTTCCGTACATTGGTCCTACAATTGCAATATCGCCAGCAATTATTATTGCGCTAATAACTTCCCCAATTATGTTATTGAAATTAATTGTAGTTTGGACGGCTGTTCAGTTTATCGAAGGTCATCTAATTTCACCTAATGTCATGGGTAAAACACTTAAAATACACCCACTAACAATTATTTTCATCTTGTTAAGTGCAGGTAACTTATTAGGTATTGTAGGTGTGATTTTAGGTATACCGGCTTATGCAATATTAAAAGTCTTGGTTTCACATTTATATAGTATGTTTAAACGTAGATATAATAAGTATTATGGTGAAGATGCTGGAGAATATGAAATTACTACGGATGAAGAAATTCGTTAAATTATTATAAGTTTTGTTCAGTATGCTTTGACAATAAACAATATTTTAATTTCGATTTTATATCATAATAGTGTTCATACTGAAGCAGTTGGCTAGTAAACAAAATTGATAAGCGTCTATAGATATAATGCAGATACATACTGTAATCTATAGGCGTTTTTATAATATACTATAGTTATAAAAACTATTGAGGACGAGATGATGAAATCAACTTCTAAAATGTGGTTCTTGTCTCGTCCTTAATTATTTTCATGATGATTTATTAACTTACTGAATTAGATTGTCGTTATACATGGAAGTTTTGTACAATATGGCTATATTATTGAGAATTCCACCCTATTTAATGACGTTTAATTCATGATATTTAAAATTAAGTCATACATCTAACAATTTTGTTAGTAGTTATTATTAAAAATTTTATTTATTATGTATTGTTCTTGTGCTATATTTTTATGGAACGATTAGATTATTAAAAGTGAAGTGAAAAGATGTCAAAAGAATTGAGAAGCAAATTATTTTCTATATTAAAAATTGCATTCGCATTTACGTTATTTATAATTGTTGCTATTACTTTATACAAAGAGCTCTCACATATTAATCTCAAAGACGCAATAAAATCATTTAGTAAAATTAATAGATTTTGGCTTGTTACACTGTTCTTTAGTGGTGGCGCATCTATTATAGTGCTTTCAATGTATGATGTGATTTTAGCTAAAACATTAAAGTTAAAAATTGGTTTAGGTAAAACGATTAGAATTGGTTATATTGTTAATGCTTTAAATGCTGTTGTTGGCTTTGGGGGATTTATAGGGGCCAGTGTACGTTTTCTATTTTATAAGAATACAACTGAAGATAAAAAAGCGCTTTTACATACCATTTCTATTGTTTTAATTTCAATGTTAACTGGTTTGAGTTTGCTTTCTATCTTAGTAGTGATTCATGTCTTTGATATTTCACATATTTTTACACCGTATCCATGGGTTAAGTGGTTAATGTACGTAGTAGCATTGTTTTTACCAATATTTGTAGTATTTACTATAATTAAGCCAGTACAAAAAACACATAGATTGCTTGGCGTATATTGCACAATTGTTTCAGGTGTTGAATGGTTTGTTGCAGCATTAGTGTTATACATGGCAATGGCTATCGTGGGTGTTCAAATACCTTTTGCTACATTTATGGGGATTTTTATTCTAGCAGCGTTATCGGGGTTAATTAGTTTTATTCCTGGTGGATTTGGTACATTTGATTTAGTTGTACTGTTAGGTTTGAAGGCATTAAATATTGATGAGGAAGCAATCGTATTAGGTTTATTACTTTATCGTTTTGCTTATTATTTATTCCCTGTACTTATTGCATTGATTTTATCTACATTTGAATTCCGTAGTACTGCCAAACGTTACTGGGAAGATTCACGCATATTAGTGCCAGTAAAAGATATGACGTCCTTATTAGGCTCATATCAAAAGGACATAATTGCACGTGTACCATCTTTTGCTATGGCACTTTTATTGCTATTTACGAGTTTAGTATTCTTTTTGAATAATTTAACAATTATTTATGATGGATTATATGATTCAAATCATTATATCTATTATATTATTGTTTCAATTCATACATGTGCTTGTTTATTATTATTATTAAATGTCATAGGCGTATATAAATTATCTAAACGTGCGATACTATTCGCAATTATTTCTGTATTGTTTATATTTATTGCAACGGCTTATACGTATGCATCATTCATACTATTAAGTTGGCTTACAGTAATCTTTGTATTATTGCTTGTATTTTATAAACGGGCTCGGATTATCAAACGACCGTTTAGATATTCCAAGTTATTATTAAGTATTTTTACAGGTACGATAATACTTTATATTAATCATCTTGTGGTTAAGAGTACGTTTTATTCCTTAGATATTTATCATATTGAAATGCTGACTTCTATTTTGAGATATTATTTCTGGATTACTATTTTATTAGTAGCAATTATAGTTGGAGTTATTGTATGGTGGTTTGAATACAGATATAGATTATCAAATAGTAGAGATAACATCGCTACCTGTGAAGCGATTATTGATAAATATAATGGGAACTATTTAAGTCACTTAATGTACAGTGGAGATAAGAAATTTTTTATAAATGACAATGAAGATGCTTTTGTAATGTATCGCTATCATAATAATACGTATATTATTTTAGGTGATCCAATTGGTAATACAGAATCATTTTACAATTTATTAGAATCATTTTATCAAGAAGCGGAATATTTAGGTTATGATATTATTTTTTATCAAGTAACGGATAAACACATGTCACTCTATCATAGTTTTGGTAATCAATTCTTTAAATTAGGTGAAGAAGCTATTATAAATTTAACAACATTTACAACGTCAGGGAAGAAAAAGCGTGGTTTGCGAGCGACGCTAAACAAACTTGATGATTTGGGTTATTCATTTGAAGTGGTGAATCCACCTTTCTCACAACAGATGATTACTGATTTAAAAGCCATCAGTGATGAATGGTTAGCTGATAAAAATGAAATGCATTTTTCTGTTGGTAGTTTTGACGTAAATTATATATCACAAGCTCCGATAGGCGTGTTAAAAGATAATGAACAATCCATCATTGCTTTCTGTACATTGATGCCAACTTACTATAGTGGCGTGATTTCAGTTGATTTAATACGTTGGAAACAAGACATTGAGTTGCCATTAATGGATAGTTTATATTTGAATATGCTACTTTGGTCAAAAGCTAATAACTACGAACATTTTAATATGGGAATGGCGACGTTATCTAATGTTGGACAAATTCCTTATTCATTTTATGGGGAAAGGATCGCTGGGCGTGTGTTTGAACATTTCAACGGCCTATATAGATTCCAAGGTCTCAGAAGATATAAAGAGAAATTTAATCCGAAATGGGAACCAAGATTTCTCGTTTATCGTAAACGCCACTCATTATGGGTGAGCATGTTAAAAGTAATGCGTATCATTAGAAAAAATAGTTAAAGTACAACATGAAGCACCCCACATGTCATATGCATGTGGGGTGCTTTTTAAGGAGTTTAATAGTGCTTAATGGTTTGTGTAGTTAACCTTTGGAGAAGTTATTAACTACTTTAATAAACTAACAATTGTTACCCTTTTAAATATCATTTTGA
Source organism: Staphylococcus sp. KG4-3 (assembly GCF_033597815.2). Lineage (NCBI taxonomy): Bacteria > Bacillati > Bacillota > Bacilli > Caryophanales > Staphylococcaceae > Staphylococcus > Staphylococcus halotolerans. The sequence goes on from NZ_CP166245.1 coordinate 1,361,622, forward strand.
TTCTAACTACATTTGAATTTCTCGTTACCCCTTTGTTAAAGGTACAATATAAATATATCATCAATAGAAAACGCTTTCAATAGTGTATTGAAATCTTATTCACTTTATTATGGAGATATTATACGTACGTTTTCTTATTAATATTTATATGTATTATTACTTATTCTAAGTGACAGGTCAAAAAAGACTTCCATTTATAGTGATAAATCACACGGATTAACGCTATTTTTTATTTTAAACAAAAAATAATTTAATAAATTAATCATGGAAACTTCTGTTAAATAGAGAAAATATGTGATATTATGAAAACGGTTACATAAGAGGGGTGATTTTACTGACAACGATAAAAGATGTAGCACTATTAGCTGGTTGCTCAGTTGCAACTGTTTCTAGAGCGATTAACAATACTGGGTATGTTAAAGCAGAAACGCGATCGCAAATTGACCGTGCAATTGTAGAATTGAATTACCAACCAAATGAAGCGGCAAGAACATTATACAAAAGAAAATCAAAAATGATTGGATTGCTCCTACCAGACATAAGTAATCCATTCTTTACGTTAATTGCAAGGGGAGTAGAAGATGTTGCTGTTGAACATGGTTACCAAGTTTTAATTGGTAACAGTGATAATGATATAGAAAAAGCAAAGGCTTATTTAACAACGTTTGTATCTCATAATTGTGCTGGCATGATTACTACTGCACTTAACGAAAAGATAATTGAAAATATGTTAGGACCTCTTCATATGCCTTTTGTATTTGTCGACCGAACTAATAATGAAATATCAGGTGTTTCAACTGATCATTATGAAGGTGGACAACGTCAAGCAGAGCTTGTTATTGAAGGAGTTTGTAATTATGGTCTAGTCGTACATGAAGATTTAACTATTGATGCTTTTAAATCTCGCGTTAAAGGTGTAGTGTCAATTTTTAAAGAACGTGGTATTAACTATAAAACATATTTAGCGCAGGATTTAAACGATGAAGGTTCATTTATTAATTTAATTAGGATGCACAATATAGATAGTATTATCTGCAGTAATGATTTATTAGCAATTAAAGTAATGGGGATACTTCAACAACATAACTTGCAAATTCCAAAGGATGTTCAAATTGTAGGGTATGATAATATACCATTTTCAACTATGACATTTCCCAAAATTAGTACAATCGATCAGTCGGCTTATCGTTTGGGAGAACTAGCAATGTCAAAGTTACTTAAATTGTATGATAATCAAGATTATGTCGAACTAGAAAAAGTAGCAATTTCCGTAATAAAGAGATCGAGTACACGTCATTAATGCGTAACATGTAACGGGTTACACAAAAAAGGAGTGGTTTGATGTATAAAACAGGTATTTTAAATAGTGAAATTTCAAAATTGCTAAGTGATTTAGGTCATACAGATCAAATTATTATTGCTGATTGTGGTTTGCCAGTACCACAAGGGGTTAAGAAAATAGACCTTGCCTTAGAATTTGGGAAACCATCATTTTTAGAAGTATTTCACTTAATAAAGAATCATATGGTAATTGAGCAAGTAACAATTGCTAATGAAATGATTAAGCAAAATGATGAACTCTATATACAAATGGTGTCGGAAAACATTGATATTAGTACTATATCTCATGAACAGTTAAAAGCGGATAGTTGCAAAGTTAAAGCTATTATCAGAACAGGCGAAGCTAAACCTTTTGCTAATGCGATATTAAAGAGCGGCGTTTTATTTTAAAGGGGTGATTAATAATGATTAATATGGATCAAATATATAAATCATTTGGACAAAATGATGTGTTGTTGGGTGTGGATCTTGAAATTGCTGATGGAGAGGTCCATGCATTGATGGGGGAAAATGGTGCTGGTAAAAGTACATTAATGAAAATTCTAACAGGTGTCTATGAAGCGGATGGTGGCACAGTAGTAGAAAATGGGCAACCGATTCATTTTAAAAATACTAAAGATGCTGAAAGCCATGGCATCGCATTTATACAACAAGAATTGAATATTTGGCCTAATTTGACAGTATTAGAAAACTTATTTCTAGGAAAAGAAACAACTAAATTTTTAGGTATCGTAGATAATAAAGCTATGAGGGTGCAAGCACAAGAGATATTTAATAAATTGAATATAACGATTGATTTAAATCAATTAGCAGGAGATTTATCGGTTGGTATGCAACAAATGTTAGAAATTAGTAAAGCGCTTATGCAAGAGGCTAAAGTTATTATAATGGATGAGCCAACTGCTGCATTAACAAATAATGAAATAGAAGTGTTATTTGAACAAATCAAAAAGTTAAAAAGTGAAGGCGTATCTTTTGTCTATATTTCACATAGAATGGAAGAAATATTTAGTATTTCTGATCGTATTACCGTTATGAGAGATGGTCGCTCTATTTTAACGTCTGCTACTGAATCTACAACACATCCACAAATCGTTAAGGCGATGATAGGTAGAGATTTAGATAACCAATATCCTGAAAGGGATTATAAGCAAGATGAATTAGTTCTTTCTGTTAAGGAGCTTAGTTCAAATGAGCATAATCTAAAATCGGTGCACTTTGAGTTGCATAAAGGAGAAATCTTAGGTTTTAGTGGGTTAATGGGTGCAGGTAGATCAGAGATTATGCGCGTGTTGTTTGGGCTAGATAAAGGAACTATGCAAGTAGAATTGAATGGTAAAGAGATTTATATAAATAACCCTAACCAATCTATAAAACATGGTTTAGCTTTTATTACTGAAAATAGAAAAGAAGAAGGATTAGTTTTACAAGATTCTATTTTAGAGAATATATCACTACCTGCGCTAAAAAGTTTTTCAAAATCAGGCTTTCTAGCTCAAGGTTCAATGGAACAATATACACATCAAATGATTAAGCGATTAAATATTAAAGGCAAACAAGATGATGCGTGCATAGATTTGTCTGGTGGGAACCAACAAAAAGTAGTTTTAGCGAAATGGATAGCGACAGCACCACGTGTATTGATTTTAGATGAGCCTACTAGAGGAATTGATGTAGGTGCTAAAAGAGAAATATATCAATTAATGAATGAACTTACAGAACGAGGAATGTCTATTATTATGATTTCATCAGAGTTACCTGAGGTTATTGGCATGAGTGACAATGTTGCTGTTGTCCATGAAGGTAACATTGTAGGGATATTAGATAAGGCATCATTATCTGAAGAACGTATTATGACTTTAGCTACTGGAGGGAAAATAAATGAATCAATCTAAGTTATCTTTTTCATATTTAGAAAAAATTATACCATTTATTGGATTAATATTATTAGTCATTATTATAAGTGCATTAAACAGTGCTTTTTTAGAACCATCTAATTTGTTTAATTTATTAAGACAAGTATCCATTAATGGTTTAATAGCATTTGGTATGACATTCGTCATTTTAACAGGGGGGATAGACCTATCAGTTGGTTCTACCCTTGCGTTATCTAGTGCGATGATAGCCATATTAATGGTATCTGGTGTTGATTCAATTGTTGCGTTGTTAATTGGTTGTATCTTTGGTGCTATTTTAGGAGCGATTAATGGGCTTTTAATTACATTAGGTAAGATGGCGCCATTTATCGCAACTTTAGCAACAATGACCGTGTTTAGAGGTGTTACACTGGTTATTACTGATGGTAATCCGATTACAAATTTAAATGGTAGTTATGCATTTCAACTATTTGGACGTGGCTACTTTATAGGTATACCTGTACCAGCAGTTACGATGTTTATCACATTTATTATTTTATATATTATTTTACATAAAACGGTGTTTGGTAGACAGACTTATGCTATGGGCGGTAATGAAAAAGCGGCATTTATCTCAGGAATCAAAGTAAATAAGTTGAAGGTTATGATATATAGTTTAGCTGGCTTAATGTCTGCGATGGCAGGAGCAATATTAACATCTCGTTTAAATTCTGCACAACCAACAGCGGGCATGTCATATGAATTAGACGCTATTGCAGCTGTAGTACTTGGTGGTACTTCACTTACAGGTGGTAAAGGACGCATTCTTGGCACATTAATCGGTGTGCTTATTATAGGCGTTCTAAACAATGGTTTAAACCTATTGGGTGTGTCTTCATTTTATCAACAAGTCGTTAAAGGTGTTGTAATTATTATTGCAGTGCTAATAGATAGAAAGAATAAATCATAGAGGAGGTCATTTAATGAAAAAGGTATTTATTAGTGCTATTGCAATATTGTTACTTTTAGCAGGGTGTTCACTAGAATCTCCATTAGAAAATAATAACAAGGATAAATCAAACAAGAAAAAATCTGAAGTTGTCATTGGCGTTAGTATATCTACGTTAAATAATCCGTTTTTTGTAAAAATAAAAGATGGTATTGAGGATGAAGCAAAAAAACAAGGCGTTAAAGTGAAATTTGCCGATGCACAAGATGATGCAGCAAAACAATCAAATGACATAGATGATTTAATTCAACAAAACGTAGACTACCTTATCGTTAATCCAACAGATTCAGATGCGATTTCGGGTAGTATACAAATTGCGAATGATCAAAATATCCCAGTAATTACTTTAGATAGAGAAGTTGCTAAAGGGGAAGTAGCATCATTTATTGCTTCAGATAATGTTAAAGGTGGAGAAATGGGTGGCCAACTAATTGTAGAGCAATTCGGTAAAAATACGAAAGTTGCTGAATTAGAAGGTATACCTGGTGCAAGTGCAACGAGAGAACGTGGTAAAGGATTCCATAATGTAGCAGATAAATCACTTGATGTGGTATCGAAGCAAAGTGCTAAGTTCAATAGAACAGAAGGATTGAATGTGACGCAAAACATTATACAAGCACATCCAGATATCAAAGCTATTTTTGCGCAAAATGATGAAATGGCACTAGGTGCTGTAGAAGCGGTGGGTGATAAGGGTATCAAAGTTATTGGTTTTGATGGTAACGAGGATGCAATTAAGTCGGTAGAAAACAATAAATTATATGCTACTGTTGCGCAACAACCTCATTTAATGGGAGAGGAAAGCATTAAAACAGTAATGAATTTATTTGATGGTAAGAAAGTAGAGAAGAAAAACAAAATTCCATTAGAAATGAAAAAACAAAATTAATTGATAATAATCTATAATAAAGCCGGATGTAGCAAACACTACTCCGGCTTTAAAATTTATATAAATAGCTTTATTTCAGTTATTGCGTTGACACAAATTGACTATAAAATTAAAGTTACTACCATTTCAATGAAGTTAATAAAAGGATTTGATGTAAATTAGATGTCTAAGCCTTTTTCATATTTTTGACGCTCTTGTTGTTCTTTTGCATAACGCTCAGGATTCTTTTTGTAAAAATCTTGATGTTCAGCTTCTGCTTCGTAAAATGTAGAAGCGGGTAGAATTTGTGTTGCAATCGCTTTGTCTTTATCCATAGTATCCTTTAATTTCTCAATATAAATTTCTGCCAGTTCTTTTTGATCTTCATTTGTGTAGAAGATAGCAGTTTTGTATTGTGAACCTCTATCTTGGAATTGTCCGCCTTCATCAGAGGGATCTATTACAGAAAAGAAAATTTCTAATAATTTGTTGTAGGAAAACAATGCGACATCATATTCGATTTCCACAGTTTCCAAATGGCCGGTATTACCACTTTTGACTTGTTCATATGAAGGATTATCTACATGTCCTCCCATGTACCCAGAGGTTACTTTTTCTATGCCTTCAAATGTATCAAAGGGTTTAACCATACACCAAAAGCAACCTCCAGCGAAGTATGCTTTATTAATATTCATGCTTAACATCCTTTCCGTATTAGACCTTAGTACCATATATAAAGATATCACTTGATTTTTATACTCTTTTTATATAACTTTAATATATGTTAATTATAGTACATAGCAGTGCAATTTTGAAGATATAAGGTTGATACTAATGAATGAAGACAAACAAAGAAGTAATACAAACTCAAGCAACAACACTAAAGAAGCGCCTATGCGTAGGGTTAAGAAGAAGCGGATTAAGAAATTACCAATAATCATTTTAATTTTTATTGTGATTTTAGCAATTATCGTAGGTTATGCAGTACATGGTTACAATTCCGGTATTAATTATGCAAAAGACCACGGGAAAACATTAAAGCAAGAAAAATTTAATGGTGCCGCTAAAAATGACGGTAAGATTACGGTAATGGTATTAGGAGCAGACGCCGAAGACGGTGGTATTTCTAGAACAGATTCTATTATGATTGCTCAATACGATTATGTTAATAAAAAGATGAAGATGGTCTCTGTAATGCGTGATATCTATGCTGACATTCCAGGAAATGGGCAACATAAGATTAACTCTGCATATTCCATCGGCGGACCAGAATTATTAAGACAAACGTTGAAGAAAAATTTAGGTATTGATCCTGAATATTACGCTGTTTTAGATTTCACTGGTTTTGAAAAAATGATAGATGAACTGGAACCGAATGGTGTACCGATAGACGTTGAAAAAGACATGTCAAAAAATATTGGCGTATCGTTGAAAAAAGGTCATCATCGTTTAAATGGTAAAGAGCTCTTAGGTTATGCTAGATTTAGACATGATCCTGAAGGAGATTTTGGACGTGTCCGTAGACAGCAACAAGTGATGCAATCGCTAAAAGAGGAACTTGTGAGTGTAGATTCAATTCTCAAGTTACCTAGAGTTGCAGGTATTTTAAGAGGCTATTTAAACACCAATATGCCGGATTCTGCATTGGTGCAATCAGGGTTGAATTTCGGTATTCGTGGCGATAAGAATGTAGATTCTATAACATTACCAATTAAGGGTACTTATCAAGATATCCAGTCACCAACGGATGGCAGTGCTTTAGAAATTGATAAAGAGAAAAACAAAGAAGCAGTTAAGAAATTCTTGGATGAATAGTATTGTTGCTATGTAAGTGTGAGACAAAGAAGTAATTCAGTACTTGATTTTTATCATATTTCGTTAGTCTGTTCGAGTAAATATATTTAGCAAGAAGTATAGAATGGTGAAGTTTTTGCATTTTTACGCAGTATGATGTTATAATAGATTTAACGAAAAAGATTAGCATTAATACACCAATCCCCCTCGCTACTGTCATAGTGAGGGGGATTTTTTATAGTGTTGGCTATTGTCGCCTATGAGTTATCTATCGCGTTTACTTAGCCAGTAAGTAAAATATGCGATGGCGCAGCCACTGATGACTGGCGCAATGATGTGAACGAAAAAGATTAACAAATAATACACCTCCTCTCTACGTCGAACTGACGCCTGAGAGATAGGCGACTTCATTATTATACCATAAAGTCCCACTTCCCAATTTATTGAGTTAGTGGGACTTATGCATGAGTAATAGCTCAAGTAAATCTTTTATCTTCAGAGATAGGATGGTGAAATATTTTTTAAAAAATTGGATTTTTGCTCTATTTTTTGGTGCAAGATTCTTATTTTTAGACAAGATGAGCTTATATTCTGTAATAGAATGATTATTACTACTGGTCAGATTTTCTAACTCCTGCAACCCCATAATGTGATGATTTCATTTCTTCTATAACTACTTGGATTGCTTCTTTATTAGCACCAGTTGTTTTTTCAACTGCATTTGTTACTTCACTTACTAAGTCTTTGAGTTGTTCATCTGAACGACCTTCTAATAATTTTACATTTACGATTGGCATATGTAATTCCTCCTAAAATAATTTAAAGATATTATATCACGAAAATTCGAAAAATTATAAAAATAGGCAACAGGAACACATGTTCTTTTTATATTGATTAAGAACATGCGTTCGTATATAATAGAGTTAATTCAGGGAGGTTGTTTGATATGTATGATTATAATCTAGTGGAAGAAAGAGACATCTTGTGTATAGATCAAAAGAGTTTCTTTGCGAGTGTATCTTGTATTCAAAAAGGATTAGACCCTACTACTGAAAAATTAGCAGTGGTTGCTGACACTAAAAGACAAGGTTCAGTAGTATTAGCTGCCACAGGACCACTAAAAGCACTAGGTATCAAAACTGGATCTAGATTATTTGAAATACCACATAGAAATGACATTTATATAATTAATCCAAGCATGCGAAAATATTTGGAAGTTTCTATAGAAATATCAAAAATTGCATTGCAATATATTGCACCAGAAGACTTACATCAGTACAGTATAGACGAGTTCTTTATGGATGTGACGAATAGTTATCATAGATTTAGTAGTACGGTTCATTCATTTTGTCAAAAATTACAACTTGAAATTAAAGAAGCAACAGGTATTAATTGTTCAATAGGCATAGGCTCAAATATGTTATTGAGTAAAATTGCAATGGATATAGAAGCCAAACATAACGATAGTTTAATTGCAGAATGGCGTTATCAAGATGTACCTAAAAAACTTTGGCCAATTCAACCATTGAGCAAATTTTGGGGGATTAGCAGAAGAACAGAGGCTAAATTGAATAAAAGAGGAATTTTTACTGTTGGCGACCTAGCACATTATTCTTATACGTATTTAAAAAGAGACTTAGGTGTCGTTGGTATCGATTTACATTTACATGCAAATGGAATTGATGAAAGTAGAGTGCGAGATAAATATAAAGTGATGAATCCATCTATTTGTAAGAGTCAAATACTCATGCGAGATTATCGGTACAGCGAAGCCAAAGTAGTTATGCGTGAATTGATTGAGGATGTTGCTAGTCGTGTTAGAGGAAGAAATCAATTAGCTAAGACGATTCACTTTTCATTTGGTTACAGTGATGAAGGTGGTGTAAGCAAACAGTATACGTTAGAAGATCCAACAAATCTAGAAGATAACATGTACAAAGTGGTTGAAGGTTTTGCAGATGAATTATGTGACCATTATGCATTATTTCGTACAGTAAGTATTTCTTTAACTCAGTTCATCGATGAGAAAGATAGACAATTGAATTTATTTATTGATGAGTACGAAAGAAAAAGAAATGAAAAGCTAGCTAAAACTATAGACGCCTTACATCGGAAATTTGGACGAGGAATTGTATCTAGAGCGGTATCTTATACAGATGCAGGTACAAAACATGGTCGTCTTGGTCTTATGGCAGGCCATAAAATGTAAAGTCTCACTTCTCAATTTAGTTGAGATAGTGGGAGTTATGAATGAGCAATAGCTCACATAAACCTAAAAACCATTGTTTAAACTATTAAACTAGTGGGGCTACGAAAAATGATTTCGTAGCCCCACTTATAAAATTTCATATATTAACCAATATAAGTATCAAAATCATTGAGTGCCTCAGCGCCAGCTTTACGGTCATCAGGATTTTTAAAACTAATACGCAATGCCCCGTATATATCTTCGCGAACTTCTAAAATTCTAAGGTTGCTTATAGAAATATTATGTAAACTCAGAATGTTTGTCACTTTGCTAATCATACCTGGTTTATCTGGAATATCGACATATAGATCATACTCCACAGAAAGCGCTCCTTGTTGTTTAAGGGGAAGTTCATCACGATAAGTTTTAGCATCATTAAAGAAAGCATGAAGGTCTTCGGCGTTATTACGCTCAATTAACGATATAACTTCTCCCATTTGCTCTTTCCATTCTTTTAAGATGCTTAATATAGTGTCTTTATTCTCAACTGTAATATCACGCCACATAATTGGGTTACTGCTTGCAATTCTAGTGATATCTCTAAAACCACCAGCAGCCAATGTTTTCACTAAAGCAGAATCATCCACATGTTGAGCATTTAAATGAACCAAACTTGAAGCGATAATGTGAGGGACATGACTGACAATCCCAGTAACAAAATCATGTTCTTCTGCAGTTGTTGAAATGAATTTAGCATCAGTTGTTTTCAATAGATCTTGGATTTCTTCAAAAGCTAGATCATTAGCTGGTTCATTATGCACGAGTATATAAAAAGCATTTTCAAACAAATGTTTTTTAGCATTTAGTACACCAGACTTATGACTCCCAGCCATTGGATGGCCACCGATAAGGTGAATATCACGTTTTAAAAGAAATTGTTCATACTGTTGAATCGTTGATTTTGTACTACCAGTATCTGTAATAATAACGTTTTTCTTTAATTGATAGCTTGGTAATTCTTGTAAGTATTTTATTGTTTGTTGTACGGGTGTTGCATATATAATGATATCTGCATTTTCGACGCTTGATTTATAGTCTGTCGATTGAAAATCAATGATACCAATAGATAAAGCTTTATCTAATTGAGATGTATCAGCATCAAATGCTGTAATTTCTATATCATTATGATAGTATCTTAAATTACTCGCTAGACTGCCGCCGATTAGGCCGAGCCCAACGAAAAGTATTTGTTTCATTAAGCGAATCACCTCTATCAAAATTTTCAGAATAGTAATATTGTATAGTAGGTATTACTAATACGCAATACGTGATGAAATTTTTGCTTCACCACTAATGATATTTTACGAACTTTAAAATCATGGTGATAATATTATTGGAAATGAATTGTTAGAGCTGACAATACGAAATATTACTTAACACAAATAGATAAGAAATGAATATGTAAAACATTAGAACATAAACCAAATAGAATTATGCTAAAGTAAGAGAAAGTAAACAATGTACAACGTAATAAATGATAAGGATAGTGATAATTTGTAAATATGACTATTTACAATGATATTCAAAAAATAAAGGGAGTGTAAAATTTGAAAATAGAGAACATTTTAATTGCAGGTCCACACGAATTTGATTTTCAGCCATATTTGAAACAGCTAGAGCAGTATAATTTACGTTTTAAATCGACCGATGTCATTTCGCAAGAGGATATGAACTGGGCAGATACATATGTAGGGTTTGCTCCTAATGAAAATTTTGAACCTTCTAAAGTCAAATGGGTGCACACATTTAATGCAGGTGTGAATAATTATTTAGCCATTTCTGGTTGGGACAATACACTGTTAACTAGAACAATCAGTGATTTCGGAGAAAAAATGAGCGAATATTGCTTGAGTTATATATTAGCTGATTTACAATATCACTCCCAATTTAAAGCACAGCAAAAAGCTAAAGTTTGGTCTGTTAAATCACCAGGTTCATTGAAAGATCAAACCATAACAATACTAGGTACAGGTGAGATAGGCCAAAAGATTGCAGAAGTATTCTCAACATTTGGGGCGACTGTAAATGGCATTTCAAATAGTGGTCAAGATAAAGCCTATTTTAATCAAATAAGTAATATAGAAAATGCTCATACAATACTTGAACGCTCAAATTATATAATTAGTACCTTACCATTAACACAAGATACAGAAAAGCTATTAAATCAACATCACTTTAATTATTTAAACAATGCCTATTTTATAAATGTAGGTAGAGGGAAAGTAGTTGATACGGATCACTTACTAGACGCTTTAAATGAAGGGAAATTAAGGCATGTTGTATTAGATGTCTTTGAGTCAGAACCATTAACAGAGAACTCTGAGTTGTGGGAAAGGGAAGATGTTACGATTACGCCTCATATTTCAGCGTTAACAGATATCGATGATGCCATATCATGCTTTTGTAACACATTGAAAAAATTAGAAAATAATGAATCAGTATCTAATCAAGTTGATTTCAATAAAGGATACTAAATTTAATTAAAAATTAAACAAGTTTATTTTAGTTATAACTGTTAAGGATTTTCGTACAATTATACCAATTTTCGAAGATAAAAGTTAAAATAGACTTACATATATTAGGAGGGGATTGCATGACTGAATCAATTTTTACCACAATTCAAGCATTAACAGAAATTAATAGCCCATCAGGACACGCAGAAAAGGCAATTAATTACGTTAAAGATGAAGTTGAACATTTAGGTTATACAACAACACTGACGAACAAAGGGGCATTATTAATCATTGTAAAAGGTGAGAACGATGAAGCACAAAAATGTATCACTGCACATGTTGATACGCTTGGCGCTATGGTAAAAGAAATTAAAGAAGATGGCAGATTAGCCTTGGATTTAATTGGTGGTTTTAGTTATAACGCTATTGAAGGAGAATATTGTGAAATAGAAACTTCATCAGGCCAAACTTTTACCGGTACCATCTGTTTACACGAGACGAGTGTACATGTGTATAGAAATAATGACGACATATCAAGAAATGTTGAACATATGGAAGTCAGATTAGATGAAAAGGTAATGTCAAAAGAAGATACTGAAAGTTTAGGTATAGAAGTAGGAGACTTTATAAGTTTTGATTCAAGAACTCAAATCACACCATCAGGATTTATAAAATCCCGTCATTTAGATGATAAGGCAAGTGTTGCAATGATTATAGAGTTTTTAAAAACAATTAACAACGAAAACTTAACACTACCTCATACTACACAATTCTATATTTCAAACAATGAAGAAATTGGTTATGGGGCAAATGCTTCAATCTCACCCAAAATTGTTGATTTTATAGCATTTGATATGGGGGCTTTAGGTGATGGTCAAGCATCCGATGAATATACAGTATCGATTTGCGCGAAGGATGCATCAGGACCTTATCATAAGGCATTACGTGAACAATTAGTTAATTTATGCCAACTTAATAATATCCCATATAAAGTAGATATTTATCCATATTATGGGTCAGATGCCTCTGCAGCATTAAAGGCAGGCGCTGATATCAGACATGGTTTGTTTGGTGCAGGCATTGAATCTTCACATGCACTAGAGCGTACGCATATAGATTCTTTAAAAGCAACTCAAGCACTACTTCATGCATATTGTTTAGCTCCTATACAATAATGATGATATAAAAAGTCTTGTTATGAAACTTATAGAAGGCTATAAGTAAATTATTAGCAAAGATTATATTAAAATTTACTTTTCATTTTTTAAATAGTAAGGAGCTTGATTTGTCATGAATAATTTAGCAATACTATCACCAGCAATATTTTATGCGGTGTTATTAGCAATTCAATATTTTTTATCTAGAACAGGAAATAAAATGGTGGGGGCAATCGTGCCTGTTATATTTGTAATCGTTCTTATTTATTTATATTTAACAGAAAAGCTGGGGTTAAATATATGGGGAGCTATAATATTTGGCTTTATAGGATTGTTGTTTCTACTTGGCCAATGGGATAGCGCACAAAAAGATAAAAAGAAAAAAATGGAAAAGAATTAGATAAGATAGAAGGAAAAGACTTAATTTAATTTGAAATATGAGTAATTATTGATAATAAACATACGCACAAAGTTCATATGATTTATTGCTACAATTTACACAAAAAGACCACGCCTTATATAGGTGGTGGTCTTTAATTTTATCTTAAAAATAGTATTTAGAAATAATGGTTTATATTAAGTAGAAATGATTTGTTAAAATATGAGTTTTTTATTAAAGATATTTTAAAATTTCATATTAACAATCTCAATTTATCTAAGGATTCATATATGCAATCTCTTAATATAAAATTATAAGTTATAGCCTATTGAGCTAAATAACTGTTTATAATTATTTTTGGCGCTATCAAAAGTTAATTCAGGTTTCGTTTTAACATTGGTTAATGGATTTTCAATAATATCTATCATATATTTAGTTAATTGTTCTATATTGTTTTTTTCTACAAGGTAGCCATTTTTACCATGATTAATTATTTCAGAGGGTCCGTACTTTACATCGTATGAAATGACAGGGCACCCCACATTTATACTTTCCATTACAGACAGGCCGAATCCTTCAAAGGAGCTTGTTAACAGTGAAGCCTTAGATTTCTGAAATTCGTATGAGGGATCATTTGTAAAACCATGAATATGCACCTTGTTTTGGATGCCAAGATCGAATATCAAATTCTCAATTACTGAAACTTGACCAAATTCGCCTCGTCCATAAATATCCAATGAAGTATTGTAACCACTTTCTAAAAACTTAGAATATGCTTTTAGTATATGATCAATTTGTTTCTCTTCAGCAATTCTTCCTATAAACACAAACCTATCTTCTTTCACTACATTATTAGAATATGGATTAGAGTTTATAAAGTGGGGTATTACAGAAATTTTTTCTGAGCTAATATTGCTAACGTTTTGTATATCATTTTTTTGTTTATTAGTTAAAAGTAAATATTTAGATACTTTATGATGGTTTTCTAGTGCAAATTTATAGGATTGTTCAACCTTATCAGCATTCATGTGACTACTGTGGAAAACAAGTATATTCTTAGTGTTGATTTTTTTGTTGAGTAATGGTTTATCAAGTAATCTAGCATCACAAAACACTGTATCATTTTCACTGAATTTGTTATCAAAATAATACTGGAATAATTGTTTTTCAGTTTTAAATGTTTTGTGTGGCCGATCGTCCTTATAAGTTTGTATTTGAATTACATTGTTAGCATCATTATCTTCAAAGAATTTCTTACAATAAATTATTTCATTTGCATCAAAAAATTCTTCGGCAATTTTTTTATAACTATTAGGAGAGTAGTAGATTTTTTTATGTAATACTCCATAATTGTTATATTGCCAACGCTGAATTCTCTTCTTACTAATAGGAGACATAAAGTCTTCAAACTCTAATATATTACTGTCTTTAAAATATCTTCTATATAAAACATATGAATCGTCACTATCGTAGTAACGTACAATATTATTAGTTTTCCCAAACTTATATTTCAAATCGTTCATTTCAAGTGGAGTTTCTATATATTTGATTTTCTTTAGTATTTTGCTTCGAGGTGATGTTAGTAACTCATAATTTGCTAACCAATCGTATATATTTTCATATTTTATGTTTTCAGTGACTTTCTCTTCTTTAAAAAAACTTTCATATACATCATTATAATTAGGATTGTAATTGGTAGTTAATATTGTGGAAGGGAGACCTAATTCTTCATCTAAAAATTTTGTTCTTCCCAATAAAGATTTTGTTCTTCCGCCGTGCACTGGAGGAAGTGTACTTGTAACTGTATATATCATTATTTTAAACTCCTTAAATAATAAGAACCCCGTTTAATCAAGATAATTTTATATTATGAACAATATAAAATTTAACATAATGCTTCGATTCGAGGCTTTAATTTCCCTTTAGTAATAGTAAACAGTATTTTCTATGTTTTGCCTTGTAGAATTTTTAATTAATCATCGTTAAATTTACTTTATAGAAATTTTTCTTTTATAAGAACCTCCTTTATGTTTTGAAATAAATAAACAACACATTCATATCATATTTTTATTCTAATGAATTAAATAAAATTCAACTTCCCAGTAAGAATGAAATATATTATGTATTCATATTAGCAAATAATATAAGTATTTAGTATAAAAATTGCACAATTTATAAATTAATTTTGTTTATTGTGCTTGGAAAGTAATATTTTTAAACAGATTGTCCAATGCAAATTGAATAAATGAATTTAGTGAAATAATGTTTCACTAGAGTGAGGTTATTAAAAAAGGATTGAATAATAAACTATATATATAGTTTATTATTTATTTATATTGTGAATAATATAAGGAGTTATACAAAAAGTATACAATTTTTCGTATATGTGTAATTCGTAGTTTAATGAAATTAAGTGTTGTAGTGGAACTATCATAAAATACATCAAATTATTTAACTTGTAAGCGTTATAGTTATTTAATTATATTAAATTATAGTATTTTGAAATGGAGTATTTGGCACTGCCTTTACAACAGCAGTTAATAATGTGAAGCAAATTGTTTATAACGATTTCTAGTCGAAGAGGGGGGATGAATAAATATGTACTTTAAGGAAGCAACGATTTCTGATGCACCTATAATTCATAAGTTGATGATTAAAGCATTTTCAGAATACAAAAATGATAAAATGCCGTCTAGCGCTTTAGAAGAAACAGAGAGCAATATTGCTAAAGCGTTATCGCAAGAAGGAGAAAAAGCTTTAATTGCATATGAGTCAGATGAGCCAGTGGCAATGGTTAGATTTAAAATAGAACAATATAAAATGAATTTTTATCGTCTATCTGTAAATCCTCTATACCAAGGAAAAGGTGTAGGAAAGCATTTGTTAAAGTCATTAGAACTATATGCAAAAAATGAAGATATATCAGAAATTATATGCAAAGTTCGTATGAATATAAAAAGAAATGTTAGTCTTTATAAAGATATAGGTTATTCTATATTTGATTATTATACTATTGATAAGCCAAATAAGAAGTCATTACATATTGTATCTATGAAGAAATTTATCTAAGTATACACTGAAGGAATAATGCGAATTATTGTTTAAGCCAAAGAAAAGGTTAAAAATAAGTGAAATCAGAAATGAAATCATTACTTTTAAGATTATATTTCACGGTATATGACCACAGTTTTCACTTTAGTTATTGCATCTTACTATGATAGCTTTAAAATGGAGAGTAAGTAGTTAGAACGAATTATAAATAAAATTTTGTTGTAAAAATGAAAATGCAATGTGGGAGAATATAAACTATGAAAAAACCAAGTTTGAGGGCTATACTATTTACTATATTTTGGCTTTTAGTATTGTTATATGCTGCTTATGTAACATTTGCAGATCATAAGATACCATATCATCCAATCATATTCTTGATAATATTTGCAATAGGTGCAAATATTATCAAGAAAGTAGCACCGAAAGATAATTATGAAAAATATCAAAATAACGAAGATAGATTACGATAAAAGTTGTGAATATAAGGTTTTTAATAACTGACACACCTTTGAAAACGACAGTGAAATTTATAGAATTAAATTTAAATGTTGACAAATTCGATTTATACTAGTAGGATTTTACTTAATTACTAATCGCAACAAAAGTTGCCATTTGAAAGATAACGTAGCAAATATGTGATGTAGCAATAAGAAAGCTAATGGTTGATGGAAATTAGCACTGCATATATTGTGAATTGGGCTTTTAAATGAAAATTAAATAGCAATTAAAGTGAACAATAAATTTGTTAACTAAGGTGGCACCACGGTAACGCGTCCTTACAGTATGCGTTAGTGTGGTGTTTTTTTATATTAAAATTGAACTGAATCGGAAGACAAAATGAAGTAAGTGATGATTAGGTAGTTGCAGAAAGTTAGTGGTTGATGAGAACTAACACCTACATATACTGAAATTGGGTTTTGTTGGATTAAAAATGAATAAACAAAGAGAGAGTAGATGATTTTTAATAAAATAGATATCTACTAATTTTAGGTGGTACCGCGCGTCAGCGTCCTTAAACATTGTTTAAGGATGCTGATTTTTTTATAAGGAGGAAAGTAATATGAAAGTACAATATCAAAAATTAAATGCTGAAGTTACCCCAGAAGCACTAGCAAGATTAAGAAATAATAAAATAATTCTAGAAAGTTCAGATCAATCTCAATTAAAAGGGCGTTATTCCATTGTCATATTCGACACGTATGGGGCTATTACTTTAGATAATGACGTAATGACTGTAGAAACACCAACCGGGATAAACATAGAACGTAACCAACCATATGACAAGATGAAGGAACTGATTGACCAATACAAAACGGATATAGATGACGAAATATTGGCACAATTACCATTTATATCAGGGTTCGTAGGCTCATGTAGTTTTGATCTAGTGAGACATGAATTTCCGATACTAAAGCAAATTGAATTAACAGACCATCCACAACACGATACGAAGTTTTATATGGTAGAGGATGTTTATATTTTTGATCATTATAAAGAGCACTTATATGTTATAGCGACAAACTTATTTTCCAATGACAATGACTCACAATTACAGGAACGTGTGCAAAGTCGTGTGGCAGAATTGCAAAAAATTAATATTTATCCAACACAAATCGAACATTCTTTAACAGAGAAGGAAATAAAATCTAATATGGCACCAACACAATTTATTAAAACGGTTGAACATATGAAAACACTTATCCAACAAGGAGACATGTTCCAAGTAGTACCATCGATTATTTATAGCTACGAACACTTTTTTGGACAACAGCTACAACAATTGTCGTATCAACTTTATCAAAATCTCAAACGGCAAAATCCAAGTCCATATATGTATTATATGAATATGGATGAACCTATTATTGTTGGAAGTTCGCCTGAGAGTTTTGTAAAGGTACAAGGTGAAACGGTAATCACTAATCCAATTGCTGGAACAATTAAAAGAGGTGCTACCGAAGATGAGGATAAATTAAATGAAACGCAGTTGAAAAATGATGATAAAGAATTAAGTGAACATAGTATGTTAGTTGATTTAGGACGCAATGATATTCATAGAGTAAGTCAAACAGGAACGTCAAAAATCCAAAAACTAATGACAATCGAACGCTATGAACATGTAATGCACATCGTGAGTGAAGTAACTGGCAAATTAAAAAATAATTATTCTCCAATGACTGTAATTGCGAGTTTATTGCCAACAGGCACGGTTTCGGGTGCACCAAAACTCAGAGCGATTCAACGTATCTATGAATCACAACCACATAAGCGTGGCGTTTATAGTGGGGGTATTGGTTATATTAATTGTAATCATGATTTAGATTTTGCATTAGCAATAAGAACAATGATGATTGATGAGACGCATGTGAATGTTCAAGCAGGCTGCGGTGTGGTATTTGACTCTATACCTGAAAAAGAGCTTGAAGAAACGAAGTTGAAAGCAAAAAGTTTATTGGAGGTATCACCATGATATTAATTGTCGATAACTATGATTCTTTTACTTATAATTTAGTGAATATGATAGCACAGCACAAAGAAGTGATTATTAAGTATCCAGATGACCCCAGTATATATAATTTAGATGTTGAAGGCATAGTAATATCACCAGGTCCTGGGCATCCATTAGATACAGATAATTTAATAAATATTATTAAGCACTATGAAAATAAACCTATATTAGGTGTGTGCTTGGGTGCGCAAGCGTTAACTTGTTATCATAATGGGGATGTAATCCAAAGTGAAAATATTATGCATGGTAAAAAAGATCAAATGCAAATCATAAAAGAGACAAAGTTATATAGTGATATTCCAGAATATTCTGAAATAATGAGATACCATTCACTTATTAGTAATCCACAAACGATGCCTAAATCTTTAGCAATTACAGCAAAAACGAATGATTGTATTCAATCATTCGAACATTTACAGTTATTACATTTCGGTATTCAATATCATCCTGAATCATTTGCAACTGAATTTGGAGAACAAATTATTAAAAACTTTTTAAATATAGTAGAGGAGGTTGAAAATCATGGAATTACAAACATTACTCAATCAATATAAACCACTAAATCAACGACAAATGAATGCGTTTATTGAGTTACTTATTTCTGAAGATGTGAAAGATGAAGTGAAAATAGAATATTTAACTTCGTTTTCTGAAAAAGAAATTACACAAGAAGAATTAACATACATTGCTAAAAGTTTGATACATTCTATGTATGATCAACAGCCTTACTATCCAAATAGTATGTGTGTTTGCGGTACTGGTGGAGATAAATCTAATAGTTTCAATATTTCAACCACTGTCTCCTTTATAATCGCAAGTGCCAAGGTTCCAGTTATTAAACATGGTAATAAGAGTGTTACGTCATCATCAGGAAGTACAGATTTACTCAATGCGATGCAAATTCAAACTACTTCTGTAGAACAGACACCGTGTCAATTAGCCGATACAGGTTTAGCGTTTTTGAGTGCGACAGAAACATATCCAATTATGAAGCAAATA
This sequence comes from Staphylococcus sp. KG4-3, assembly GCF_033597815.2. Taxonomy (NCBI): domain Bacteria; kingdom Bacillati; phylum Bacillota; class Bacilli; order Caryophanales; family Staphylococcaceae; genus Staphylococcus; species Staphylococcus halotolerans. The sequence goes on from NZ_CP166245.1 coordinate 1,381,283, forward strand.
CAACCTATAAGAAAACATATGAGTAATCCAACGATTTTTAATATAACAGGACCGATGATAAATCCATTTAAATTAGATTATCAGGTTATGGGTGTGTATGAAACTTCAAAATTAGACAAAATTGCTCAAACGTTAGCAGATTTAGGGCGTAAAAAAGCAATTGTAGTGTATGGGGCTAATGGTATGGATGAAGCAACTTTGTCTGGAGACAATATTATATATGAAGTGAACGCAAATGATAGTGTTAAAACTTACACTTTAAATGCTAACAATGTTGGACTAGATTATGCGCCAAATGAAGAATTAATCGGTGGTACACCAGCTGAAAATTTAGAAATAACTAAAAATATTCTAAATGGAACAGATCGCAGTGCTAAAAGAGATGTCGTTGTATTGAATGCTGGTATTGCACTATATGTATCAGAGCAAGTGAGTACAATTCAAGAAGGCGTAAGTAAAGCACAGAGATTGATTGATGAAGGTGAAGCATTGGCACAATATAACAAAATGGGAGGAAAAACGTATGACTATATTGGATGAAATCGTATTATATAAAAAGGATTTGCTCGAACAGGGCTATTATGAAGAAAAATTAAAAACACTTGATGATGTAGATATTTCACATAAAACTACATTTAAAGCACAAATAGATGAATCAAACCGTTTAGCTGTTATTGCAGAAATTAAATCTAAAAGCCCAACATTAAATGAATTGCCTAGTAGGGATTTAACGCAGCAAGTTAAAGATTATGAAGCAAACGGAGCAAACGCAGTCTCAATATTAACTGATGAGCAGTACTTTGGTGGTAGCTATGAACGTTTACAATCCTTAACTACTCAAACTGATTTACCAGTATTATGTAAAGACTTTGTCGTAGATAAAGTACAAATAGATGTAGCTAAAAAAGCAGGTGCTTCAATTATTCTGTTGATTGTCAATGTCTTAACCGATCAGCAATTAAAAGAGTTATATCAATATGCAACTTCATTAAATTTAGAAGTACTTGTTGAGGTGCATGATAAAGAAGAATTATCACGTGCTTATCAGCTAAATCCACAAATTATTGGTGTGAATAATCGAGATCTAAAAAGATTTGTTACAGATGTCTTGCATACTAATGAAATTTTAGAAAATAAAAAAGATGGTTATTATTATATTTCAGAAAGTGGCATTCGTGATGAACAAGATGTAGCGAATGTTGTTGATTCGGGTATAGATGGTTTGCTGATTGGTGAATCGTTAATGAAATGTGATGATTTAAGCCAGTTTTTACCAGGATTAAAATTAAATAAGGTGAAGCAATGAAGTTGAAATTTTGTGGTTTTCGTCAACTAGCTGATGTGAAGAAAGCAAAAGATTTAGATATCGATGCTATGGGTTTTATCCATTTTCCCAAAAGTAAGCGATTTGTTGATATTCAAAGCATTAGACAATTTACAGAAGTTATCCCTGATGATAAGGAAAAGGTAGTTATCTTGGTGAATCCAGATTATGATGTGATAGACAGTTTAATAGAAGAAACTGGTATTACATCAATTCAATTACACGGTGAGGAACCATTAGCCACAATCTCATATATAAGACAAAAAAGTAAGGATATAAAGATTATTAAAGCTTTGCCAGCTAAAGATAGTGAGTCATTACTGACAGCAATTGAATATTATAAACATGTAATAGACCAATTTATTATAGACACACCATCACAAAACTATGGTGGCACAGGAAAAGTTTATGATTGGGAAATACTTGAAGTTATTAATGATATTGATTATTTGATTGCGGGCGGTATCAATTATGAGAATATTAAAAAGATAGAAAAATTATCACTTCAACACAGTGGCTATGATATTGCTAGTGGTATAGAAACGAATAATGTTAAAGATAAATGTAAAATGCAATCAATAATAGAACATGTAAAAGGAGCTAATTAATTATGGTAAAAAACATCCAAACAGAAGTAGATGAGTTTGGTTTCTTTGGTAATTATGGTGGTCAATATGTACCAGAAACATTAATGCCAGCAGTACAAGAACTTAAACAGGCATACCAAGAGGCAAAAGAAGATCCCAAATTTCAAGAAGAACTCGATGGTTATTTAAAAGATTATGTAGGTCGTGAAACGCCATTGACTTATGCTAAGTCATACTCCGAATCATTAGGTGGCGCCAAAATCTATTTGAAACGTGAAGACTTAAACCATACTGGCGCTCACAAAATAAATAATGCGCTTGGACAAGCACTGTTGGCCAAACGTATGGGCAAAAACAAACTGGTTGCTGAAACAGGTGCAGGTCAACATGGCGTGGCTAGCGCAACAGTAGCTGCGTTGTTTGATATGGAACTTGTTGTATTTATGGGTGAAGAAGATATTAAGAGACAATCACTAAATGTTTTTCGAATGGAATTATTAGGTGCAAAAGTAGAACCAGTAACTGAAGGTCAAGGAACACTGTCCGATGCAGTGAACAAGGCATTGCAATATTGGGTCAGTCATGTAGAAGATACACATTATTTATTAGGTTCTGCGTTAGGTCCAGATCCATTTCCTACTATTGTAAGAGACTTCCAAAAAGTTATAGGTAATGAGATCAAATCTCAAGTTCAAGAAATTGAAGGTCGCTTACCTGATGCAATTGTTGCTTGCGTGGGTGGAGGATCAAACGCAATTGGAACGTTTTATCCGTTTGTGGAAGAGGATGTAAAGTTATATGGTGTCGAAGCAGCTGGTGAAGGTTTTGATTCTAACAAACATGCATTAGCAATAAATAAAGGTAAAGAAGGCGTGTTACATGGTACCAAGATGTACCTAATTCAAGATGAGCATGGTCAAATTGAATTAGCACACTCTATTTCAGCTGGATTAGATTACCCTGGCGTTGGTCCTGAGCATTCGTATTATCATGATATCGGCAGAGTGAAGTATGCAACTGCGAGTGATAAACAAGCGATGGATGCACTTGTTAGATTCACTAAAGCTGAAGGTATTATTCCTGCTATTGAAAGCGCACATGCTTTAAGTTATGTAGAAACATTAGCACCGACTATGAACTCAGATGAAATCTTAGTTGTTACAGTATCAGGTCGTGGTGATAAAGATATGGAAACAATTAGAAATTATATGAAACAGGATGGTGACAAACATGCATAAATTATTTATACCTTATGTTATGGGGAATAAGCATTTTATTGAAAATGTGAAAACATTAAGTAATGTAGGTGCCGATATTATTGAAGTGGGGGTGCCTTTTTCAGATCCAGTAGCTGATGGCCCTGTCATTATGGATGCTGGTAATAAAGCAATTCAAGAAGGTGTGAATATACAATTCATTTTGGATCAACTCACAAAACATCGTGATGAAATTCAAAGTGACTATGTTTTAATGACGTATTATAATATCATCAATTACTATGGTGAATCAGAGTTTTTACAAGCATGTGAACGTGCTGGTGTATACGGATTAATTATCCCTGACTTACCACATGAATTAGTGCAACAATTTAAAGAACGCCATCCACAAAGAAAGACACAAATAATCTCATTAATAGCTATGACGACATCTGAATCTCGAAGTAATCAAATTGCTAAAGATGCAGAAGGTTTTATATACACTGTAACGATGAATGCAACAACTGGTGAAAATGGTAAATTTCATCCAGAGCTAAAAGATAGAATTAAAAAAATAAAAGATAAATCTGAGGTGCCCGTAGTTGCTGGTTTTGGTATACGAACACCGGAACATGTTAAAGATATTACTGAGGCATCAGATGGTGTAGTCATAGGTAGTGAAATTGTTAAACGATTTGAAAATGATAGTGAAAAAAATATGTTGAATTACTTGAAATCTATAAGAAATGCACTTAATCAATAAAATTCCACAATAATTTTATGTATAGATTTGTTAAAATAAGGGTAACAGATTATCAGAGGATTCTTGGTATATATTGTATCGATGATAATCCTTATTTTATAAAGAGGTGATATAAAATGAGTAAAAAAGTTTTATTCATACTAACAAGCAGAGATCAATATGAAGATGGAACGCCAACAGGATTATGGTTAGAAGAGGCGAGCGAGCCTTATAATATATTAACAGAGGCAGACATTGATGTAGATATAACTTCTATTGAAGGCGGTGCAGTTCCTTTAGATCCAAACTCAACACAAAATAACGAACTTGATAAATATGCAGAATTTGTAGCAAAAATTAAAGATGTACCTAGTATTGCAGAAGTAGATGTAGCTCAGTACGATGCTGTGTATCTACCTGGTGGTCATGGAACAGTATTTGATTATGCACACAATCAACAATTATCATCGATATTAGCTGATTTTAAAGATGAAGATAAAATTATTTCATCTGTATGTCACGGACCAAGTGCATTTGTTGGCGCCAAAGATAAACAAGGTAATTTCTTAGTTAATGGCGTTACACTTACTTCATTTACAGATGAAGAAGAACGTGCAATGGGCTTAGAAAATAAAGTACCATTCTTAACTCAAACAGAATTAGAAAATCAAGGTGCTAAGTTCATAACTAAAGAAAACTTTAGCGAACATGTAGAAATAGATAGTCAATTTATCACTGGACAAAATCCACAATCAAGTGTTGCTATCGGTAAAGCGTTACGCGATGCATTAAAATAAACACAACGATAATTTATTAGTTGTTTGTGCTAAATAAAAACTGGGAGACTTATTAAGTTTCCCAGTTTTTATTATATTTTAAGAAGTAGACTAATATACAGTAATATTTGAATTTAAATATAGTTGAAGAAGGGAGAAATAAGCACAGATAAATGTATACATGACTGTTTATGTTAAAAGCGTAATTATAAAGGGAAATATTGTTTTTTAAAATATTGTTATTAAGATACTTTTGGTCAATACTTGAATATTAAAACACTTTTTAATAATTAAAATAATGCTGATGAAAGATTAAATATAAATACTTTGTTAGAATAGAAGTAATGATATAATTGTAAGACACAGCACGATTATAAAGCATTGTGGACAGGGTATTGATTTTGTTTTATGAATGAATATTGTATAATAATTAAGATTGAAGTTTAACTCGAAAAAGAATTATAGACAATTAGGAGTATACAAAAATGAAATTTACAAATTTAACTGCAAAAGAGTTTGGTGCATTTACAGATAAAATGCCAAATAGCCATTTCACACAAATGGTAGGGAATTATGAATTGAAAATTGCAGAAAGTACTGAAACACATTTAGTAGGTATAAAAAACAATGAAAATGAAGTCATTGCAGCTTGTTTATTAACTGCGGTGCCAGTAATGAAGTTCTTTAAGTATTTTTACACTAATAGAGGTCCGGTTATAGATTTTGAAAATAAAGAATTAGTACATTACTTTTTCAATGAACTATCTAAATATGTAAAAAAACATAATGCGCTTTATTTAAGAGTTGACCCTTATTTAGCATATCAATACCGTAATCATGATGGTGATGTATTGGAGAATGCAGGACATGATTGGGTTTTCGATAAAATGAAACAGCTTGGATATAAACACCAAGGATTTTTAACTGGTTTCGATTCAATTATTCAAATTAGATTCCACTCTGTACTGGATTTAGTAGGCAAAACAGCTAAAGATGTATTAAATGGTATGGATAGTTTACGTAAACGTAATACTAAAAAAGTACAAAAAAATGGTGTGAAAGTAAGGTTCTTAGGGGAAGATGAGTTGCCAATTTTCCGCTCGTTCATGGAAGATACATCTGAAAGTAAAGATTTTGACGATAGAGACGATGATTTTTACTATAATAGATTAAGGTATTACAAGAACCGCGTACTAGTACCTCTGGCTTATATGGATTTCGATGAATATATTGAAGAATTGCAAGCTGAACGTGAGGTATTAAGCAAAGATATCAATAAAGCAGTAAAAGATATCGAGAAAAGACCTGAAAATAAAAAAGCATATAACAAAAAAGATAACCTAGAGAAACAACTTATAGCGAATCAACAAAAAATCGATGAAGCTAAAGTTTTACAAGAGAAACATGGTAATGAACTACCAATCTCAGCAGCATATTTCATCATTAATCCTTATGAAGTTGTGTATTATGCAGGTGGAACGTCGAATGAGTTTAGACATTTTGCTGGTAGTTATGCCATTCAATGGAAGATGATTAACTATGCTATTGATCATAATATTGATAGATATAATTTTTATGGAATTAGTGGTCATTTCACTGAAGATGCGGAAGACGCAGGTGTAGTTAAATTTAAAAAAGGGTTTAATGCGGATGTAGTGGAATATGTTGGTGACTTTATTAAACCAATCAATAAACCAATGTACAAAATTTATACGACATTAAAGAAAATTAAAGATAAAAAGAAATAAACATTTAATAGAAGGGAACTAAGCTAGAATGAAATTTACAGAGTTAACTGTCAAAGAATATGACAATTTTGTACAGAATCCAGCACTAGAGAGTCATTACTTTCAAGTGAAAGAAAATATTGCGACAAGAGAAGAAGATGGATTTCAAGTTGTTTTATTAGGCTTAAAAGATGACGACAATCAAGTTATTGCTGCTAGTCTTTTCTCTAAAATCCCTACAATGGGAAGCTATGTTTATTATTCAAATCGTGGACCAGTGATGGATTACAATGATTTGGGATTAGTAGATTTTTATTTACGTGAATTAGATACGTATTTGCAACAACATAATTGTTTATATGTAAAAATGGATCCATATTGGATTTATCAAATTTACGATAAAGATATTAATCCTTTACCGAATCAAGATAAGAATGATGCATTAGTGAATTTATTTAAATCTCACAACTATACGCATCATGGTTTTACAACGAAATATGACACATCAAGCCAAGTGAGATGGATGGGTGTATTGAATCTTGATGGTGAAACACCAGCTTCCTTAAAAAAACAGTTCGATAGTCAACGTAAGCGAAACATAAATAAAGCAATTAATTACGGTGTTAAAGTAAGATTATTACCAAGAGAAGAATTTGGTGTATTCTTGGAACTTTATCGTGAAACGGAAGAACGTGCTGGTTTTGTTTCAAAAACAGATGAATATTTCTATAATTTTATTGATAATTATGGGGATAAAGCGTTAGTACCATTGGCATATATTGATTTAGATGAATATATTAATAATACGCAAGAGGGTATTAATGAAAAAGAAGCGCGTAGAGATCAAATGATGCAAAATGAAAACAAATCAGATAAGCAATTGAAAAAAATTGCTGAGTTAGACAAACAAATTGATCATGATAAAAAGGAATTGCTTCAAGCAAGTGAATTAAGACAAACTGATGGGGCGATATTGAATCTAGCGGCAGGTGTATACTTTGCAAACGCGTATGAAGTAAATTATTTCTCAGGTGGTTCTTCAGAGAAATATAACCAATATATGGGACCTTATATGATGCACTGGTTTATGTTGAATTATTGTTTTGATCATGGATATGGGCGTTATAATTTCTATGGTCTATCAGGTGATTTCACTGAAAATAGTGAGGATTACGGAGTTTATCGCTTTAAACGTGGTTTTAATGTACAAATCGAAGAATTAATCGGTGACTTCTACAAACCAATCAAGAAATCGAAATACTGGTTGTTTAATACACTGAATAATTTAAGAAAAAAGGTTAGAAAATAATAAAAAAAGAAAGCATACTGATGATGTTAAGCCCTGGTCAGTATGCTTTCTTTCGTTCTGAAGTTGGTTATATTAGGATGGCATTCCAATATAACAGTGAACTAAAGTGTGGAATAGTCTGAGAAGTTCGTTTCTGGTTGTACTCCACGTAATTTAGTATAGCATAGAGTAAAACAATTTCAATATTCGGACATAAAAATAATTTTATAGTAAAAATATTTTTTATTTTATAAAAATTATATAAAAAAACACCCTAAACCATTGCGTTTAGGGTGTTTTTTTGATTGTAAATGTATTCTTACTCTAAATAATAGCTGCTTGGATAAATAAAAAGCGATTAATGTAATGCATCTATAATATAGCTGATACCTATAATAAAGAACACAGCACTAATAAATATTGCAATAATGAAAGCTGCAATGAGCGGATTAAATAATAATATAATCCCGAATAAAATAGCTATAATATTTAAAAGAATTGAGATTATATGGAAAGTTTTGTTTGATTTTTCTACAGGCGTTACATTAAACATATTAAAAGTTGCGTTAATAATAAACCAAATTGCAAACAAATAAACAATAAACGTCGTACTTGTTACTACATTGAACAAGATTAATAAACCAAAGATAATATTAAAAATACCTAATAATATAAGCATTGTCGAACTTTGTTGTGCTGTTCTTTTGATTACTTGTCTTATAAATATTTCTAAAAAACCATTAATTATAAATAAAAGACCAATTAGCCAAGTTATAGCAAATAAGTTTTCTTCTGGAAAACTTATAATAAATACCCCGATAACAAGAAATATTACACCGATGATTAAACTGGACCATTTAATAGTTGAAGATTGCTTCATAAATGTCACTCCTAAAATTTTTACTAATTAATATATACCCAAAAACGAGAAAAAAACACTATTTTTAAGTAGACTATAATTATGTTATGTAACCTTATATAAGTAATAGCAAAATCAAGACCATTATTTAAGGATTGAAGGTTCTAGTAGGTATAATATCACATATTAAAGTAAACATTTACGTAAAATTATTTTTTCTATCAATTGCCTGAATTTTGACGCTGAGATTTCAATTTCTGAGCATCAAATAAGATGTCTGTGTATCGTTAATCGATTAATGCAAATAAACAACTATGTATTATTTGATGTTATACGGTGTATTTTAAACAGATACTGTAAATGAATAATTGCTTGTGCAAATGTGGATCTTTGAGTGAACTTGTAAACTGATGACTTTAAGCAAACTCACACTTAGGTAAGAATTACGATATGTAAAGTATGTGCAAGTTTATGTATGTATCTAGCGAATATTTTAAAATGATAAATAGTTTAATTATTTAAGTAACAATAATTAGTATGTGCATATATAAGCGAGGTTTTAATACGTAAAGTAAATAATATAATTTAAAGCAAATTGTTCATATGTAAGTTACAAAATTTTGAAATTCATTTTAGTTTACATAATATATATTATAGGAAGTTATTGGTATTTCAATATAATTTATGCTCATGACCCTATTTCATCATATGTAAATCCATTTGTTATTTGTCTCTTGTTATGTATTTTGTTCTAGTACATCTATTTGTTAAATGCCAAGACGCAATTATTACATATATGATAAAACCATCTTTATATACCGGATTTAGAATTTGATTTTTACTAGTATTAGTTAAATGTTTAGTTTGTTCTTTATAGATGTATTTGTTTGCAATTTTGTAAAATCTCAATAAACATTTGAAGTTGCTAAAAATATCATATAATACTTAAGAATTACTAAAAGTCTAATTGATAATGGTTTTCATTTAATATATAATTAACTTCTAAATTAAAGGAGGAATTACATATGAATAGATTCACATTATTTATATTAACAGCTTTATGTATTTTATTTTTAGGTGCTTGTAATAACGCTCAAAGTGATAAAGAATCGAAACAAACAGTTAAAATCAAAACTTCTTATGAGTTCAAAGATAAGACTAAAGACCATAATAGAGGCGAAATGAAACATGAGACTGTTGAAGTTCCTGTTAATCCTAAACGAGTTGTAGTTATGGATTACGGAGCTTTAGATATAATGCAACAATTAAAATTAGAAAATCGTATAGTTGCTATTGCTAAAGGACAAGGAGATTCATTTTTACCAGATAGACTAAAATCATTTAAGAATGAAAAATATAAAAATATTGGTAATCCAGGGCAACCTAATTATGATGAGTTAGCAAAGTCTAAACCAGATGTTATTTTTGCTTCTTTCAGACAAGCGCATACTAAAACTTTAGAAGAAATGAAGAAATCTGCTCCAAATGCTAAAATTGTTTTTGTAAGTCCACAAAATGATAATTACATAAATTCAATTAAACAAAACACTGAAAATATTGGTAGGATTTTTGAAAAGGAAAACGAAGCAAAAAAATTAGTTGCACAACTAGATGACAAAGTGGCTGAAACAAAACAACTAATCGGTGATCAATCAGTCTTGTTTTTAAATATTGATGATAAAGGATTAAAAACATATGGTTCTACAGGAAGATTCGGAGGCTTCTTAAATAAAGATTTAGGTATTAAACACGCTGATAAACAAATGAAAGCTAATTCAAGTGGCATACTTATTTCTAATGAATACTTAAATGAAATTAATCCTGATAAATTATTTGTTATTGATAGAACTAAAAAAGCTAATGGACAAAATAAAGTCATACCTCAAGCATTACAAAATGATGTAATTAAAAATTCAAAAGCAATTAAAAATGATGATGTTACACTTTTTGAACCAAACAGTTGGTTTTTCGGTGAAGGTGGTATTGGTTTAACAATCGAACAGCTAGAGCAAATACAAAAAGCTTATAAATAACCCCCCACTAACCTATTTAATAGTCATAAAAAATAAAAGGAATCGTAACGTAGATTGCTACAATTCCTTTTATAAATGTTTATCTTTTTTCTCTGTAACTTTCTATTTCGTCTTGTGGTATTCCTCCACGTTTACGAATTTCTTTTTTTGCTTTTTTCTCTCGACGTTTACGTCTCCAATTTCTCGTAGAAAACCATATCAAAAAGCTAATGATTAAGCTTAGAACAGCCATAAACGCCGCAAATCCTAGTAATGGCTCATATGTAATATCTTGGAAATTAGGAATTAGAAACGCGGCTATTGCTAACACTATAAATGTTAGAACAGCTGGGGCAAACCATTTATTTAATACGAGATTACAAAAAACAGTTACGACTATAACTGCAACAATTGAAATCCATAAAAAATTAGGCATATCAAAAATCGTCATCTATTGCACTCCTTATATTTTAAAACGTGGTTTTAAGTAGTGTTTATTAATTGTACTATATTTTCATATGAATAGTCTCCGACTGCGGGAGTATAATTTAATAATATCTACGGATTCATGTGTAGTCAATCTATTTTATAACTGTTCCCTACTTTAAATTTTACTAAACTTACGGTTGTATTTCTTAAGGGTCTTTCATGTATAATTAACTGTGAATACTAAATAAATTTTAGGAGTGATTCAATGACTGAAACATTGCCGTTCAGAAAAGAAGTTCCATTAGAAGAAACATGGGACGTTACAGATTTATTCATCTCAGATGATGAATTTTATCAAACTTTAACAGATACTATTAAATCAGCTAAGGCATTTAATGCTCAATATGTTAACCAGTTGAAAGATGTACAGATAATTGAACAAGCTTTGGATGACTATTCTGAAATATTAATTCAATTAGACAGAATGGCTAATTACGCAGAATTACGCTTAAGTGTAGATACAGCCAACGAACAATCACAGACACTAAGTGCAAAATTATCTACATCTTATGGCAAAATTGCAAGTGAGTTATCTTTTGTAGTATCAGAGATTATAGCCTTATCCGAACAAGATTTAAATGAACTAATTAATATGTCGAAATACCCCCATTTTCTTACTAAAGTTAAATCTAAAAAAGCACATGAATTAACACCAGAAGTTGAAAAAGTATTAGCTAGTTTGTCCCCTACTTTTGATAGTGCATATGAGTTATATGGCACTACTAAAATGTTGGACATAAACTTTGAATCTTTTGAACACAATAATCAAGCCTATCCTTTAGATTATGCAACATTTGAAAATGAATATGAAGATAATCCAGATGCAACGTTTAGAAAAACAAGCTTCAAATATTTCAGCGACGCATTACGTAAATATCAACATACTACTGCCGCTACATACAATATGCAAGTTCAGCAAGAGAAAATAGAAGCAGATTTAAGGGGTTATGACTCAGTTATTGATTATTTATTACAAGATCAAGAAGTCACACGCGATATGTTTAATCGCCAAATTGATGTAATTATGAGTGATTTAGCTCCAATTATGCAAAAATATGCTAAGTTAATCAAACGTGTTCATGGCTTAGAAGTTATGGGGTTCGAAGATTTGAAAGTCTCTATTGATCCGGATTATGAACCAGAAATCTCGATTGAAGAATCTAAGCAATATATTTATGGTGCTTTAGAAGTCTTAGGTGAAGATTACTTAAAAATGGTTGAATCAGCGTACAATGATAGATGGATAGATTTTGCTCAAAATAAAGGTAAAGATACTGGTGCATACTGTGCAAGTCCTTACGCCTCACATTCATATATATTTATCTCTTGGACTGGTAAAATGACTGAAACGTTTGTTCTAGCACATGAGCTTGGTCATGCTGGCCACTTCACTTTGGCACAGAAACACCAGAATTATTTAGAATCAGAAGCTTCTATGTATTTTGTTGAAGCACCGTCAACAATGAATGAAATGCTTATGTCTAATTACTTGTTCAAAAATAGTGACAATCCTAAATTTAAACGTTGGGTAATTGGTTCAATTGTTTCAAGGACTTACTATCATAATATGGTTACACATTTATTAGAAGCAGCATATCAGCGTGAAGTTTATAATAAAGTGGATAAAGGAGAATCATTAACTGCTCCTGTACTCAATCAAATTATGCTAGATGTATATGGCCAATTCTTTGGTGATAGTGTTAAATTGACTGAAGGTACAGAATTAACATGGATGAGACAGCCTCACTATTATATGGGTTTGTATTCTTATACGTATTCTGCTGGCTTAACAATTGGTACAGTTATGTCTCAACGCATTCAAAACGAAGGACAACCTGCAGTTGATGCTTGGTTAGAAACGTTGAAAGCTGGTGGTAGTAAATCACCTGTAGCACTTGCAGATATCGCTAATATAGATATCCGTACAGATGCTCCTTTAAAATCAACAATTGGCTATATAGGTAGTCTAGTGGATGAATTAGAAAAACTTACAGATGAAATTGAACAAGCATAAAGCTTGTAGAATGATATAAAAGGCTCAATAATCGCAAGGTGCTAAACTTCTGTGCGACTATTGAGCCTTTTTTATTTATTATATGATTCGTAACGATCACCTGTGATGAAAAAATAAATGTTTTCAGCGATATTTGTAATATGGTCTCCTATACGCTCTAGATATCTTGCGGCTAAATGAGCTTGGCCAGCTACAAAAGGATCATTATCTATTAAATAAGTCGTATTGACTATATTTTTATATAAATCGTCAATGTCTACATCTCTTTCGATGATCTCTTTAATTAAAGTAATATCATTGTCTCTTACAGCATCGTTTAAATCTTTTAACATTAAAAGTGCGAGTTTCCCCATTGTGTTAAGTCTTGTTAGGACGTAATTATCAATGATTTTAGCTCTAAGTCTAATTTCAGCAATATTAGCTGAGTTATCTCCAATACGTTCGAAGTCAGAAGCAATTTTCATTGCTGCCATCATTAAACGCAAATCGCTAGCAATGGGTTGTTGTTTAGTTATAAGCATGATAACTTTTTCGTTAATTTCAGTTTCAATCGCATTGATCTCTTTATCTTTGGCTATAGTTTGTCTAGCATAGTTACGATCTTCTTCACTTAATGACGTTAATGCGTATTCAATATTACGATATACATGAAGACCAAGTCGACGTAAATCTTTGATTAAATCGTCGAGTTGGCCTTCATATTTGCGTCTAATAATCGCCATATTTAAATTATCCGAATCTACCAGAGATATAATCTTCTGTTTGTTTATCAGAAGGATTTGAGAAGATCTTGTCAGTATCATCGTATTCATTTACATAGCCATTAAGGAAGAATGCGGTTTTATCAGAAACACGAGCTGCTTGTTGCATATTGTGTGTCACAATAATAATCGAATATTTCTCTTTTAATTCTTGAACAAGTTCTTCAACTTTTAATGTAGAGATAGGATCTAAAGCAGAAGTTGGCTCATCCATCAGTATGACATCTGGTTCGATTGCTAATGTACGAGCGATGCAGACGCGTTGTTGCTGTCCACCTGATAAACTGTATGCATTTGTATCTAAGCGATCTTTTAATTCGTCCCATATTGCTGCGCCACGTAATGATTTTTCTACAATTTCATCTAAAACTTTTTTATTTTTAATACCATGAATTTTAGGACCATATGTGATATTATCATAAATTGATTTAGGGAATGGGTTCGGTTGTTGGAATACCATGCCAACATTTGTTCTTAATTTTTCAACAGAATATTTATCATCAAAAATATTATTATCACGATATAAAATTTTTCCTGCTGTTTTAACAGATGGTACAAGTTCTACCATACGGTTTAATGCTTTAATATATGTTGATTTACCGCAACCAGAAGGCCCAATAATAGCAGTTACATTATTTTCTAAAATATCGAGATTAATGTTTTTTAAAGCGTGATTTTCGCCATACCATAAATCTAAGTTTTTAGTAGAATACACAATATTTTTTTGCGTATTAGGTATTTTATTTTCCGACGCGTTTGGATCTATTGTTGCTATAGGTGTGTCGCTACGATTCGTATGTGATTGTAAATCATCATTTCTATCTTTAATTTGTTTGTTAGTCATAATTAAAACTCCTTTTTTAAAGCTATGTGCTAACATTTTCGAAAATGTTAGCACATTCCCATTTTCATAGCCTAGTTAGATAAAATCTTGTGTTCTATTACTAAATTAATATTTTTTGCTGTATTTATTTCTTAAGAATATTGCAATAGCGTTCATCAATAATAAGATTACTAGTAATACGATTATTCCTGCTGAAGCTACGTTTTGGAATTCTGCTTGAGGTAACTTAGCCCAGTTGTAGATTGCCATTGGTAAAGCTTGGAATTGATCGAATACGCTTGATGGTAACTGTAACAAAACAGTTGGTATACCAATAAGAATTAATGGTGCAGTTTCACCTAATGCTCTAGATAGCGCAAGTATAAAGCCTGTTAATATACCAGGTATTGCTGCTGGCAATACAATGCGACGGATAGTTTGCCATTTATTACCACCTAGTCCATATGAAGCTTCTCTAATTGAAATAGGTACTGCTCTTATAGCTTCTTGGCTTGCAACAATAATTACAGGTAGAATTAACAACGACATTGTCAGCGCAGCGGCTAAGATAGAATTACTTAACGCTAAAGCTTCGATGCCCATGCCTCGAACAAAAATAGTTAAACCTAGTAAACCGAATACTACTGATGGGACACCAGCTAAGTTTGAAATACTAACTTTAATAAAATTTGTAAATGCATTATCTTTAGCGTATTCTTCTAAATAAATTGCAGTTCCGACACCTAAAATAATAGAAATTGGGATAATTGTAATCATCAACCATACTGTTCCGATTAAAGCGCCCTTAATACCTGCCATCGACGGCGTTGAAGATGAGAAACTTGTGAAAAATGATGGTGTCAGATGCCCGACGCCTTTAAAGAGTGTATCTATGATTAATGCTGCTAAGACAAGTAAACCAATCATTGTACAAGCAAAGAATGCCCATTTATTAATTTTATTAACGGATAAGCGTCCAGAGAGTTTTTTCTCAACGGTGTTTTGATCGACAAGTACTTTGCTATTGTTTGTTTCAGCCATATTAATACTCCTCTCTGAAACGTTTTGTGATCCAATGTGATAATAAGTTCATGACTAAAGTGAAAATAAATAATGTGAAGCCTACAGCGTATATACTATAATAAATATCTGATCCAAATGTTGCGTCCCCTGTAGCTACTTGTACGATATAACCAGTCATTGTTTGAATAGAACCAGTTAAATCCAAAGAAGCAGTTGGTGTACTACCGGCTGCAAGAGACACAATCATTGTTTCGCCTATAGCACGTGATATAGCTAAAACAATTGATGCCATGATACCCGATGTAGCTGCTGGTAACACTACTTTAGTTGCGACTTCGAATTTTGTTGCGCCTAGACCTAATGCACCTTCACGCATTTTGTTTGGAACAGAAGACATCGCATCTTCGCTCATGCTTGAGATTAATGGTATGATCATAACCCCTACGACTAATCCTGGACTTATTGAGTTGAAACTGCCTAATTCCGGAAATATAGAACGTAATAAAGGTGTAACAAAAGTTAAGGCAAAGAAACCAAATACGATTGTCGGGATACCAGAAAGTATTTCTAATATTGGTTTAATAATGCTTCTTGCTCTATTTGAAGCATATTCACTTAAATATAATGCTGCACCTAAACCAAGCGGTACTGCAACAACGGTAGCGATGGCTGTAATTTTTAGCGTTCCTAAGATTAAAGCCCAAATGCCATATTTAGGTGTTGATGAAAACGGATTCCATTCCATTGTAAGGAAAAAGTCTGCTAATGAAACGCGTGTAAAAAATGTGATTGTTTCTGTTAACAGTGTTACGATGATGCCAATTGTTGCTAAAATAGAGAAAACTGCAATAATGCCTAAAATTATTGGTGCAATTTTATCACTCGTACCATTCTTTTTAGCATTATTTCTTGCTATCATTTCACTTACGGAGAGGTTATTATTCGCCATGTGAATTCCTTCCTTCTTGTAAACTCCCAATTATTTAAAAAAGTTGGGACTGGAAGTGTGATGACAAAGTAGTGTACAAAGTTTACTTTGTGTCCATTCCAGAATCCCAACCCTTAACGATCTAATTAAAAATTATTTTTCTTCTTTTTTGCTGTCTTTACTTTCTTTACCAATAATATCTTTTAATTTATCTTGTTGTTCTTTGTAATCTTTTTCAGGTAATGCTACGAAACCTGCATCTTCAGCTGATTTACCTTTGTCTTCAAGTACAAATTTCATAAAGTCTTGGAATCCTTCATTATCTTTTAGTTTTTTCTCATTTGTGTAAATGTATAATGGTCTACTTAAAGCATAAGAACCATCTTGTATTGTTTTCTTAGTTGGCTCAGTAGTTTTACCTTCATCATCTTTAACTTTAACTTCTTTTAATTTATCTTTGTTTTGTTCGTAGAAGTTGTAACCAAAGTAACCAACACCATTTTCATTGTTTTGAACTGATTGTACTATTACGTTTGTATCAGCGTTTTTCTCAGCCTTGATATCCCCTTTATCCATTACTTCTTCGGTAAAGAAGTCATAAGTACCATGTGATTGGTCAGGTGAGAAAGCTTTGATTTCTTTTGATGGCCATTCTGAATTAACATCTTTCCAAGTTTTTGCTTCGCCTGAGTAGATTTTTTTAAGTTGTTCTTTTGTAAGTTCATCAACGAAATCATTATCTTTGTTTACTGTAATCGTTACACCATCTTGAGCAATTTTGAATTCATCATATTTAATGCCTTTATCATCTAGTTTTTTCTTTTCTTCATCTTTGATTGGTCTAGAAGCATTTGAAAAATCAGTATTCCCCGCTATGAATTTCTCAAAGCCACCACCTGTTCCTGAAGTACCAGAAGAAACTGTTACATCTGAATTATCTTTAGCAAATTTTTCATTTAGTTTTTCAATGATTGGACCTACTGTAGAAGAGCCATCGCCCTTTACTTCTCCTTCGCCTTTACCTGAGTTTGCGTTACCGTCACCACAAGCACCTAATAAAAGTGAAGCGCCGATTGCTGTAGTACCAAATAATTGCCATTTTTTCATTGAAACATCCTCCTAATAAGTGAATAACCCAAAAGTTATATGTATTTATTACAGTTCCTATACTACATAATGTTTATTAAATAGAAATATAGTTAGTGTAAATGTTTCGTTAAGAAAACATTTTTGTTATTTACAATGTTTATATATTGCATATGATAATGTGTATTAGTACTAAAAATGCTTTGGTAGCAGTGTTTATAATGTGAGTGATATATTACAAAAATTCAGGGTTTGTAATATAAAAACTAAAAAAACCTGAAAACAACTACTTTACCGTAGTGTTTTCAGGTTATAACGTGTATTTCTATATGACGTTTTAAAGTTTTTACAAAAACATAATAGAAGTTTCTATAAAGAATAATTTGATTTAATCATATTTTATTTCTGTATTATCATACTATTGGTTGTAAATAGTTTTTTACATTAAACTTCGTGGACTATTTTTCTACTCGGTCCCAACCCTTTTGAGTCAAAGCTATTTTACCACTTTCAATGTTAATAATTTTATTTTTGTAAAGATGACCAATTGCTCTTTTAAAGGACCCTTTGCTCATGTTAAATATTTCTTTAATGGCTTCAGGACTTGATTTATCCGAAAATGGTAGTTCCCCATTATATTCTACAAGTAAATCAAAAATGCGTTGCCCATCATCATCTAATCTTTCGTGAGCTAATGGTAAAAACGACCCGTTTAATTCACCTTTATCATTTTGGCCAATAATACGTACTTTTACATTTTCACCAAGACGTGGTTCTGCTTTACGTTCAGATTCATGAACAAATATTTTATATCCATCTTTAGATAGTAAGAAACTACCAATTCTTAATAGACGATATGGTCTAGCTTCGATAACTTGGTTTTGCTTTTCATTTTCAAATGAAGGGGTGTACATTTGTTCGACAATAGTTTCAGTCGCTAATCGCGCAAACATATTGTTGTCTCTGTCCACACGTAAAGTAACAAATAACTCATCACCTTGTATTGGCCATACTTCTTTTACTTTTGGTAAGTCTACCCAAGGAATTAATACCTCTCTCGGTAAACCGACATCTACATGCGCACCATCGCGGTCTGTTTTAATTACTTTAACAAAAGCATACTTATCTGTTGTGATATCAGGCATATTTTGTGTGGCAAATAATGCTCCTGATCTGTTTGGATAGATGAAGAAACTATATTCTTCTCCTATTTGTAATTCATCTTCTTCGTTAATTTCAGATTGGTTTAGTTTTACATCCTCGCCATTTGGTCCTTTTAATTGGTATGTTGAGCCTTCTATGCCAACAACTTCAAGAAATTCTATTGAACCTACTATATCTTTTTCATCTTGGGCCATACTTTTCTCCTTCGTACATAAATTTATTCTTTCTTATTATAACATGCTATAAGGAAACAAGCATCAGTATAGCGAGAATGGTCGAAAGTACAAGCTAAGTGTGTTATAATTTGTCCGGTAGATTAACGAAAAGGAGTAAATGCATGTTACAAGTTACTGATGTAAGTTTACGATTTGGCGATCGTAAATTATTCGAAGATGTAAATATTAAATTTACAGATGGCAATTGCTATGGTTTGATTGGGGCAAATGGAGCTGGTAAGTCAACATTCTTGAAGATTTTATCCGGTGAATTAGACGCTCAAACTGGCCATGTTTCAATGGGTAAAAATGAACGTTTAGCAGTGTTGAAACAAGATCACTTCGCCTTTGAAGATGAACGTGTTTTAGACGTTGTTATTAAAGGTCACGAACGTTTATATGAAGTAATGAAAGAAAAAGATGAAATTTATATGAAACCAGATTTCAGTGATGAAGACGGTATCAGAGCTGCTGAACTTGAAGGTGAATTCGCAGAAATGGATGGTTGGAATGCAGAAGCAGATGCTGGTTCCCTACTTTCTGGTCTTGGTATTAAAGCAGACTTGCAAGACAAAACGATGTCAGAATTAGAAAATAACCAAAAAGTTAAAGTGTTATTAGCACAAAGCCTCTTTGGTCAGCCAGATGTACTATTACTAGATGAGCCGACCAACGGACTAGATATTCCAGCTATAAGTTGGTTAGAAGATTTTCTTATCAATTTTGATAACACTGTTATTGTCGTATCACATGATAGACACTTTTTAAATAATGTGTGTACTCATATTGCTGATTTAGATTATGGTAAAATCAAAGTTTATGTAGGTAACTATGATTTCTGGTATCAGTCAAGTGAATTAGCTATGAAAATGGCCCAAGATCAAAATAAGAAAAAAGAAGAAAAAATTAAAGAGCTACAAGAATTTGTTGCGCGTTTCTCTGCAAACGCATCTAAATCTAAACAAGCTACAAGCCGTAAAAAGCAATTAGAGAAAATTGAACTCGATGATATTCAACCTTCTTCGCGCCGTTATCCATTTGTAAAATTCACGCCAGAACGTGAAATTGGTAACGACTTATTATTTGTAGAAAACCTATCAAAATCAATTGATGGTGTTAAAGTTCTTGATAACATTTCATTTACAATGGATCCAAATGATAAAGCTGTATTAATTGGAGATAGTGAATTTGCTAAATCAACATTACTGAAAATACTAGCTGGAGAAATGGAACCTGATGAAGGTACTGTAAGATGGGGTGTTACTACATCTCGCAGCTACTTCCCTAAAGATAACTCAGAATTCTTTGAAGGTGTTGACATGAATCTTGTCGATTGGTTACGCCAATACGCACCTGAGGATGAACAAACTGAAACGTTCTTACGTGGTTTCTTAGGTCGTATGTTATTTAGTGGTGAAGAAGTTAAGAAAAAAGCAAGTGTATTATCAGGTGGAGAAAAAGTGCGTTGTATGCTAAGTAAAATGATGTTATCAAGCGCAAACGTATTATTACTTGATGAGCCTACGAACCACTTAGACTTAGAAAGTATCACTGCTGTAAATGATGGCTTGAAGAACTTTAAAGGTTCTCTTATTTTTACTTCATATGACTTTGAATTTATCAATACAATCGCAAATCGTGTAATCGACTTAAATCCAGCTGGAGCTGTATCTAAAGAGATATCATACCAAGCTTATTTAGAAGAAACTGGTGTATTAACGAAATAATTAATGATTGTTTAATAATAATTAAAAATATGAAAATATATTTGTCTGCGAGTTTATAATCTGGCAGACTTTTTTATTACTCCCCTTTTGATGATTGTAAAACAAATGTTGTAAGGGCCAATTACTTTGAAATGCTTTTCAAGAATTATATAATCATTATAAGTTTAAGCTAGGAGGAATTTGAAAATGCAAAATTTAGATATGATTGACGGCAAGATAATATCCCAAATAGGATTTGGTACATATAAGTTAAACGGTGCATCAGGTATGCATGCGATTGTTAGCGCGTTAAATCAAGGTTATCGTTTATTAGATACTGCATATAATTATGAGAATGAAGGTACCGTTGGTAAAGCGATTGAACAAAGTCATGTCTCAAGAGACCAAATTATTGTAACTTCTAAACTTCCTGGACGTTATCAAGACTACAATGCGGCAATGGTTGCAATTCAAGAATCGATTTATCGTCTGAATGTGGAATATATAGATTTATACTTAATACATTGGCCAAATCCAAGACATGGTAAATTTGTTGAAGCTTGGCAAGCGATGATTGATGCTCGTAATGCTGGGTTAATTAAATCTATCGGTGTATGTAATTTCTTGCCTGAACACATTGAAACGTTAGAACAAGAAACAGGAATCCTTCCTTCGGTTAACCAAATAGAATTACATCCTTATTTTAACCAACAAGATATGATTAGATATCATAATGAAAAAGGAATTATCACGCAAGCATGGAGCCCTCTTGGTCGTGCTTCAGAAGTTATAAATGATAAGGATATTGAAGTGATAGCAGAAAAATATGATAAAACCATTCCTCAAATTATTTTGAGATGGCACATTCAAAATGGTGTAGTACCCATTCCAAAAGCAACTTCTATTGCTAGACAAATTCAAAATAAAGATGTTTTTGATTTTACATTAGAGCATGATGATATAGAAAAAATAAATGCATTAACTCAAAAAGACGGCAGATTAAAAGGACAAGATCCGGCAGTATATGAAGAATTTTAATCCACTGTAATTTCCCTTATTATAATTTAAAATTGGGAATATGAATTGATTCACAACACTTTTTACACATAAGTTGCAAAAAAGATTTATAAAGTGTTGAATTTTTCAGTAAATTAAAAAAACTTTGTAAAAGCGGTTTACAGTATATGCATGCCTATGTATAATGTGTATCATAAACAAAAAATTAAATATGGTTTTGATGAGGCGCATCAATCATTAGTAATTATTAGAAGAACCTGCCTGCTAGCAGCTAATTTTGAAAGGGTGAGATGCCGAAACAGTTATAATAGCAGCTTATAACACGTTGGACTTTATGGTTAAGAGCTAAGAGTCTGTCATTATTTTAAAATAATGGAGTGCATCACTTGTATATATATTATAGAACAGGTTCGCATTCCGAACTTGTTCTTTTTTTATAATACTGTGATTCTCCCCTATTCGTTGAGGAGGATATAGAAATTGAAAAGAAGTGTTTTGAAATTTGGAGGTTCTTCAGTAAGTGATTTTACTAAAATAAAAAATATTGCCGAAATGCTTAGATTAAGAGTTGAACAAGGTGAACAATTAATTGTGGTTGTAAGCGCTATGGGTAAAACAACAGATGAACTAATGGCAAATGTTTCGACTTTAACTAGTAGTCCTAAAGATCAAGAACTTGCCCTCTTACTTACCACAGGAGAGCAACAAACAGTTTCTTATTTATCGATGGTTTTAAATGATATTGGTATTAACGCCAAAGCCATGACTGGCTATCAAGCAGGAATTAAAACCGTTGGACATCATTTGAAGAGTCGTATAGCAGAAATTGATCCTGAGACGTTCGAGCAATCATTTACCGAAAATGACATTTTAGTCATAGCAGGTTTTCAAGGTATTAATGATAACTTTGAAGTAACTACATTAGGTCGTGGTGGATCAGATACTACAGCAGTCGCATTAGCAGCAAGCAATAACACAGCATGCGAAATATATACAGATGTTGATGGTGTTTATGCAACAGATCCAAGACTTTACAAGGACGCTAAACGTTTAGACTATGTCTCTTATGAAGAAATGATGGAGATGAGTGCTTTAGGCGCAGGTGTGCTTGAAACAAGAAGTGTAGAATTGGCAAACAATTACAGTATTCCACTTTACTTAGGAAGAACTTTATCAAATGTGAAAGGAACATGGATTATGCCCCAAACTGAAATATTAGAAAGAAAAGCCGTTACAGGCGTTGCATTAGATACGCATATGATGCACGTTACTATTAGTTATCCTCTACCCGATAACAAATTATTAACTGCGTTATTCAACCATTTAGAAGATGGTTCCGTTAATGTTGATATGATATCACAAATCGTTAATTTGGAAGGATTACAAATGTCGTTCACGATTAAAGATACAGATGTCATACAAATTTCTACGATTTTAGAGTCTTTAAAAGAATCATTTAGTGCGTTAGACTTTAAGATAAATGAAGATTACGTTAAACTCTCTCTAATTGGTTCTGGCATGAGAGACATGTCGGGCGTAGCTTCAAAAGCATTCAAAACATTGATTGAAAATGATATTTCATTTTATCAAACAACAACTTCAGAAATTAGTATTTCATGTGTTATTGATGCTATGAATGGCGAAAGAGCTGTTCAAACCCTTTATCAAACCTTTGATATCTGAATTTTCGAAATTATATTACTATTAAAAAATAACATTGGAGTGTATTGTATATGACAAGATTAGCAATTGCAGGTGCAACTGGTTTAGTAGGAAGAAAAATGTTAGAAACTATTGATAGAAAAGAGATTCCTTTTGATGAATTGGTGCTGTTTTCATCAGCACGTTCAGCTGGCCAACAAGTAGAATTCCAAGGTCAAACGTATACAGTTAGAGAGTTAACTGAAGATGCGGCTAAAGAATCATTTGATTATGTATTGATGAGCGCAGGTGGTAGTACTAGTGAGCATTTCTCACCTATCTTTGAAGAAGCAGGTGCTATTGTTATTGATAACTCCAGCCAATGGAGAATGACTGAAGGTATCGATTTAATCGTACCAGAAGTGAATGAACCTAAATTGGATAGAAAGATTATTGCGAATCCTAACTGCTCTACGATTCAATCAGTTGTGCCACTTAAACCATTACAAGAAACTTATGGTTTGAAACGCGTAGCATACACAACTTATCAAGCAGTATCTGGATCTGGAGTTAAAGGTAAGGCAGATTTAGCAGAAGGTGCAAATGGCAAAGCGCCTGAAGCTTACCCACATCCAATTTATAATAATGTGTTGCCACATATAGATAGTTTCCTAGAAGACGGGTATACAAAAGAAGAACAAAAAATGATTGATGAAACACGTAAAATCTTAAATGCGGATGATTTAAAAGTTACAGCGACATGTGTTCGTGTACCAGTACAAGATAGTCACAGCGTTCACATGAGTGTAACATTAGAAAAAGAAGCGACAGTTGAAGCAATACAAGCATTATTTGAAAATGATGATCGTGTTGTACTTGTAGATAATCCACAGAATAATGAATATCCATTAGCGATACACTCTACTAATAAAGATGAAATTTTTGTAGGACGTATTCGACGTGATGATAGTTTAGATAATACATTCCACGTTTGGTGTACTTCTGATAACTTATTGAAAGGTGCAGCATTAAATGCAGTACAAATTCTTGAACAAGTGATGAGCTTGAAAGGAGTTAAATAACATGGGACACATTTTTGAAGGTGTTGGTGTAGCTTTAGCAACGCCATTCACACACAATGAAGTTGACTATGAAGCCATTAGAAGACACGTTGATTATTTAATAGAGAACGATACGAAATCTATTGTAGTCAATGGTACTACTGCAGAAAACCCTACACTTACTGATGATGAGAAAGATCAAATATTAGAAAGTGTCATTAATCATGTAGATGGTCGAGTACCGGTAATTGCAGGGACAGGTACTAACAATACCCAAAAATCTATTCAAGCCTCAGTACGTGCTAGAGAATTAGGTGCAGATGCAATCATGTTGATTACGCCCTACTATAATAAAACGAACCAACGTGGTTTAATTGCACATTTTACGACAATTGCTGATGCAGTTAAATTACCAGTCGTTTTATATAATGTTCCTTCTCGCACGAATATGACAATTGAAGCTGAAACTGTCGAAACTTTAAGTCAAAATGAATATATCGTCGCACTAAAAGATGCAACAAATGATTTTGATTATTTAGACGATTTAAAACAACGCCTTAACCTAGATGACTTTGCATTATATAGTGGGAATGACGATAATGTGGTTGAATATTTTAATAAAGATGGTCACGGTGTGATTTCAGTTGTTGCAAATGTGATTCCGAAATCATTCCAAGCGCTATACGACGCTAAACAAAATGGGGAAAATATTGAAATGCAATTTCAACCAATTCAAACATTGCTTGATGCCCTATCAGTAGATGTAAACCCTATTCCAGTAAAAGTATTAACAGCAGTGGAAGGATTTGGAAATTATGAAGTCCGTTTACCATTAGTTCCACTTGAAGACAGTGAACGTGAAACATTAGAACAAGCTTATGAAAATTTTAAAGCAGGTGAAAAAGCATGAAAGTAGTACTTATTGGCTATGGCGCAATGAACCAACGTGTTGCTAGACTAGCTGAAGAAAAGGGACATGAAATTGTAGGGGTAATTGTAAGAAATGAAACTAAAGACTACCCTTACCCTACTTATCAACATATTGCGGATGTTACAGACGCAGACGTTGCTATTGATTTTTCAAACCCTGAATTATTATTGCCTCTATTAGAAGAAGATTTCACTTTACCATTGGTAATTGCGACCACTGGTGAAAAAGATACAATTATTAATAAACTAAAAGAACTAAGTAATCGTATGCCTGTATTTTTCAGTGCAAACATGAGTTATGGCGTTCACGCACTAACTAAAATTTTAGAAGCTGCTGTGCCATTACTAGAAGACTTTGATATTGAGCTTACAGAAGCTCACCATAATAAAAAAGTTGACGCACCAAGCGGTACGCTAGTTAAACTTTACGATGTGATTGAATCATTACGTACACAATCTACACCAGTTTATGATAGACATGAAAACAATGAAAAGCGTACTCAAGATGAAATTGGAGTTCATTCAATTCGTGGAGGTACTATCGTAGGACAACATGATATACTTTTTGCTGGTACTGATGAAACGATTGAAATAACACATCGTGCACAGTCTAAAGATATTTTTGCCAATGGTGCAATTGGCGCAGCAGAAAAATTAATCAATAAAGCAAATGACTATTATACATTTGACAATCTATAAACCCTAAGGAGCGTATTTAATTATGGTACAACATTTAACGGCAGAAGAAATTATTCAATTTATTAGTGATGCAAAAAAATCCACACCACTAAAAGTCTATGTAAATGGGAAATTTGAAAATGTGAACTTTCCTGAAAGTTTTAAAGTCTTTGGTTCCGCTGATTCAAAAGTAATCTTTTGTGAAGCTGATGACTGGAAACAATTTTACGAAAGCAACCAATCAAGTATTGATCAATTAGAAGTTGAAATGGATCGTCGCAACTCTGCAATTCCGTTGAAAGACTTAACAAACACGAATGCACGAATTGAACCTGGCGCTTTTATTCGCGAACAAGCGATTATTGAAGATGGTGCAGTAATCATGATGGGTGCTACAATTAATATTGGAGCTGTAGTTGGTGAAGGTACTATGGTAGATATGAATGCAACGCTTGGTGGACGTGCTACTACTGGTAAAAATGTTCATGTTGGAGCTGGTGCAGTATTAGCAGGAGTAATAGAGCCGCCAAGCGCCTCACCAGTAGTCATTGAAGATGATGTGTTAATTGGTGCAAATGCAGTAATTCTTGAAGGTGTTCGTGTTGGTAAAGGTTCTATTGTTGCGGCTGGCGCAATCGTAACACAAGATGTACCTGAAGGTTCTGTAGTAGCTGGTACTCCTGCAAAAGTCATTAAACAAACAAGCGAAGTTGAAGATTCAAAACGCGAGATTGTTTCAGCGTTAAGAAAATTAAATGACTAAATTAAAATAAAAGATATTAATTGCAAATGAAAACATACTGATGAAATTTAATTAAATGTTGAAATAGCAAAATGGGAGGTTTAGACGAGACTGCGTAAAATTTATTATAATGTCTCAACTTGTTATATGTGATAGTAATTTCATTTATAACAAGGTCGTCTTACCTCCTCATTTTTATAATATAGAATGATACATAATAGACTTGTAAGAACGAAATAGAGTCTAAATATAACTTTAACTAAAAGGATTTGATTTTGATGAATGAGTTAGAATTTGTTACAACACATAGACGTTACTTGCATCAACATCCAGAGTTGAGCTTACATGAATATGAAACAACTGAATATATTGCTAACTTTTTAGAAGAATTGGGAGTCGAATATCAAAGACCCCTTGAAACAGGGGTTATTGCGTACTTACCTGGTAATGGCGAACACACAATTGCTTATCGAGCAGATATCGATGCGTTGCCAATCTTTGAAGAAAATGATATAGATTTTAAAAGTAAAACGGATAATGTAATGCATGCATGTGGGCATGATGGACATACAACGGCGTTAATGCTCTTTGTTAAACGTTGTAAAATCATAGCTGATCGTGGTGAACTTCCTCAAAATGTTGTCTTTATCTTTCAACCTGCTGAAGAAACAGGTGGTGGCGCCAATCGACTAATTAGAGCTGGTGCATTTAGTCATTACCCTATTGAAGCTGTGTTTGGTGTCCATGTGATGCCATTTGAAAATGAAGGTCGTGTTGTCATTAGAGATGAAGAAATTACTGCAAGTGCTACAGAATATAGATTTTATTTAAATGGTCTATCAAGTCATGTAGCAGATAAAGAGCAAGGATATTCTTGTGGAGAAGCATTGCAACATGTACTGGGTCAAGTTGGTCAAATTCAACAATATCATTTGAATGGTTTGAAACGAAATATAGTTCATATGGGTCATTTTGAAGCTGGAGAAGCTATTAATACGGTACCTAGTCATGGATATTTAGAAGGTACTATTCGCACTTATGATGTTAATGATTTAGAAATAATTAAGCAACAAATGGCTAAAATTGCAGAAAGTGTGAAATTATTATTCAATGTCGACTGTGAAGTGAAATTTGAAGAAGGTTATCCCCCTACTTATAATGATCCGAATTTGCGTAAATGTGTAGAAACTGGTTTGAGAAATGCGAAATTTGAAGTGATTGATAAACCTACACCATATTTATTTGGAGAAGATTTTAGTTTTTATAGTCAACTAGCTCCAAGTTATTTTGTTTTTGTAGGTGTACGTGATGAATCCAAAGGATTTGTTACGGGGTTACATACTTCTCATTTGAATTTTAATGAACATATGCTTATTAGAATTGCTGATTATTATGAACAAATATTAAATTCTTACAGTGAGGTGCGCGTAAAATGACAGCTATTTGGTCTGTGGATACAGCAAAATTTCGAAAAAACGCTGAAAATGTAAAACAAGACAACCAATTGATGGCAGTCGTTAAAAATAATGCATATCATTATGGATTAGAATTTGCAGTAACACAATTTTTGGCAATAGGTATTAATACATTTAGCACGACTTCATTAAGAGAAGCTATACGGGTTCGTAAACTAGCTCCAGATGCTACTATTTTGTTAATGAATGCTGTCTATGAATTTGATAAAGTACGTGCTTATAACATACAAATGACTTTACCTTCCCTATCATTTTATTATGAGAATTTTAATGAACTATATGATATACAAGTACATGTGGAATATGAGAACTTATTACATCGTTCAGGAATGAAGACGATAGCTGAAATCAAAGAACTACTTTCACATCATGAGCAAAATCAAAATACAAATAAAATGAATATTGTGGGTTTGTGGACCCATTTTGGTTATGCAGATGAATTTGATGTGACTGATTATAAAATTGAACGTGAAGCTTGGTTAGATATTGTAGAAGCATTATTAGCTGAAAACTACCAATTTGATATGATTCATGCTCAAAATAGTGCAAGTTATTATAGAGAAGAAGGTATATTTCCTAATCATACACATGCACGTGTAGGTATTGCTTTGTACGGATCAAGACCATATAGTACGATAGACGAAACAGTCATTCAACAATCATTAACGGTTAAAGGCAATATCATTCAAATAAGAGAAGTAAATCAAGGTGATTACTGTGGTTATAGTTTTGCATTTGAAGCAACAAAAGATCAGACTAAACTAGCAGTAGTTGATATTGGTTATGGTGATGGCATTCTTAAATCAAGAGCGAAGCATGAAGCAATGATAAACGGTAAACGTTTCCCTATACGTGCGTTGATGATGAGTCATATGTTTGTAGAAGTCGATGATAGTGTAAATGCACGAGATGAAGTTATATTATATAATAATGATATACGTGTTGATGAATATACGTTTAAAGGTGTCGGTGCCAATTCAGAACAACTGAGTGCAATGAATCATGACTCACTAATAAAGGAGTATAGATAAATTATGGTAGTAGAATATAATGATAGTGGCGAACTTACAATGGGAGGAACAAGTCTTAAAACTATAGCGCAAAGTTTTGGGACGCCTACAATTGTCTATGATGAAGTACAAATTAGAAATCAAATGAGACGTTTTCATGAAGCCTTTAAAAAAAGTGGATTAAATTATAATGTTTCATATGCATCTAAAGCATTTACTTGTTTACAAATGGTTAAATTGGTTCAAGAAGAAAATCTTGAATTAGATGTTGTCTCTGAGGGTGAGCTATACACGGCTTTAGAAGCTGGATTTGACCCACAACATATCCACTTTCACGGAAATAATAAGACGAAACATGAAATTCGATATGCTTTAGAAAGCAAAGTTGGCTATATCGTTATAGATTCATTGGAAGAAATTGATCTTATTGACCGTTACGCAAGTGAAGAAGTGAATGTAGTTATTAGATTAAACCCAGGAGTTGAAGCGCATACGCATGAATTTATTCAAACTGGACAAGAAGATAGTAAATTCGGTTTATCTATCAAACATGGTTTAGCTATTCAAGGTGTACAGAAAGTTAAAACTTCAAAATATTTAAAACTTAAAGGTGTTCATTTTCATGTAGGTTCCCAAATTGAAGGTACTGAAGCAATGATTGAGACTACAAAACTTGTAGTTCATTGGTTGAAAGAAAATGATATTGAAGTAGAGCTAATAAATCTTGGCGGTGGCTTCAGTATTAAATATGTTGAAGGAGATATAAGTTTTCCTATTGAAGAAGGTATTGAGGAAATTGCTACTGCGGTTAAATCGATTGCTGAAGAAGCTAGTTACCCTATTCCTGAAATCGGTATTGAACCTGGGCGTTCAATTGTAGGTGAAGCTGGTATCACTTTATACGAAGTTGGAACAATTAAAGAAATCCCTAATGTTAATAAATACGTTTCTATTGATGGAGGTATGAGTGATCATATTAGAACGTCATTATACGATGCACAATATGAAGCCCTACTTGTTAATAGAAATGATCCTAAAGATGAAACAGTTACGATTGCAGGAAAATTATGTGAGTCTGGTGACATTATTATCAAAGATGCAAAATTACCTAGCACATTAAAACGTGGCGATTATTTAGCAGTTTTATCTACAGGTGCTTATCATTATTCAATGGCTTCAAACTATAATCAAATGCAGAAGCCTTCAGTATTCTTCTTGAAAGACGGTAAAGCTAGAGAAGTTATTAAACGTCAGTCATTACGTCAATTAATCATTAATGATACGAAATAAATTATAAAAAAGTGGTTCTACCCTCCCTTTAGGCTGATGGAACCACTTTTTATTTAGTTTATACTGGTATAAAATAATACAACTTATGTATGCGTTAAGCCAACATAATTAAGCAATATGACAATTCATAGCAAAGGAGCACATGCGAGAATGCATGCATTAAGACCCCCTAGCTCATCGCAAGGGGGTCTATAAAAAAAGAACCTTTAACAAGGTTCTTTACATAGTCAATATTGCAATCTATATTATAGTTTTACAACGTTTGCAGCTTGAGGACCGCGGTCGCCTTCAACTACTTCAAATTCAACTGATTGACCTTCTTCTAATGATTTGTAACCTTCTTGGTTAATTGCTGAGAAGTGTACGAATACGTCGTTTTCTCCTTCAACTTCGATAAAACCAAATCCTTTTTCAGCGTTAAACCATTTTACTGTACCTTGTTTCATAAATGTGAAACCTCCAAGACTAATATTCATTCAATATGCGTTATTCGCATATTACAAAAAATACAATGAAACAGGATGAATCTGTTAGTACAATATTCTTTGCAATATGGAATAAAACAATTGCTTGACTAATATTATAGGATATTTTCAGTTGAATTGCAAGGCAAACGTTAAT
This sequence comes from Staphylococcus sp. KG4-3, assembly GCF_033597815.2. Taxonomy (NCBI): domain Bacteria; kingdom Bacillati; phylum Bacillota; class Bacilli; order Caryophanales; family Staphylococcaceae; genus Staphylococcus; species Staphylococcus halotolerans. The sequence continues at coordinate 1,412,468 of NZ_CP166245.1, forward strand.
TAATTGTTTATTCAATTATAGGCAAATTAAAATAAACTTCATTTTCATTTAAAACTATAAAACTATAGAATATTTGTAAATCTTCATCACAATCTTCACAAAATCCTAATTCACAATTGTTATAAAACGCATGAATATTGTGCTTTCCAACTAAATAGTTATCGAATGAATTTTTGCTTTTAAAAATTAATGATGTATAAAAATTTAACATTTCATCGTAAGTCTCGAAGTCATACTGTTCTACGATATGATCAGTCCAGTCACTAAATAACCACCAGCCTTCATAATCAGCTCGAATTTTTGCAACTGTCCACATTGTAAATCTTCACCCTTTCATATATAGCCCAAATTACTTTTTTGGTGTAACTGAATGTGCACCTCGCTATTTAGACCTATAGAACAAAGTGCTTATACCTATGTATGTATTTTGATCACACATATACTCTAAATTAAATCCCCCATGTTTATAAATAGAAATAAAACAAAACTAAATATAGACGTTCTTATTTTGATTTAGAGACGTACAATTTTTGTCTATGTGTAATATTTTAACGAGTTAAGATACAAAATCAAGTTATCTGACTCATACTTTTGGCCGATAAACTATCAGTTTATAAACTTAAATATTAGTTTTGTAGCGTTAAATTTCGTATAATGTTAATTAAGAGGTGATTTTATGAAACGTAAACACATTAAAGTATTTGGGATGGTACAAGGTGTAGGTTTTCGTTATTATACCCAAAAAATAGCACGAAAGTATCATATTGTTGGTACCGTTGAAAATGTAGATAATTACGTTGATATATATGCTCAAGGGGATGAGCAATCATTAACACAGTTTATTAATGCAGTTACAGAAGGTGCTTCCCCAGCCTCCCATGTTGAGGACTTTACTACTGAAGAGATAGAAATTGAGCAATCATTGAAAGATTTTAAAACTATATAAAGGAAGATGAAGTTTGAGATATAATATTTCTCGTATTTTCGGGACAATTATTGCTTTGCCAGCAGCAGTTATCGCATGGTTTGTTAGTATATTTGCCTTAGATATTTATTTTATTTTTGATTTGTTGATTTCTATAGCAACATTTATAACGTTTTACTTCCCTACTCAACGATTAACTTCTAGAAAATATTTAAATGAAATTGGTCTAACTCGTCGAGATTATCACTTTGTAAACAGTCAATTAAATAATGCACAGGATAAAATCAGACGGATATTCAAATCATTTGTAAATGTCAGATCTATTAAAGACTTTAGACAAGTAAATGAAATCTATCGAATATCTCGAGCTATATTTTATGCAGTAAAACAACAACCAAGTTCATTTTTTAAAGTCGAAAGTTTCTTCTATTCGCATATTGATAATGCATTAAATTTAATTGAAGCTTATACAAGGTTGTCAAAATCACCTAAGAAGACTAAAGAAGAAAAACAAAAATTAGAACAAACAAGAATTACTTTGGATGAAGTTAAAAGAACATTGGTAGCTGATTTAAGAAGAATTAATGATGAGGATTATAGTAAGTTAGATATAGAGATGGAATTAAACAAGATAGAACAAAGTCGGAATAAGAAGTAGCAAATTAAAACAAGAATGGAGAGAGATTTTATGGCAAGAGAACAAGACTATATAAATTCACATCCATTAGATAAATATATAGAAGAAAATTCTTCAAGTGAATCTGAAGTCGTGAATTCTACCCAGTATACTCAAAAAGACCAACAAAAGATTAATGAGTTGAGTGAAAAAATAAAACCCATGGACCATGATGGCTTATTGAATTATGGTACGGAAGCTCAATCACATATGTCACAATTCTCACACCGTATTTTAAATGAAGTTAAAACAACTGATGTTGGACCAGTTGGTGAATCGTTGAATGGACTAATGAGTAAACTGAAATCAGTAAACCCTGATGAATTGAATCCAGAAAATCAATCTAAATTAAAGCGTATTTTTAGAAGAACAAAGGCATCTGTAAATGAAATTTTTTCAAAGATGCAATCGGTTGGTTCACAAATAGATCGCATATCTATCGAGTTAGATAAACATAAAAACAACTTAGTCAAAGATGTAGATATGTTAGATGAATTATACAATATAAATAAAGACTATTTTGATGAATTATCATTGTATATTGAAGCAGCCAAAAAGAAACAACATGATCTGCAACAAGAAGATGTGCCTAAATTAAGAGCGCAGGCAAAATCAACAGGTAATCAGATGGATGTGCAAGCTGCATCGGATATGGAACAATTTATTGATCGATTAGATAAACGTATTTATGATTTACAACTATCTCGACAAATTGCGATACAAACAGCGCCGCAAATACGAATGATTCAAAATGTTAACCAAGCTTTAGCAGAAAAAATTCAAAGTTCTATTCTCACAAGTATTCCTTTGTGGAAAAATCAAATGTCAATTGCACTAACTTTAATGAGACAACGAAATGCAGTAACTGCTCAAAAGGCTGTTACCGATACGACAAATGATTTATTATTAAAGAACTCTGAACTACTGAAACAAAATGCTCTAGCAACTGCTACTGAAAATGAACGTGGCGTCGTTGATATTGAGACTCTAAAAACAACACAAAATGACATTATTGAAACAATAGAACAGACACTACAGATTCAAGAACAAGGTCGTAATAAACGTAAACAAGCTGAGTCCGAATTAAATCAACTTGAAACTGAATTACAAAATCAACTTTTAGATATGAAACAAAACAAATAAATTTTTGCGTTTAATTAAATATTTGTTATAAAAAATGACTCCGGGATATAAATAGATGTCCCGGTTTTTTATGGAAAGTACATAAACTAGTAAAAATCTTGTTATAAGGTTATTTTCACTTATTGTCTTTCTATACCAAAAACTAATTTGTTATAGAAAAAGAGCGTATCCATTTTCATATATGGATACGCTCTTTTGAATTTAATATAAGATTACTTTTAACTCGATTTTATTTTAGCACTAAACTTAAACACTTATAGTATATGTTCTGGCATTGCTATGCTAAAAGTTTAATCGTTATCAGAAGATTTTTCAGTTAAAATATTGTTTTTTGAAGTTTCTTTTTCTTTATTCACTGCTATGTTTTGTTCTATAGCTAATTTATGTGCAATTTTTGGTGCTGTCCATACTGCTGGCAGCATAATGATTGATATCGGAACGGCTGTAACAATAATAAACGATTGAATGGCATTGATACTACCTTCCCCTATATTTATTAAAATGATTGATATAACACCCATAATAACAACCCAAAAGAGTCTTATCATTTTCGGTGGATCACCTTCTCCAGTAACAGACATCGAAATTGAATACGACATCGTATCAGCAGTTGTGATGACAAATATTAACGTCAACAATAATAAAACAATTACCATTACAGTACCTAATGGCAAATGAGATGCAATTGAAATGACTGCTGCAGGTAATCCATTATCTGTTAATGGCCCGCTAATTGTACCACTATTTTTGATCTCATAAGATAGACCACTACCACCAAGAATAGAAAACCATATATGAGAAACTACTGCAGCTACTATAGATACAAGTAAAAATATTTCTCTAATTGTACGACCTCTAGATACACGAGCAACTAACATTCCCATTAAAGGACCATATCCTATAAACCAACCAAAGAAAAACAACATCCACGTGCCAGCCCATTTATCATTTCCTCTAAATGTACTAATTTCTAGAAAATGAGTTATATAAACACCATATGAAGATATAAATGTATCTATAATAAAGTGCCCAGGACCTAATAATAATATAAATGCTGCAAGTGCTAGTGCCAGCCATACATTTAATTTGCTTAAAAATTGTATGCCTTTCTCGATGCCAGTAGTAGCAGAAATGGTCACAACAACCATTAAGCCTGTGACAGATAATATTTGAGTAATTATATTATCTGGTATACCAAAAATACTATGTAACCAGTAACTAAATTGAAAACCGAAGAACCCAATTGTACCAATAGTACCAGCTACAGCGCCTAAAATACAAAAAACATCTATAATCCATCCAATTTTACTTTTTTCTATTTTACTACCAAAAATTGGATATAGTAGTGTACGTGGACGCATTTTTAAGTGTTTATTATAGTGTGCATACATAATAATAATACCACTGATTGCTCCATAAACTGCCCACGCTGTAAAGCCCCAAGAGGTAAAACTTTGTGCCATAGCAGCTGGTATGGCTTGAGTACTGCCATTTTTAATGTCAGAATCCATTGTTGGTGGGACATCTATAAAATAATACATTGGTTCTGCTGCAGCCCAAAAAATAGCTCCTGCGCCTAAGCCTGAAGTAATTACGATGGCAGCCCACCTAAAATAACCCATTTCTGGTTTAGAAGCGTTTCCTAGTCGAACACGACCATATTTTGAAAATGCTAAAAACGCACCTACGGCAAACGTTGCAAGAAGTAATATTTGCCAAAAAGCTCCGAAGTAAGTAATTGAGATTTGAAAACCTTTCTGAACTAAATTCGAAGTTGCCTGTGTAAAAATGGATGACATCAGTACAAATAAAACTAGGATGCCTCCGCTAATTAAAAATACTGGCCAATCTAATTTATCTTTCCATTGTGAATATTTAATATTATTCGACCCCTCTATTATACGTGTTCTGACCAATATAATTATTGAATGTATGATGCTATTTTAATAATTTTAATAAGAGATTTATTAGGACATTAAATAGTAAAGATGAATCTATAATATGAGAGGTGTAACTGTTTATGTGAAAACCATAAACAATTAATTTAAGCTTGTTTTATCAATATTAAAAAGTCACATTCTATAAAATACACTATTTTGAACTTATGAAAATACAAATTGACTATCACCATAATACTCTTATATTGCTCTTTGACGAAACACTTGAAGTAAAGAGTATAGCTTATTTTTAATAACTAATCAAATCGACTTTTCAAATTCATTTTCTTCAAATCATCGTGTTTTATTAATATGATTATAAAATATATCACTTACTATAATCAATATATTATTGGGAATTAATAAAGAGTTTAAATAATATAAAAGCATATATTTATCGATTATTTACATAAAAAAGCAAATCAACGCCAGTTTAAGCGCCGATTTGCTTTAATTTTAAATGTTATTCTTTTTCGTAAACAATTGGTTTTTGATTTTTTACCATTGCAGCTACAATATAACCTATGATTGTTGTCACAACAGCAATTGGGAACCATTCAAGTGAATAGTCTTTTAACGGCAAGCTATCAATGAAACTCAATTTTAGCCAGCCTTGTGTATGAATGACACTTAAAATAGATACAATTGTAACAATAGTAACAGGAATTTGTTGTGCAATTGGTTTTGTAGGTACAAAACGTGCTATTAAAATAAGTAATACCGATGTAATTGCTACAGGGTACACAATACTTAGTACTGGCACAGACATAGTAATGACTGAGTTAAGTCCTTGGTTTGCTAAAATAAAACTAATTAGTGTAAACACAATTACATATATTTTATAAGAAATTCTTGGGAAAATTCTATGGAAATATTCTGATACAGCTACGATTAAACCGCAAGCTGTTGTAAGACAAGCAAGTGCCACAATAATACCTAATAAATATTTACCCAATGTTCCAAATCCAAGACTTGCCATAGTCGTTAATAAATATGTACCAATATTTTGGTCATTGGCAGTCAGGCTCGCTATTTTTTCCTGAGGTACTGCCATATGATTACCTATAAATCCTAATGAGATATAAATAAACATTAAAGCTACAGCTGCAATAACGCCAGCCATTAACGTTTGTTTGAAAATTTGATTGGCATGTGTAATACCTGTTGATTTTACTGCATTAACAACAATCATTGAGAAAGCTATAGCTGCAATGGCATCCATAGTTAGATAACCATTTGTGAACCCTTGTGAGAAACCTGCAAAGTTCGATGTGAATGCTTCAGTTGCTTGACTATGGGAATTACTACCATAATCAACAAATCCTTTGATAATCATTGCTAAAATAGTGATCAATAACAATGGTGTTAATAGCGAACCAATACGATCTACCATTTTAGTTGGATTAATACATAAATATAAAACTATCAGGAAATATATTACAGTAAAGATAAACAATGCTAAACTACTATTTGTGTGTGCAATCGGTGTCACTGTCATTTCAAACGATGTCGATGCTGTACGAGGAATCGCGAACAGTGGTCCAATTGTAAGATAGATGATGACTAGGAATATGATAGAGAACTTAGGTGAAATTTTATTTAATGATCCAATATAACCTTGTTTATCTAACGCGCCTACGATAACGCCTAATAGTGGTAGTCCAATACCTGTTAAAGCAAATGCTAAGATTGATGGCCAGAAATACTGACCACTATCTAAGCCTAAATTTGGTGGGAAAATAAGATTACCTGCCCCAAAAAACATTGCGAACAATGTAAAACCTATAATCCATGTATTTTTATTCATATGACTTGCTCCTTCTAACCAATAAAATAATATTACCTATTCTATCATGGTTAATTAGATATCGTCTATATAAATTTCAGAATATTTAAATATATCATTTATTATTTGTCAAAAACAGCCTATTTAAAATGATTTTAATAATAGTTTTTTCAATAATGGTGATAATTGGGATGGGAGATTTTCAACGCCTTCTACAAATAAAGCGTATTGTCCATATATATTATGAATCGTTTGCTCAATATCTTCTGTGATAGGCTCTTGGCTCAAAAACACATTGAAGACTTCAATACCCATTTTACGAGCTGTTTCAACCGCTTCATAAGTATCTAATATACCATCTTGGCTATAATTATATGCAGAAGGTTCTCCATCTGAAAATACAATTAAGAAACGCTGATTATGGGAGCGACGCATGAGTCTTTCACTACCAATTCTAATAGCAACACCATCTCTATTATCATCTTGTGGTTCTAATGCCATTATTCTTGGCCCATCTTTATCCATCATAGAACGATTGTATGTGATGATTTCATCTATAATATTGGGTTGGTTTGCTTCATCGGCATCGAAGGCATCCTCATTAAATGCCAATATTTCATGTTTTACATTTAGGCTCTTTAATGTTTCGTGAAATAGTACGACACCTTTAATTGTTTCTTCCATTTTATCTTGCATGCTGGCTGAAGCATCTACTAATAATGTGAACGTAGCATCGAATGACTGACTTAAGTCTTGTTTTTTATAAAATAGTTTATATTGATCGTCTATAAACCAATTGAGTAGGTTTTTTTGTAATCTGCCTTTTGTTAAATTATGTCGTTCATCTTGATATTCTCTATCAATCGTTTTTTGTATGATTTGAATTAAATCTTTGGTTTCAAACTGGACATCAGATTCAACTTTTTGGTATTGGTGGATAAATTGAGGTTGAATTTCAGGGATGTTCCATTTGATTTCGACGTTTTCATTAATTCCTTTTAAAGCGAAAGCTTGATTATGCCCAACAGAACCGCCTTGATCGTCTTCTATATTATTAGATGAACCTTTCCCCTTTTTGGTTTGCATATCAGTCATATCATCAGCAGGATCGCCTTCACGCGTATTATCATTATCGCCCATGACTTGGCTATTTTCCCCTTCATGTAATTCCATTTCTAAGTATGCGCCACCTTGTGAGGCACTATCTTGATTATTTGATTCCATCTCTTCACTTACTGAATCTTCGTCTTTATTTTCATTTGAACTACCGTCTGTATTGCTCGCATCTGTTCTAGTTAAATCCTCGAATTGAAGTGCTTGTATAGATTCATAAACTTTTTTTGGTAAATGATAATATTCGTTTAGCATATCCTCTTTTAATATATCGTCGATTTGGAACATAATTCGCTCCACTAAATACATATTATCTTCAGAAGTCTTGTTATAGAAAAAGTTCGGTAAGTACATATACATATTATTTAACACATCATCAATTTGTGGATGTATTTGTGGTATATCGTAAAAGTTTTCTGTTATAAAAGAAGCCTCCAGATATAGAAATAATAAATCTGTAAAAGTAGTTTTGGTTCTGTATACATTTATTTGTGTCTTATTGTAGTTAAGCCTAACTTCATTACGCATCTGAATAGCTGATTTAGTTGATGGTCGTTCCTTTGCTATCGTGCTTAAGATGCGTTGGTCTTCGAGTAGTTTGAAAAGTTGCTGATAGAATTTAGGATGTTTGAACTCATGATTCTGTATAACATGATTCACAACCTTTTCATCCATCATCTGGTAACCATAAGCAGCGAGCATGACGTCAGTTTTTAATCCTGTAGTTTCAACATATTCATTTCTATGTGACCAAAAAGAACTCGTGATTAAAGTATTATTAATTGGATCGTAATAAGGGAACTTTTGAATCTTAACTTGTGTTTGCTCATTTTTCAGTAAAAGACGTGCTAAATCTTGAAGCATCATCACTTGTTTAGCATCTAGTTGCTCGTCATTGAATTTTATAAAACGGTCACTCATGTTTATCCCTCACTAAAAGTTTAATTCTACCGCGTTTAAAATAGCTTGTTGTTCTCGCTCATCTTCTAACTTATCTATTATTGTTCTTTGAATGGCACGTTCAATTGGCATAATAGTAGCTAAATCACTTAAGTCTATTAATGCACGAATACTAGCCGCTTCTTCAGATATTTGACCTTGTTTTGTCATCGTACGTAAGTCTTCGTTAAACTTAATGATTTTTTGAATTAATACAGTGTCATTTAACTGACTTTGTTGTTTAATGACATCACTTAAAATATCACCATCGATATAATCTACTTGAATGACAACAAAACGATTTTTTAATGCTTCGTTCATTGGCAAAGTACCTATATATCCAACGTTGATTGCTGCAATGACGTTGAATCCAGGTGCTGCATTGACGACTTCTCCTGTAAATGGATTCGTCAGTTTTCTACGGTAGTCTAGCACGCCGTTTAAAATAGGTAACGTCTCAGGTTTAGCCATATTAATTTCATCAATATACAGTATATGGCCTTCTTTCATGGCTTTAATTACTGGTCCATCTATAAAAACAATTTCTTGTGTTCCGTTGTCGTTGGTTTGTATGGTTTTGAATCCGAGTAGGCTTTCCGCGTCTAAATCGACTGAACAATTGATTTGGTGCATTGGGCGATTCATTGTTTCGCTTAATGTTTCTGCCAATTTCGTCTTACCCGATCCTGTAGGTCCTTTTAGTAAAATGTTTTTATTTAGTTGCATTAAAGCTTCTGCATCGTTAAAGACTGTTTTATCTCTATTAATATAGTTTGTACTTGTCATCATGAATTGTCTCCTCTATATAAAATATGACTTATTTATTTATAAAAAATCATTAAAAATAGACTGGGGCATGAATACATCATCATATTTCGCCCTAGCCCTATTTGTTAAGAAATTATTTGAACGCGCAACACAATATGAGCGCAAGATTTATTTGTTAATTCTATACCTCTTTAAAATATTCTTTGTAATAACCACCAACAAGCCCAGAGTTATCAATAATTTGGTAATATTCTTCAGTTTCATTTATAACATCATATTGTTGCCCAATAGTTAGCATATCAGCAACTGTGAATTTCTTAGCATTTGTATGAATAACTTCAACTTTTTTCACTGGTGTATTTTCTTTCCATGTTTCATGTAACATAAATAAACATTCCTCTTTCTATGATTTAATTTCTAAAGTCAATATAAAAGTGATACCACTTTTTTCACTAATTCTTAAGGATTTTTCACCTTCTTGATCTAATGATTGGTAAGGAATACCTATAGATTCAAGTTGTTGTAATGCATTTTGGAATTGTGCTTTGGATTCAGTTGCAAACTCAATTTGTTCTACAATACCATGTTTCGGCATTTTTAAATCTTCTTCAGTAGCGTGTAAGTGTAATTCCCCACCTAAACCACCTTCCCCGATTCGGAAGACTTGTACTTTATAGTCTGCGTCAGGACGTGGTGTATATTCAGCGAAATGCGTAAGGCCAAACACTTTTGTCAAAATAGATTGAGTGAGTAATAATTCATTTACTTTAAGTAAGACTGGCCCTAAACCTTGAATTTGATGCAGTGGGTTAACAGTACTATCAAATGTGGGCATTCCTAGAGGTGCACCCGTATTGTGTTCGTTTGAATAAATATTGAACGTCTGATGATTATGGTCATTAAATTCAAAATACTTATGCCCATTTAAATCAGTAATTTCACTATGATCAATTTGATGGTCATCTAAGATAGTTTGGTATTCATCTAAACCCTCGTCACTTGGTAAACGTAAACCAATATTTTCAATATGATTCTCTTGATTTGTATAGTTTGGTATTTCTACAAAATGGATACGTGTGCCGGAGTTTAGTTCTGCATCACCAAAACGGAGAGCTTGCCCTTTATCTTCAACGTTTAGACCTAATACATCTTTAAATAAAGTTTTAGTTTTTTCTAAATTATCTGTCCCTGTGGTTACACTTCTAAGACCATTCATTATATTAACCCCTTTATTCATAGCTTTTCAATCATTATAACTTATTTTACGCGTTATTTATACGATGAAGTTTATGGCAAATGTATATATTAATTAAATTTTTAGAATATACATTGGATGAACTGAAAAAATGTATTAATATAGGTATATATCATGATTTTAATCTTATAAAAAGATTAGTTGTATAATGATTATTAATAAAGGAGGTTTGTCATAATGGGTGGTATGTGGTTTGTGTTTGGTATAACCGTACTTATTGCAGTTTATTCTGGTATTACCTTCTTCACTAACATAAACAATAAAGCAAAACAAAAATCTCAAAATGAGCAGAGCGCTAAAAAGAATAATATTTACGGTGTTGTATTTTTGGTGTTTTTAATTATTGCTATTATTGAACTATTTGTTTATATTGCTTAATTGTAATTTTAGGTATATTTTAACTATTTAAATCAATAAAAAGACATCCCTACAAGAATATATAACAATCTTGTAGGGATGTCTTTTTATAGTGAGTTACTCAGTTTTTTTAAATAGTACAATAAGCAATTTAAGTGCTATTAAAATATAAATCACAGCAAATAAACATAATAGCAGGAAATTGTTATTAAGCAATGACAAATTATCGCTATTCAATTGATTTAAAAGATTGCTAATTGGTGGTAATAACCAGAGTATCCATTTTGTAAATGGTACGGTCGTTATAAGTACCTCTTTAGTGAAAATGATGAGCATAATAAATATGGTTAATAACCACCTATAAGATTTAGTCGCAATTTTCGTATTTGTAATAAAAGCGCCTAATACAATGCCAAACATACTTAATAACAGATGAGTAACTATCCCTATTAAGACAAAGTTAAAGGAAACAGGTTTATCAAATACACTAAGTAAAAGTGGATAGATTAATGAGAAAATAATCAGCAATGTACTAAATAAATATAAATATAGTATTTTTATTAACAAATAAGTAGTTTTTGATTTTAATTGCATATAGAAAATATGACGTTCATTTAAAGTGTCACGACCGAAATTAATAATAGTCATCCACGTCATTACTATAAATAAACCAATTGCTGTAGAACCATAGCTTGATAGCACGGGCATATCTCGATAGATATATATACCGATGACCCACAGTAAGTATGTAAATACTGGTGCAATGAATTGATACGATGTTAAAAATTTTAAGTGTTCATATTTTAAAAAAGAATATAGCATTTTAAAGATCCTTTACTTCGATGATTTCGCAATTATGCTTTAGTAAATGTTGTAAAACGACATTTAAATTTTGTTTGTCAATTTGTAAGGTGACATATTGATGGTTTGAAGTTAATTTAGCACATACCCACGATGCTAAATCACGTTCGATGATTTCATTAACATATTGTTGGTTGGTAATTGTGATAGACTTCAATTCTTGATGATTAGATTGTGGCATAAATGTATAATCATCTAAACTTAATATATGAGTCGCAATTGTATGTTCAATATTAGAATCATGATCTGTAATAATTATTGTTTTAGTTTTCGATAGTTGTTGTAAACGAGTTAAAAATTGTGCTTCTGACATTTTATCTAAACCTGAAAATGGTTCGTCAAATACCATTATATCCGCATCCGTTAATAAAGTTTGGATGATATTCACTTTTTGTAAAGAGCCTTTTGAAAGATGATGTAATTTAGTATTTTGTAATGAAGATAGGTTTAATAGTGATAAATAGTCATCAACGGTATGGCTGTCAGGTTTCCGCTTCATATTCAAATTTTGAATAGTTGTTAGAAATGATTTTGTTGTTAGTTTTATGTTTTTAGGGAAACTGTCAGGCGCGTAACTTGTGTAGCCAGAGACATTAATAATACCGGTATTTGGTGTTATTAATTTTGTCATCAATTTGAGTGTCAAACTTTTACCGACGCCATTCTTCCCTTTTAATAAGGTGATTGAGCCTTTGGGTATTTGAAATGATAAATTATTGATGATTGTTTTGTTGTTAAGCTTTAATGTTACCTGATCCATTTCTACTGCTATTTCAGTCATATATATACTCCTTTATACAATACACAGCTATAATGATTTGTTTTTATTATATATAAGTTGTACGACGCCACTTTGGTACGTATTAGTTTTTACATGTATCAGATTAATTCTATTTGCTAAATGTTCAAACAAAGGTTTTCCAGAACCTAACACAATAGGGTGTATAGATAAGCGATATTCATCAATTAAGTCATTATTTATAAAAGAAGTTATAATATTAGAACCGCCGTATAACCAAATATCTTTAGTCTGTTGGGCTTTAATTTTGTCTATATTAACTAGCATATCTTCTGAATTTATATATTCGACATCTGCAGAAACAAGATTTTTCTGTTGCGTAAATACATATTTCTGTTTACTATGAATCTCTTGCCACATACTATAGTCTCCATTTTCTTCATTACCTAATTGAGGCGTATAAGTCCCCCATAAATCATAGCTTTTCCTACCGTATATGATAGCGCTAATCTGTTTTAAAAAAGTATTGAAATTCATTTCTGGATCCATAATACACCAGTCAATTTCCCCATTTGGCCCTTCTATGTAGCCATCGAGACTTACAGCGAGGTCTAAAATAACTTTTGATTGATTGTTCATATTAATACACCTACTATTGTCGATATTATATTTAGTATATGGAAATATATGTATAAATTCAATTGATAATAATTTTAATATAAATATATTCGAATTAAAAATGCACAACGATAAAAATCGGTGTGCAATAAATTATGAATGATAATAAAAATATTTAATTACTAGCAAAATGAACCATACTGTTTGATTTGGAAGATTTTTGTATAGCATCAATCATGGCGATAGATGCTAATGCATCTTTAGGCTGTATATAATCATCAGTATCTTCAATAATGCAATCATAGAATTGGTTAATCAACTTGCCATGGCTAGGACCATAATACGATTTATCACCATCTAGCTTTTCATCTTCATTAATTTGAATCTTATAACCTTGTTTATTCATACGTGTAAGTATATTATCTTTAATTGTTAATTTTTCATTTTCAAATATAACCTGTAACTCTACACTTGAGTTTCCAAAATTAGCATTAGTAGCAAAGAACATGCCGTTCGCATTATTTTCAAATTTAATATGTGCGGATGCTGTATCTTCTACTTCGATATCATAATCTAATAATTGAGATACGGTTCCTTTAATAGAGGTTACATTCCCGCAAAGTAGTTGCATTAAATCTAATGTATGAATGGATTGATTGATTAGAACACCTCCGCCTGCATAAGCCATTTGTCCACGCCAAGGTTTCTCTGTGTAATAGGATTCAGGTCGAAACCATGTTACTAGACCTTTTACTCCAATGACCTCTCCGTATTGTCCGCTTCGAACAATGTTTTTTAATGTCTGGAAGGTGTCGTTATATCTATTCTGGAAGCATACGCCTATCTTAATTTCTGAATATTGACGTTGTAAAGCGACTAATTCGAGTCCTTCTTTCGCATTTACAGCTAAAGGTTTTTCTTGTAATACATGGATCCCTTTTTCAACACATGTTGTAGTAGCAGATACATGTAAGTGGTGAGGTAAGCAAACATGAACGCAATCTAACTTTTCTGAATCTAACATGCTATTTAGATTATTATAAAAATTGCTATGAGGTGCTTTGTTTTTTAATGATTCATCTTCATCACAAACCGCGATTAATTGAGCTTTAGGATTTTGTTGTATTGCATGTATATGAATTTGTGAGATATCTCCTAAACCGACTACACCAACTTTCAACATTTTATCATCTCCTGTTATAGGTGAATTTATTTATTTTCTGTATTGATTTTATGTTGTAAAGCATTTTTGAATTCTGTTGGGTCTACAGGCAGTGTTACTTCTTTACCTGACCAACTAGAAAGATAAATTGCATTTACGAAGTTAACGCCATGAATTCCATCGCTACCAGGCGCTATAAGCGGTGTATCATCGATGATATTTGCAGCGAAGTTTTCAAGTACATTGATGTGTTGTTCGCCCCAGACACTATCAAATTCAAAAGTATCTGTTTCATAGATATCTCCCATACCATCACCTTTGAAGATTTCTGCTACATCCGCCCAAGTCATAGTTTCATTCATTTCGTTTTCAGATTGTTTTAAGCGTTTGATAGTTATTTTCTTACTATCTTCTACTAGAATTTTTCCTTTATCTCCTGTAATTTCTAGTCGATCCGTGCCAATGATGTCATGCGTACATGTGATGAAAACACCTGTCGCCCCATTACCGTAATCTAATACAGTCGTCACATCATCATCAACATTTAAATTTCTCTGGTAACCGTATTTTACATTGGCATATACTTTTTCTGGTAGTCCGCATAACCATTGCATTAAATCAATTTGATGTGGTGCTTGGTTAACTAGTACACCACCACCTTCTCCATTCCAAGTTGCACGCCATGAACTTTGATCATAATATGCTTGTGGGCGCCACCAAGTAGTAATAATCCAATTTGTACGTCTAATTTGTCCGATATCTCCATCATCAATTAAGGCTTTAACTTTTTGATAAAGTGGATTAGTTCTTTGATTAAAGAAAATACCAAATGTCAATTCAGGTTTTGAAGCGGCTAAGTCGCTAATTTCTTTTACTTTTTCGGCATAGATATCAGCTGGTTTCTCCAATAGTGCATGTATGTCTCTGTTTAATGCGGCTTTGCCTATTTCAGTATGCAAATAATGTGGTACTGTTGTCACAATAGCATCGACATCTCCGCTTTCTAATAAATCGATATAATCATTATAAAAAGGCGTATCGGGGTATTTTTCGGTAGCTAGTGCTTTTTTATCAGGATCGATATCACAAATGGCACCAATCACTACATTTTTTACTTTGTTTTCATTGATAAAGTCAGCATAGGTATTGCCTTGTGCTCCTAATCCAATTATGCCTAAACGAATATTTGTCATTATACATTCTCCTTATTTTCAATATTTTTTAAAATTTCTAAAAGCGCTTCATACTGAATTTGATATCCTTCAGCGCCATCTTTTGCAGCTGTATTTTGAATTGTTTCGGTGGAATGCTCTATTTCTAAATCTTTAATTGCATCAAATACAACAAGATGAGGTTCTAAAGTTAAGAAACCTTTATAGCCACTAGTTATCGCTTGTTTAAGAATAGACTCAATTTGGCCATCGCCTGTGCCACAAACAACGTTAATACTGTCTTTATAGACCGCATCTTTGATGTGGATGTATTCAATGTCAGATTCTAAGAGTTCATAACAAGCTTGTGTGTCTTCTCCGCATTGAACGAAATTGGCAAAATCAAAAATCGCTTTAAAATGGTCTGACCCTACTTCATCAAGGATGAATTTACAACGACGAGCTATATCACCAAAAATATCTTTTTCGTTTTCATGCAGTAAAACGACGTTATATTGCTCTGCAATTTTTGCAAATGCTTTTAATTTCTTAATAACTGTATGCTGATAATCATCAAAATTTTGCTCTTTAGGTATATAGAAACTGAAAATTCTAATATACTTACAAGACAATACATTTGCGATTTGACACATGTTTTTTAAGACTTCTAATTGTTTTTCAAACGCTTCTTCATCTTGAATATATATTTTACCAATCGGAGAACCAATAGAAGAAACTGAGATATTCCATTCTTTTAATTTTGGAATAACATTCTTTTTTATTTTCTCGACTGTATAATCACCTATATTTTCATCGTCAATGCCACGTAATGAAATGTAACGCATACCTAATTCTGATACCTTTTGCAATTGTGTGTTTAAATCTGATGATATTTCATCAGAAAAACCTGATATAGCAATGTTATTTAACATGAATTTACCTCCAATTTCTAAAGAATAACGCTTATAATAATAATCGCTTACATATTTTTGGTCGTGAATTTGTGAAATATCCACTTTGTCTATAATTGTAATTAGATATTAAAACCAATGTTTATAACCTAATTCTAATAAATGATCTCGACTTGTAACTAAACAATCATAAGGATCGGCACCATATAATTCATCTTGCTCAACGAAGAAGTATTCACTACCACTTTCTAACCCAACCTCAATAATGTCTTTTAAAGGTAAAGTGCCTTCACCTAGTTCTGCAAATTGCGTAATCATATGTAGCATATAGTATATTTTCTCATGACCTTCACCAGGATATTGATCCATGTCAATTTCGCCTACGCGAAAATCTTTTAAATGGATTGCACGAATACGTTGCGCATAATTTGGTATAACGTCTATAGGGTTAAGACCGGCTCTCCATATCCAGTGTACATCTAATTCAAACCCTAGATTTTCTGTATTATCACGCATTAAATCAAGCATAAATCGCCCATCATAGCGAACAAATTCAAGATTGTGTGCGTGGTAATATAAATCAATGCCTTCTGCTTTTAATCGTAGTGCATAGTCATCGCAAATTTTTGCAAAGTTAAGTGTACGCTCCTTTGAGCCCATGTAATTCATCGGCAACATACCAATTCTTAATATATTACAGTCAACTACTTTACAATCTGCAACAATCTTTTCAAAATCATTTTGTAAAGTATCCCCAGGATATTTTTGATTGGTTGAAATATCTTCTACTCCACATGACATAGCAGCAATATTCATATCAAAATCTTTGATGGCTTTTTGCATTTCAGAAATGTTATGAGGAGTCATTTCAATTTGTGATACTTCTACAGCTTGGTACCCAAGATCATGAATCGTTCGCAATACATTGTAGATTCCATCTTTTTCCACTTTTTTCTTTAACATCATCATTTGTACCCCAATTTGTGGTTTAACCATATAAATCATCCTTTCATAATAATGAACTTTAAGTGCTATAATGGGAGTATAAATTATTAGAAAATTTTAAACATTGTAAAAAAAGATAAAAAGATTGTATTTTGAGTGGGAGGCATATCGATGTTAGACGATGAAACATTTAAACTGAAATTTGATACTATTTCACTGCCGTTCGAGGGAGAATATGCAGTATGGCATAAAATAAGTGATGGTCACTTTGGTAACGAGCTACATTATCATGATCATTATGAAATTTTCTTTTCACTATCTGGAAATATGTTGTACACAATTGAGGGAGAGCGATTTCAATTAGACGTGGGTTCTATGTTGGTAATTACGCCGTACGAATTTCATCAGTTGAATGAACAAATGGATGGACATGCTGAAAGAATTGGTCTGAGATTTGACGGACAGTTATTAGAGTCGCTTTCCACTCCTGAATGTAATTTAATGCAATGTTTTGATACCAAATCACCAAATTTTAAGCACTCGCTACAACTAACAGAGGTACAAAAACGTGAGCTTTATTACTTATTACAAGGCCTTTTGAATGAGCAAGAAAATAATAAATTCGGCAAAAAACTAGCTGAAGAATCTATGTTGACTCAATTTTTCGTTCTACTTAACAGAGTTTCCATAGAAAATGCTGAAGTAAAGGTAGAGGACGATACACAAATGCAGTTGGTTAGACAAGTCTTAGATTATATGGAATTACACTATGCTGATCAAATATCTTTAGAAGATTTGGAAAAGAAATTCTATGTTAGTCGATATAAAATAACACAGCATTTTACAAGAATAGTAGGATATCCTCCTTACCGCTATTTATTACAAATAAGACTACAAAATGCACAAAGAATGTTAAAAAAAGGAGAAAGCCCTCAGCAAGTAGCAGTATTATGTGGTTTTAGTGATTACTCGAATTTTTATAGACGTTTTAAAACAATATACGGGTGTAGTCCTAAAAGTTATTATCAACAACATTTAGCTAATGGTTAAATGTTGTTGATAATATATTTTTTGAATATGTAATTGTTGAAATCTATAAATAAAAAACATTATTATAATTCAATGTTGTTAGAGTGAATATTTCATAAGATGGATTTATTCAATAAACCCTGTTAACGCTGTTACTAAGGGATTTGTACACAATGCACTTCCCCTACCCCACCTATAAATACGCTATAACGTTCTTAAAAACGTTATAGCGTAATACTTTGTATTGTTATTTTTGTACGTTATATTGTATGATGAGGTGTTTTTAGATGAAAGAAATTAATGATATTATTGCAGAAAATCTAAAATTATATAGAAAACAAAATGGTTATTCATTAGAGTATTTATCAGTTCTTACAGAGGTAAGTAAAACAATGTTAGGACAAATTGAACGCAAAGAGTCTGTACCATCTATTACTACATTGTGGAAAATTGCTGAAGGTTTAAAAGTGTCTTTTGCCGAATTGACACAAGACAATGAGGAATTCGCTAAAAAAATTACGATTCAAGACATACAGTCTTTATCATCATCTGAGCAAAAATATAGCGTTTATCCTTACTTCAAATTTGATATTGCTAAAAAATTTGAAAGCCATATGGTTATAATAGAGCCTGGAGGCACCATGAATGGAGCACCGCGTGGCTCTAGTGCAAATGAATACATTACTGTATTTGATGGTACATTGACGCTTATATTAGGTGACGAACGAGTTGTTGTGAAAAAAGATGAATCGCTAAAGTTTAATGGGAACACGTTTCATAAATATTTAAACGAGCATGAGACAACGATGAGGATGAATATGATTATTCATTATTAAATTAAAGAGTTGCCTACGCAATTTTATGTGTAGGCAACTCTTTTTTATTGTGTATGTTTTCGTGTGAACTTCCTAATCATCATTTATTACATAAAGTTAATAAAATATTAGATATAGAATTTGTTTATGAATTTTCAGTATTATCTTCTTTTCATGTTTTCTTTGCCTAATATAAAATAAGCTAGTAATAAACCGATGCAAGTAGTAATTAATGAATAAACTATTTTTCCTAATATGTGTTCAGGTGGCGGGATAATATAAAATGCTGTGCACATGACTAATGACATAATGATACCGAATTTCAATGCGTTTTTAAAAGTCATAAAATCATCCCTTTTTACAAATAATTTTAAACCTATATCTTACATTACATAATAACAATTTTATATTGTGAATGTTTTATAAATCCGAAAGCGTGTGTTTTAAATTCCTAAGTGTTAAATAGTTAGAATTTGTATTTTAAAGGTGTTTTTAACGTTATAATAGAATTTCCGACTTAGCACCTTAGGAATTTGAAAATTGCACCTATATGCCACTCTCTTTTGCTTTCTAAGCTTTTTGATATATAACTTAATACAAATTAGATGGTTTTTGATTAGGACTTTTAAAATTAAATATAATCATAAAAATACAACGACGCTGAACGCCGTTGTATTAGGGTTAGTAAACTATTTTGTGTTGTGGATTAAGATTCTAATAGTAAATCCTTTTTATTAATTGTTAGAATTATTGGCAAAGAATTCCGAAATTAACTTAAAAAAGATCCTGGGAGATTCTAGGTTAGCTAAGTGTGCTGTATTAGGTATTTGAATGTTTTTTACATTGGGAATTTCTTTAATCATAAGTTCAGATATATCAAGGAAATCTGGAACATCACACTTACCATTAATAATTAATACAGGTATTTGAATGTTTTTTATCTGTAAGATATTTTCTCCTGTTTCTATTTCTTCGTAAGAAAAATCTGGTTCAGGTTTAGTTAAAATCTTTATCTGCATAGCAATAACTAACTTTTTTACATCTGGATTCATAAGTTCCGGTGCTCTGTTTCTTTGTATCCAAGTTATATAGTTAAACTGTGCAGTTTCTTCTATTTTTCCTTCTTTTAATAATCTTTCCTCTTTTTCTTCATATTTTTGTAAGAAAGTAGAATTATTCCACCCACCTAAAGCTGGAGACAAAAGCGCTAAACTCAGACATTTTTCTGAGTTCTCTAGATAAAAATCAATAGCTATTTTTCCACCGAATGAAGCAGCTAAAATATGGGTGTGTTTAATGTCTAAATACGTAAGTAGTTCATTGATGATTTTATTATAAGAGTAATTTCCTTCAGTGAAATCACTTAAGCCAAAACCAGGAAGATCAAATCTAACTACTCGATATTTTTCTGACAATAATTGAAATTCTTTATCCCACATACTTGAATCTGCAATCCCGGCATGAATTAATAATAAATTTTCTCCGTTACCTTTTGATTCAAAATAAATATTAGCTCCTGTTGCGTTAAAAATTCCTTTAAGTTCATTTGTATGCATAGTATACTAACCTCCGATTTATATTCATAAAAAATGAGTAATACTTAAAACGTGGATAAGTTAAGACCTCGTCTATTTACAATTACTTTTAAATAAAGTACGTAAAGCTTATGAACTTATTCTATCCACTTCACTTTTTTCATTCGTTTTTTATTAGTAAATTGTGTTAAATACTACCCGCCGATAGTTGTATTAATAGAAAATACTAAGGGATTAGTTAGTATCAACCAGTCAATTGTAACTTTGTTCACCTCAATGTTTATTATAAATTATAAATGAAGTGTATAATATTACAATATATTACTTAAATTGATGTAACAATTAACGTCCACAATTTAATGTGAGACGCTGTATCAATCTATATATTGAATTGGTATATCTTTAGTGTTTTTAACGTGTTGTGAAGATTTAGGATTATATAGAGGTTTTTGTTCCCTTTTATATACTTCTGGTGTTGGCATACTGAACACCTGTATTTTCATAGTGCATATACAATCCTCCTTACTTTAAGATATAAGTGTTTATTTGTATTTTGGGTTCTATTAATTATATCCATCGCATGTTGTTTCTTTTGTCTTGTGCCAATATTACTTTGTATTAACTGATGTTGTAAGGCTATTTCTTTTTTTATTATTTAGGTGCTTTTAGTTTGGGAGAATAACTGACAAAATGATTCTAACTCAGAAAATGATTATGATATGGGGAAATTCTAAGAAATGCATAAATACATAAAAATACAACGACGCTGAACGCCGTTGTATTAGGGTTAGTAAACTATTTTGTGTTGTGGATTAAGATTCTAATAGTAAGTCTTCTGGATTTTCAATTAATTCTTTAATTGTTTTTAAGAAACCTACAGCTTCTTTACCATCAATGATTCTGTGGTCATAGCTTAAAGCGATGTACATCATTGGACGGTTTTCAATTGTATCTGCATCGATAGCAATTGGACGAGTGATAATTGAGTGCATACCTAAAATCGCAGCTTGACTACCGTTAATGATAGGTGTAGACATCATTGAACCAAAGATGCCGCCATTTGTGATTGTAAATGATCCGTTAACCATATCATCTAATCCAAGTTTTTTGTCACGCGCTTTTTTAGCTAAATTACCAATTTCGTCTTCTATTTCAGCAAAGTTTTTCTTATCGCAATCTCTAACAAACGGCACAAGTAAACCGTCTTCTGTAGAAACTGCAACACCGATATCATAATATTGTTTAGTTATCATGTCATCGCCATCAATTTCAGCATTTACTTCTGGATATTTTTTCAATGCTGCTACAGCTGCTTTTGTAAAGAATGACATGAAACCAAGTTTCGTACCATCATGATCCTTGATGAATTGTTCTTTCTTACGCTTACGTAAGTCCATAACATTTGTCATATCGATTTCGTTGAAAGTAGTTAACATAGCTGTATTATTAGATACTTCTAATAATTTTTTGGCAGCTGTTTTCTTACGACGAGACATTTTTTCTCTAATAACTGGTTTTGATGGGTTTTGTTGTGCTGGTTTTTTAGTTTCTTCTTTAGCAGCTGGTTGTGATTGTTGAGTGTTTGATTGTTGTTGACTTTGATCAACATGAGATTTTCTCACTACATCGTTAGAAGATGGTGATACTTCAGATAAGTCAATACCTTTTTCACGAGCGTATTTACGAGCAGATGGTGTAGCATTTACTCGTTGTCCGTTATCTTGTGATGACGCTTCTGGTTTGCTTTCTGTTGATTCAGAAGATTGTTGTTCGTTATTTGAATTGTCAGTTGCTTTTGTATCTTCTTGTTTCGCTGGTGACTCAGAAGTATTATTACCACTGCCTTCTCCAACTACTGCAATTGCTTGGCCAACTTCTACTGTGTCGCCTTCGTCAGCCAATAATTCTTGAAGTACACCTGCTTCCTCTGAAACAACTTCTACGTTTACTTTATCTGTCTCTAATTCAACAATAGCTTCACCTTTATCTACGCTATCACCTACTTGTTTTAACCATTCTGCAATGGTACCTTCTGTTATGGATTCTGCTAATTCTGGAACTTTTACCTCTGGCATGCTTAACTTCCCCCTAGTTAATGTTTGTACTTTGTTCGATTATCATATTTTGTACGAGTTTGTGAATTTCACCATCACCTTCAGCGGGAGCTGAACGTTGGATGCGACCGTGATAACTTAAATCATATTTATCAGTTGTTAATTCTTTTAGATAAGGATAAACGAATGACCATGCACCTTGGTTCTTAGGTTCTTCTTGTACCCAAGCTACATTTTCTAAATTAGGTAATTCGTTTAATAATGCATTAATTTCATCAGCAGGGAAAGGATAAAGTCTTTCTACTGCTACGATTAAAATAGAATCATTCGGATTTTTGGCCAAATACTCTTTTAAATCAATAAACATTTTACCTGATGCTAAAATAACTTTTTTCACTGATGCTTTATCGTGATCTTCTGGTAAAATTGGTTCGAATTTACCTGAAGTGAATTTACTGATAGGATCTGCAACAGTCTTATTACGTAATAAACTCTTCGGTGACATAACTACTAATGGTCTCATAGACTGTGTACCAAGATTAGCTGCCTGTGCACGTAATAAATGGAAATAGTTACTTGAACTAGATAAATTAACGATAGTTGAATTATTTTCACCAGCTAATTGTAAAAATCTTTCTAAACGTGCAGATGAATGTTCTGGACCTTGTCCTTCAAATGAATGAGGCAAGAATAAAGTTAGTCCTGAACGTTCGCCCCATTTAGCCCGTGAACTAAATAAGAAGTTGTCAAAAATCATTTGAGCCATATTTGAGAAGTCCCCGTATTGTGCTTCCCAAATAGTCATACATGACTTATTTTGCACATTATAGCCATATTCAAAACCTACAACAGCAGCTTCTGATAATGGAGAGTTACGCACTTCAAATGTTGCTTTTTGATCAGGAACATTGTGTAATGGTACATATTGTTCGCCAGTTTCTGGGTCATGTAACACAGCGTGACGGTGACTAAAAGTACCACGTTCACTATCTTGACCAGTTAAACGTATAGGTGTTCCATTTTGAGTGATAGTTGCAAAAGCTAATTGTTCTGCTTGAGCCCAGTCAACTAATCCATCTTCACTTTCAAATGGTTCTTTACGTTTCTCTAGTACTTTATTTAGCTTCTTCAATACATTGAAGTTTGACGGATAAGTCAGCATTGCATCATTAATTTCTTTTAACTGTTCAAAGCTTAATTGCGAATCGTCATTTTGTATTGGTTCTGCTAAACTTTCAGGTCTTTGCATTTCTGGGTTGTCCATTTTGTCGTTTTTATCAATTTTGTCATGAGCAGTTCTTAAAGTTTTTTGAACTTCGTCAATGATATTATTCATTTCATCTTCTGAAATTATATTTTCGCTGACAAGTTGTTTTCCGTATAAGATTTCAACTGACTCATGTTTACGTATTTCATGATATGGTAGTGGATTTGTAATTGATGGTTCATCCATTTCATTATGACCGTAGCGACGATAACCTACTAAATCGATAACTACGTCTTTATGGAATTCTTTTCTAAACGCCATTGCAATTTCAATTGCTTCAATCGTTGCCTCGACATTATCAGCATTTACATGCATGATTGGAACGTCGTATCCTTTTGCAACATCTGAAGAATAAGTTGTAGAACGGCCATCTTGCGGTTCGGTTGTAAAGCCTATACGGTTATTTGTAATAATGTGTAGTGAACCACCTGTTGAATAACCATCTAAGTTACCTAAGTTCATAGCTTCAAAATTAATACCTTGCCCAGGATAAGCGGCGTCACCATGGATTAATATAGGCATAGATTTTTTGAATTCGGTAGTTACTGAGCCTGGTTTATCAGTTGTATCTTGATTGGCACGTGTTTTACCAAGGACTACTGGTGATACGATTTCTAAATGACTTGGATTGTTCGCCAAGGAGATCTTTTGTTCAGTACCATATGATTGGGTTGTTTTCACACCACCAAGATGATATTTAACGTCACCAGACCAACCGGATGTTAATTCTAAGCTACCATCTTTAGGTAAGAATTTCATCGGATCTGTGTGCATAAATTCAGAAATCATCATTTCATATGGCTTTTCTAAAACATGTGTTAAAACATTTAATCTACCACGATGGGCCATACCTATCTGAATATTTTGGATGCCTTCGTCGCTCGCAATTCTTAATGTTTGTTGTAGCATAGGTACCAAAGTATCTACACCTTCGATGGAGAAACGTTTAGCTCCAACAAAGTTTTTGTGTAAATACTTTTCAAAACCTTCAACGTGGGCTAAGTTTTTAAATAGTTCGATTTTTTGATTATCATTTAATGTTGCTTTGTATGGAGTTTCAATTCTACGCTTTAACCACACACGTTCTCTATTATTATTAATGTGGGTATATTCAAAGGCGATTGGGCCTTTGTAACGTTTTTCCATACGTACAATTGCTTCATATGCATTATCATAAATGTCTTTAAAATGGTCAGAAACAATACCGGCTGAAATTGATTCAAGTGTTTCTTTGTCCAAATTAAAATCTTCGATTGTTAATTTGGGTACATTTTCTCTTTCAGGCCTATTAACTGGATAAATATCTGCCAACAAATGCCCATATTGACGAATATTATCGATAAGGCGCATAACACGTTTGATTGTGCTATCTCCCTTAGTTATGTTACTCTGACTTTCATTATTTGTTGTGATGTTTGCTTCACCGTTTTTAATTGTACTAAAAAGGACTTGCAAATCTTCAGGAACTGCACCAGGATCATTTAGATATATATCATATAAATCTAAAACATATCCAAGATTTGCTCCGAAATTTACAGGTGCCTCGGAAACCTGACTTTCGTTGCTCATTTTACACCCTCCACAAAATAGTTGAAACGCTTACAAATCAATAATAGCATTAAATATATACAAATTAAAGTACCAATAACTCACTTATACGAAAAAAGGAGGTGCAATATAAATCTAATTATAATAATAAGATTTATACCTCACCTCCAGTAAAAATTTATAATAGTGAAAAAATTCGTTGTAAGTGTATTTTGTATTCTTGGAAAGTGTCACAAGTACATTTTTTGAATAACAATAGATTAGAATTAACCCGCGCTGAAAGTACCTTTAATATTAGTTTACGTGATTTTGTTTGTTGCTGTATTATTTTTTAAGTTAATAGAAGTATTATTAAAATGTAATTTTAAAAGTTGTATATTGGCCTACTACACTATCTACTTGAATCTTACCATGATTTAATTCTATTATCTTTTTGGCGATTGATAGCCCTAATCCATTACCGCCTAGTTTACGTGAACGTGATTTATCTACCCTGTAAAATCTATCAAAGATAAATTCAATATCCTCCTTAGGAATACCAACACCATGATCTGTAATTTCTATAGATGTTTGTTTATTTCTTAACTTTGTCTGAATATGGATATGTTTGTTGACCTGATCATATTTCATTGCATTATCAATAAAAATAATCAAAACTTGTTCTAATTGATAGCGGTCGATTTTTATATTCAATGGCTTAGGAAATGCATCAAATTCAAAAGTATAATCTTCATGAAGTTGCTTCAATGATTTAATACGTGACGTAATTTCTGCATTGATTTCTACATTTTCAATGTTTCCATCTCGACTGTTATTATTTTCTTTCGTAAGTAATAATAATTCTTCTACCAATTTTGTAATTCTAGACATTTCTTCTAACGATATATCTAAAGATTCTTCTAAAATAGCTGCATCTTTTTTACCCCATCGATTAATCAAATTCAAATGACCTTGTATAATTTGTAAAGGTGTTCGGAGTTCATGTGAAGCATCTTCAACGAACTGTCTTTGCTGATTAAACGATTCTTCCAATTGAAACATCATTTCATTGAACGTAGCGATTAAGTTATCAGTTTCCTCGTAGTTTGTAGATAACTCAACTTTTTCTTGGAAGCCATCTCGACGTATTTGTTGCATTTTGTTAGACATCAATATTAAAGGTTTTGTGATTTGTGATGAAAAGAAATAACTAATAATTGCTGTAATAAACGTAGCGATTACACCAAAGATTAATGCTATAAAGTAAAGAGAATTAACGAGTGCGTTGTAATCTTCCAAAGAATGTACAATCACACTATAACCGTTAAATTTTGGTGATTCTATATGATCCGTTATTATTAAATAATCGGTGTTGTGATGTTTTTTAATCACAATATTATTTCTATCTTTAGGAACTACTTCTGGTGAGAAGGTAATTGATTTGTCGTTTGAAGTTTCGATTAATTTTTTTTCATCATCATTAAATAGAATCACTTTTTGAAAATTTCCTAATGAAGCATTTAAATCCAAAGGCGTTATATTATCAATATCTTTTGATTCAAATAATTGAACGATATCATCAGAACTACGGTTAGCTTCACTTAATTCGTTATGTCTGAGTGAGCTACTTAAAAAGAATATAATAATTAGACTAAATACAAATATAGTTAAAAATGTAATGGTTGTAGTAATCATCATCCATTTAGTTTTTAATTTACGCTGTTTCATTGTCTAATCACATACCCAACGCCACGAACAGTTTCTATACATTTATCTTTACCAAATGGTTTGAGTTTATTTCTTAAATAACGTATATAAACATCAACGACATTTGTTTCTACTTCTGTGTCGTATCCCCATACATCCGTAATAATTTGTTCCCTTTGTAATACGTGATTTTTATTATTTGCTAATAGATATAATAAATCATACTCTGTTTTAGTTAAATCCAAAGGTTGGCCATCGACGGTTACCTTAAATGCATCTTTATCAATGATAATACCTTTAATATCAATCACATTTTTTTGTGGCTGGCGTCGTAACATAGCGCGAATTCTAGCTAATAATTCTTCTATATCAAATGGCTTTACTATATAATCATCTGCGCCGTAATCCAATCCAGCTACTTTATCATACGTATCACTTTTTGCTGTAATAATGATTATAGGCGTTGTTTGTTGTTGACGAATTTGTCTACATATTTCTAGGCCATTTATACTTGGTAACATTAAATCTAAGAGAATTAGATCATAATCATTAGTTAATGCTTTATTTAAACCAGGTTGTCCATCATATTCAATATCGACCTCATAGTTTTCATGCTCAAGTTCAAGTTCAATAAAACGAGCAAGATTTTGCTCATCTTCCACTATTAAAATTTTTGTCATAAGTAGCACCTCAAGTTATATATTATATGAAATAGTTAATTGTAGAAAGTCATTGCTAAAAATAATTATATATTAAAAGTCCTTATGAATTAATACGATCGATGCTAATTTACAGAGTTTTCTTACGAAATTAAAAAATTTCGGAAATTCAATTGACAATCATTCTCAGTGTTGTATAATGTAATTGAAAATGATTATCAATTCCAAAAGTAAGACATTCCCCCCCCACACATATTTCGTTCTTATTTGGATTGATCATTTTCAAAAATATCCCCTTTTATATGCCCGTAAAAGACTAACGTTGCGAGACAACGTGAATATAAAAACCGGTTTTACTTTGTAAAATCGGTTTTTATAATAAATTTTGACACATATTAGACAGTTAGATGATTACTTTATCATTTAACTGTCTTTTTATGTTGAAAATTTTTCAGTTTATATTATTTAAACAATTTCATTTAAGTTTTTGCTCTATTAAGATAATGCAAAAATGCTCTCTGCAAAGTTTGAACTTTTCCGAGAGCACTTGATTAAAAGAAATTAAATTTGTAATTTATGACGTAATATTAATGTTGATAGAATTACGCAGAATGCGCCACCGATAATACCTGCAATGATATCGGTAGGATAATGGACACCAAGATACACACGTGATGTTGAAATCATTATAATAAATAAAGCAGATAAACCAACCATAAAGGCTTTTGATCTACCTTTCATTGTTCGATTGGCAATATACATGGCGCTTCCAAAAAAAGCTGCAGATCCCATTGCATGTCCACTTGGAAAACTGAAACCGGAGATGTCTATTAGCCTAAGTAATGTTGGACGTTCTCTATCAAAGATATTTTTTAATAAAGGATTTAGTGTACTTGATAACCCCATAGCAATTGCAAAAAATAGTGCTTCGACATTTAGGCGTTTTAACATTAAATAAGCTATTAATAAAAGCGATAAACAAACCATTGCCCATACTTCTCCAATTTTAGTAACACCGAGAAAAATAGTTGTAGTGATAAAACTTTCAGAAGAATATATAAACTCATACACTTCGTTATCAATCCACTTACCTAGCCTAGATTCGTGGAAGAATGCAATGATGCCAAATATTAACGTGAAAATGATGAGTAAAGATATTCTTTTCCAACGACTCATTGCATAACCTCCTCATTAATTTAATGCGTCTTTAATTATTTTTCTAAATAAGTCTTGTCGCGTGAAACTTTCTTTATATGTTTGCATTTGATTAATTATTGTATCACGATTAGTTTCAATATCATTTAATTGATCTATTAATTTTTGTTCGGTTAAAGCATCTTCAGGGATTGCCTTACCAAAACCTTTAGTTTCAAAGTTCTTAGCATTATCAATTTGGTCACCTCGTGATTGATCGAGTCCTAATGGTATTAAAAGCATCGGTATACGAAGCGCTAAGAATTCGTAAATTGCATTTGAACCAGCGCGACTAATTACTGTATCAGTAATAGCAAGTAAATCAGTTAAATCATCTTTAACAAAGTCAAATTGAATATAATCTTTTTGATTCGTATATTGTTCATCGATTAGTCCTTTACCTGTTAAATGAATAATTTGATAAGAAGCCTGCAAAGCCTCAAGATTTTCTCTAATGATACTATTAAGCTTTTTACTTCCTAAACTACCGCCCATAACTAATAGTACCTTTTTGTTATCTTTGAACTCTGTGAGTTGATAACCTCTCTTTTTATCTCCAGTTTTAAGATCTTCCCTAACAGTTGCACCTACAAAATCTGCTTTTTCTTTAGGTAAAAATTGTAGGGTATCTTCAAATGTAGTATAAATCTTTTTAGCAAATTTGAGCGAAATTTTATTTGCTAGACCTGGTGTTAAATCAGATTCATGTATAATAGTAGGAATCTTTAAAGATTTAGCTGCTATAACTACAGGTACAGAAACAAACCCACCTTTAGAAAATAATAAATCAGGTTTTTCCTTTTTTAATACACTTCTCGCGTCTAATATACCCTTTAAAACTTTAAACACATCTTTGATATTATCCCATGATATATATCGTCTCAATTTACCGCTAGATATCGAATGATATTTAATAGAAGGTAACTGAGATTCGATCATTTCACGTTCAATGCCTTTTTTTGAACCGATGTAAAAGGCTTCATAACCTTCTTCGAGTGCAGTTGGAATTAAACTTAAATTAACTGATACATGACCAACTGTGCCTCCACCGGTAAATGCGATTTTCGTCATATTATTACCTCTATTCTTCTAATTTTTTATAATAGGCATAAAATGGTTCCCCTTTATTAAAAGGATGATAATCAATCTCTATTTCGCCTACTTTATTAAATCCAAACTTACTAAATAGAGCTTGCGCACGCTTATTTAATGCAAAAGTATCTGTCAATATCACATGAATATCATGGTCAAGTGCAAGATTAACTGCAAAATCAAATAATTGTGTTGCAGCCCCTTTATAGCTTGCTGAACCGGCAAGTCTATGAATGACATATGCACCTTGTCTATTAACAGGCCATTCTAAATTATCATACCACTCTGCTTGTTCTTGGTCGACAACTATAAATGCAAAAATTTCATCATTTTCTTCTAGTACAAAGAGTGCTTCTTTCTCTATATCTTTCTTAAAATGTTCTTCTAAAGGATAGTGTTCATCCCACTGATTATTGTCATCTTCTTGCATAGTTGCTTTAGCTTCTTCAACAATATTTAATATACTTAACAAATCATTTTTGTTAGCAATTCTAATCATGAAACTTATACCTCTCTAATTTTAATTTATTGTTTTTAAAAGTTTATTGAGTACAGTATCTTCTTTATTTGCCTTATTTACTAATTGTTGTGTGAACTTCTCATTTGTTTCTTTATTAAAAGTGCCATTCACTTTTAAGTCATTTTCTTTTTGGAATGACTTAATTGCAGTTTCTAGTGAGTTATCAAACTCATTGGATTCATTTGACGTCTTATGACCTAATGCAGTTAAACCTACTTTTATTGTTTTAACATTTTTATCATTATCACCCAAGTGGTACGTTTTATCATTAGGAATGACATTTAAAGATTGATATGCTGGTTCGCTTATTTTAGTATCAGGTTCAATACCTTTGCCATGTATATAATGAGATTTTGGTGTTAACCATTTCATATTAGTGAATTTTAATAAGGAGCCATCATCAAATTCGTGTGTTGTTTGAACAATACCTTTACCAAATGTTTTAGCACCATAAACTTTTGCCTTATCATAGTCTTTCATAGCGCCAGTAAAAACTTCTGAGGCGCTGGCTGATCCTTTATTAACTAAAATAGATACGTCCATATCGTTTGCTTCTTTTAAAGCATCATTTGAAGTCTGTATCTTTTCTTTGTGTTTGCCTTTTTCAAGTTGAACTACAGTTTCTCCCTTATCTATGAAAATATTAGCCATTTTTACAGCCTCATCTAAAAGGCCCCCAGGATTATTGCGTAAATCTAAAACGATTTTCCGTACACCATCTTTATGTGCTTTAATCAATGATGATTTTAATTCGCCAGAAGTACTATTTTGAAATTTATTAATTGTAAAGACACCCACATTTTTATATTTTTCATATTCAACGCTTTTTACATGGATTTTATCACGTTTAATTGTAATATCATGCGTTTGATTAGCTCGTTCAATAGTTAAAGTAACGTTTGTACCTTGTTTGCCTCTCACTTTTTTAACAATAGCCTCTAAAGGTTGTCCTTTTATGGATTTACCATCCACTTTTTTAACGATATCTTTTGGTTGTATACCTGCTTTTTCTGCTGGTGATTGTTTCATCGGACTTGTAATTTCAATTTTATCATCCTTTTTTTGCATTTCTGCGCCAATACCAACAAAATCACCAGAAACATCTTCATTAAATGATTTTGTTTCATCCTTTGTCATGTAATCTGAATAAGGATCATCTAAATCTTTTACCATACCATCAATTGCTGCAGAAGAAAGTTTTTCAGGATTTGTATCTTTGTAATATTCATTATTTAAAGTTTTATAAACTTCTTCTATCTTTTGTACTTCATGCCTTTGGTTGCTTGTTAAACCACTTTTCCAATTACTTATCCATATTGTAGCGAAAACAGTAATTACTGCTGTAACAAGTATGGTAGCTAATAATAGTAAAATGAAATAACTACGTTTGAATTTAAAATTTTTTGAATTTGTATGTTGATTTTTATCTTCGTTTGTATCAATATTTTGTTCGTTTATGTCTTTATGATCTGACATTTAATCACTTCCAATACATATGTATAAATAAAATCTATCCATTTGTCATAAAATAAAATTAGCTGGGATTGAACCATTTAGTTTAATCCCAGCCCTGTAAATGATACTTAAATATTTTAATATATTTTACTATATTTCCTCAATTATTTAAGTATTAAAATTTTAGCCACTCTGTATATTCTTCATATAAATCATCAAATACGGCTAATGAAACTGTATAGTCTCCTCGAGTTTCAATATATTCAGAAAGTATATGAAAATCTTTTTCTTGTCTTGGGAAAGATAAGTCATCAAAAATTTCTTCTGCTAATTCGCCTTTTGCGTCACTACGACCTCGTGCCGTAAGTGCAAATTGATAAAATGAATGATCTTTCATTAGTTCATTGTTACATCAACGATTTTAGTTTCACCTTTTGTAACTGTAGTTACATCAGTAACAGAAATTGAAGATGTATTATCAGAATTTGTAATAATGATTGGAGAAATAACGGACTTAGCATGTTCCTTAATGTAGTCTAAGTCAAATTTAAGTAATGGATCTCCTACATTTACAGTGTCGCCACTTTCGACAAGGATATCAAAACCTTGGCCATCTAATTGAACAGTATCTAAACCGATGTGAACAAGTAATTCTAATCCGTTATCAGCTTTAAGGCCAATAGCATGTTTTGTTGGGAAGACATTGTCTACTTTACCATCAATTGGTGAAACGACTTCTCCATTTGTTGGGTTAATACCGAAACCTTCCCCCATCATTTTTTGGGCAAATACTGGGTCTGGTATATCTTCAATTTTTACATATTCTCCAGAAAGTGGTGCATAAATAGCGCTATCTTTATTTA
Organism: Staphylococcus sp. KG4-3; assembly: GCF_033597815.2. Lineage (NCBI taxonomy): Bacteria > Bacillati > Bacillota > Bacilli > Caryophanales > Staphylococcaceae > Staphylococcus > Staphylococcus halotolerans. Next base: position 1,445,471 of record NZ_CP166245.1, read on the forward strand.
CTTCTTTACCTTTACCGAATAATTTTTTAAACATATCTTGTTCGCTCCTTATTTTTCAAAATGTGGTATTAAATCTGCATAACCTAGTTCTTCTAGCTTGTCGAATGGTATGAATTGAACTGCAGCAGAATTAATGCAATATCTCAAACCGCCACTTTCTTTTGGTCCATCATTAAATACATGGCCCAAATGACTATTTGCATCTTCTGAACGAACTTCCGTTCTTACCATGCCAAATGTTTTATCTACAAGTTCAATAATTTCTTCATTATCTAATGCTTTTGAAAAACTTGGCCAACCACAATCTGACTCAAATTTTTCTTCTGAAGTGAATAATGGCTTCCCAGAAATTTTGTCTACATAGATACCTTTATCAAAGTGATTCCAATATTCGTTTTGAAATGGAGGTTCAGTACCATTTTCTTGTGTAACTAAGTACTCCATTTCGTTTAAATCATTTTTATTTTTTTTAATCATTTTGTTTCCCCCAATGCTTTTCTATAAAACCTTTGCGTCCTGAACCGCGTTGATATTGTTCATAATGTAGCGGGTTTTTTTTATAATAATCTTGATGATAAGATTCTGCAGGATAGAAGTTTTTATACGGTTTAATGGGCGTGATAACAGGATTATCAAATATTGCTTGCTCGTTTAATTGTTGTATCTTTGCTTCGGCAGCTTTTTTTTGTGTTTCATCATGATAAAAAATTGCTGGCTCGTAATGTTCACCACGATCAAAAAATTGACCGCCATTGTCTGTTGGATCAAATGTTTTAAAATAAACATCTAATATATTTTCGAAGGAAGTAATTTCCGGATTATAGGTGATTTGTACTGCTTCTACATGACCCGTTTGGTTAGTACTTACACTTTCATAATTAGGATTATCAGTATGACCACCACTATATCCAGAAATAACACTCTCTATACCTGGATATGAAGTGAATGGTTTAACTAAACACCAAAAACAACCTCCAGCTAATGTTGCATAAGCCATAATATACCTCCTAAGTCTATTTTGTCATAAAGTTACCATTATTTTAAGAGATACGCTATAAAATTGTTTATTTATTAATTAAGACATATTGTTTCAAGTATATTCATAGCGACCCTTTAATGGAACTTATGATTTTAAAACTACGAGACCAATTGCACCTTGTCCTGTATGTGTACTAATCACAGGTGTTGTTACATTTGTGTCGAACTGTGTAAAGTTAAATTCTTCTGAAAAATGTTTTTTAACTTTATCTACAAATTCAATAATATTTGCATGTGCAATTCCTATAGATTTTATATTTCTATCACCAATAAATGCGCTAATTTCTTTCTTTAAAAATTGTACACTTGCATTTTGAGTTCTTGAATTGTGTATTAATTCGATTTTGCCATCTTCAAGTGTTCCAATTGGTTTGATTTTCATCATATTACCTATCAAACCTTTAGTTTTACTAATGCGACCACCTTTGATTAGTTGACTCAATTGACCTATTACAACATACAGTTTTATATTTTTTTGTAATTCAGTAATTTTAGATACGATATCTGTAGTGTCATATCCTTCGTTATTCCAGTCTACAATATGCTGTACTTGATAACCTAGCCCAAAAGAAATGGATTTAGAATCAATAACTGTTACCTTACTATCAGTCATTTGACTCGCTTGTAGCGCTGTTTGGTATGTGCCGCTTAAACCTGAAGTCATATGAATACTGATAATTTCAGAACCGTCTGCACCTAGTTCATCATACATTTCAATAAATTTACCAATTGCAGGTTGGCTTGTTTTAACATCTGCATCTTCCTGCATTTTCTGAATATATGCTTCAGATGAAATATCTACTTGGTCTACATAGGCTTCGCCATTGATTGTTAAATTAAGTGGTATCACATGTATATCATTATCAGATAAATACTCATGTGATAAATCAGATGTTGAATCGGTTACAATTTTCTTTTTCATCATAATTTCCTCCTATGAAGTTTCCTTACGTTTCAAATGTAAAAAAGTGTGAGGAATTGTGTTCTTTTCATCAATTTCCCCCTTGACTGATGATTCAACTTCCCAATCTTTAAAAGTATATGGCGGGAAAAATGTATCGCCATTATATTTATCTTCAATCACAGTGATATACATATCATCAACCTTATCAATCATTTCTTCAAAAAGTGATTGACCACCAAAAATGAATACATGCCCTGGTAAGTCATAAATATCTTTCATAGAATGTATGACATCTACACCTTCATGGTGGAATGATTTGTTTCTTGTTAAAACAACATTACGCCTATTAGGAAGTGGTTTCCCAATAGAATCGAATGTTGCACGTCCCATGACAAGTGTATTGCCCGTGGTTAAAGCTTTAACATGTTTTAAATCACTAGGTAAGTGCCAAGGTAATTGATTATTTACCCCGATGACACGTTGTTGGTCATGAGCTACTAGTATCGACAGTGTCATAATTTTCCTCCTAATAGTGAAATTCTAAATAAGTATCTCTAAAGTTCATGGTCTTAATTATATAGTAAAAGGTTTATTAATTTAAATAAAAGCTTATGTTTTAAACTGCAATCGGTGCTTTAATAGCAGGATGAGATTCATAATCTACAATTTCTAAATCTTCATAATTTATATCGAAAATTGAAGCGTCAGAATTAATTTTAAGTTTAGGTGGTTCGTAACTATCACGTGATAATTGTGTTTCTATCGCATCGATATGATTTGAGTAAATATGAGCATCACCAAAAGTATGCACAAATTCTCCGACTTCTAAACCACATTCTTTAGCTATTAAGTGCGTTAATAAACTATAACTTGCAATGTTAAATGGCACACCTAAGAATATATCAGCACTTCTCTGATATAATTGGCAACTCAATTTTCCATCTTGAACATAAAATTGGAACATCGTATGGCATGGTGGTAAAGCCATTGTATCAATTTCAGTTGGATTCCACGCAGAAATGATATGTCTACGAGAATTAGGGTTATTTTTAATTTGATTAATTACTGTTTTTAACTGATCGAAATGGTTACCTTGTTTATCTTCCCAATCGCGCCATTGTTTACCATAAACATTACCTAAATCACCGTATTTTGAAGCGAAATCATTATCATTTAATATTTGTTGCTTGAATTTCTGCATTTCTTCTTTATAAATTGCATTAAAAGCTTCGTCAGTTTGTGCTTTATGGCCAAAATTAGTCATGTCTGGTCCATGATAATCAGGTGAATTTACGTAATTTTCAAAAGCCCATTCATTCCAAATATTATTGTTGTATTGAAGTAAATATTTGATATTCGTATCACCTTTAATAAACCATAATAATTCAGTAGCGATTAATTTGAATGAAACTTTTTTTGTCGTCAGTAAAGGGAATCCTTTAGATAAATCAAATCTGAGTTGATGTCCAAATTTTGAAATTGTGCCAGTATTTGTGCGATCGTTTTTTTGTTTTCCTATCTCAAGAATTTCTTCACACAGATTATGATAAGATTGGTCGAAACTATTTAACATAATAGCACACTCCTTTCAATTATATTTTTATTTAATCTTATTGGATATTAGCAACAATTAAAAGAATTTACTATAGATTGTGTAAAAAAGATTGTGTAAAAATATTGCATGTTAGCTAAATTATACAACATTTCAGTGTAAACGTTATAAAAGTAGCATTATTTTAAAAAATAAATGCCAACCTAGTCATATCTCAAGATTAAAAAATAGATACGTAGTAAGTTGGCATTTAAATATGTTTAATTAGTATAAATTTATTTTACCGCTTCGAGTTTATATAAGTTTACTTAATTAAGATAAGATGTATTTTTGACCATATTAACAATGTTCGTCAAAGGCATCTTTAATATCCATGCATATATCTTGAATATCTCTGCCTTCAATGTGTTCGCGAGGGATAAAGTGTTTCAACACTTGGCCTTTAAACAATGCATATGATGGGCTTGATGGTGCTTGTTGAATGTAATTTCGCATCGTTTCAGTAGCTTCTTTATCTTGACCAGCAAAAACAGTCACTTTATTAGTTGGTTTTTTTTCATTTTGCTCTACAACAGTTACAGCAGCTGGTCTAGCCAAACCAGCTGCACATCCACACGTTGAATTGATTACAACGAATGTAGTGTCATCTGTTGAAACATTGCTCATATAGTTTGTCACATCATCTGAAGTCTCTAAACTTTCAAAATCACGTCCAGTTAATTCGCTACGCATCTGTGTAGCAAGTTCGTTCATATATGCTTCATATGCATTCATTTCGAACACTCCTTAAAGTCTAATAATAATATTTTAACAATTATACTTTATTTCTGTTAGCAATTTGTTTCCAAACTGAGCCCAGAGCTTGATCTCCATTTTCAATTCTTTCAATCGCCATTTCGATTTGAAGTTTAACTTCATATGCTGGATCATTCTCATGTGCACGTAAAGATGCTAATTGCTCTGGGCCCCCTTCGTCAAAGATGAACATCGCTGCTCTCCATCTAACAATTTTTTGTGGATCGTCTAATGCTTTTTCCATTTCTGGTAAGGCTTGTTTAAAACCTAAATCACTTAAACAGTCCCCAGCAGTTCGTCTTACTGCTGGACTTTTATCGTTTAAACCCTTGAATAAATATGGCAATACAGCCTTATCTTCTACCATGCCAAGTAAGACGATAGCTTCACGTCTTAAAGGTGTTTTCTCTTCGTCGCTAACAACATCTCCTAATAATGGGAAATCTTGTTCTGTTGGTGTTGGAAAAGCTTTCAACATTCTTAAACGTTCTTTCCAATCTTCTGTAGACTGATAAGTTTCAAGCGACACATGCTGATAATGCTTTTCAGGTATTACTGCATCTGTGTTTAATGCATCTTGTACGAGTGTTTCTAATCTGTCAGTGGGATAAACTGCTAATATCTCTTCAAAAACTTCTGACATAATTTCTTCAAGTTCACCGTAACGAACTCCTAAATCTTCCCACTTGCGTTGAAAAACGATATTATCGTCGTCTTTCTGTGCTGCAAGCATGCTATCTATATAGATTTCTGGTAATTGCTTACGTTTTTCTTCTGAATTAGTTGTTAGTTTTACTTGATAAGGGATGCCTTTAAACTTTAAAACTTCAGCTTTAACTTCTCCAAAATGTTCATCTGGCATAGGTTCTTCTAATTCTGCTACATCTTTATTTAATGTAGCAGTGACTTTAGGCAATAATGCTTCCCAGTCGTATTTTGGTTTTTTATCTATTGCAAGAAAATCCATAACATAAAATATAGATTTGATACCTTCTATGGCTAATACGTCATTAATAAAATTGGGCTGCTCATCTTGGATAGTAGTATACGTATTTGATTTATTATCTTTCCTCTTATCATTTAATACAATTTTCATCGTGTTAGGACTTGGCGTAGGTTCAACACGTACGATTTCCATTTAAGAACCTCCTTATTAAATATTTTCTAATGTTTCGGTTACTCTTGGTAATAAGTCGTCCCAATTGGAATCAGATTTCTTATCTACGGATATGAAATTCATAGCTTGAAAAATAGACTTAATGCCTTCTAATTCAAGTATTGCGTTGATAAAATCAGGTTGACCATCTTTGACAGAAGTATAAGTGTTGGGTTTATAGTCTTCACCTGATAATTGTAAAACGATTTTCATTGTATTTGGGTTTGGTGTTTGTGCTACCTCTACGATTTCCATTTAAAATTCCTCCTAATTATTGCAGCTCATTGCCTAATTGTTTAATTTCTTTCCCTACCGAACATTCTGATATGCAAAAATGGTGGGCATGTGTTTTTCCTTGAGTTTTATTAATGTGATGTTTAAGTAAGCATTTATTGCAATATGTGTTCATAAGATGATCTATTGCTTCTATTGCTTCTTTTTCAGAATAAGTTAGAATACTTGTCACTCTCCTGTTATTCTATAAATAAAATGTCCCTAATAAATACATTAAATTTACAAGGTTTTGACACTTAGAATCATTATATCATTTGTAACAATGTTTGTTTAATCTTAAAATTTATACACAATTTTTATCTACTTTTGCCAATGATTTTATTTAAGGTACTTGTATTTTTTGTTTTATTTGGTAAAATTATTTAGTTGTTTATTTTGCGGTTTCTAAACACCCGCATCAACAAAATTTAGGAGGCAAATAAATTGTTTAATGAAATATTTGGAGTAGTAACATTTTTAGTAACATTTCTTTTATTAGTAGCCATGTATAGATTGTTTGGTAAACATGGTCTGATTGCTTGGATAGCAATAGGTACGATTATTGCAAACATTCAAGTGATTAAAACTGTAGATATATTTACGATTTCTGCAACTTTGGGTAATGTCATGTTCGCTTCGATCTATCTTGCGACAGACATATTAAATGATATTTATGGTAGGAAAGTTGCAAAACGGGCAGTTTGGATAGGTTTTAGTTCTACCTTGGTTATGATTATTGTTATGCAAATGTCATTGCATTTCACACCATCGCCAATTGATAGTTCTCAACAAGCATTAGAAAGTATCTTTAACCTTGTTCCTAGAATCGCATTGGGATCTGTGATTGCTTACATTATCGGCCAACATTTAGACGTCTTACTATTTAGTTTAATAAAAAAACTTTTTAGTTCAGATAAAACGTTTATTATTAGAGCATACGGTAGTACAATCATCAGTAATATTATTGATACTGCACTATTTGTATCGATTGCATTTATCGGTTCTATGCCAAATGCTGCAGTTTTTGAAATATTTATAACTACTTACTTATTGAAAGTAATATCAACAATATTTAATGTTCCTTTTGGTTATTGGGCTAAATCAATGTACCGCAAGGGTAAAATAAATAAACTAGATGAAGGTTACTAAAAAACTCTAGGATTGGTTAACTTCCAGTCCTAGAGTTTTTATTATTTAATGTTTGAGTGATTTGGTCTTTTAGGAAATTGAAAGTCCTATATCCATCGCTATCAAGGAAATGACCTTCGTGTGACACATGTAATGTTTCGGTCTTTAATTCATGAGACAATCTGTCGGTTGCATCAATATTGACAATTGGGTCATGGCTACCGGCAATCGTTACGATGTGCTGTGCGTTAATCTTACGGAAATCAATCTGAGTTTGTAATATATAGTGATCAAGTTCTGGTAAATTTGTTAATTGCTCATTAAATCCAGAAACGAGAAATAGGCCTTTAATATTCGGAGCGTGTTTTAGCTTAGACAAATAATCAAGTATAGTTATTACACCTAAACTATGTGCAACAATGATGGTTTCTGCATTTAGCTTATTTTCTAAACTATTTTGTATAGCTGTTATCCATTCATCTAAATTGGGTTGATTTGTATTCGGTAAATACACGATTTCCGTAGAATAACCAAACTGCTTCACTTCGGTAGCTAACCACTCAAACCAATGACTCTTAGTAGTAGCTTGATAACCGTGTATAATAAACATATTTTTCAAATATATCAACTTCCTTTAAAATCCGATTCTTTTAGTAAGGATAATTAAAAGTATAAGCTATATCATATAAATTCACAAGCAATTAAATGTCGCCAAAATAGTATATAAGTGGCTAGTTTGATAAAATAAACATAAATTTATAGATAAAGGTGGAACTTATGGCAAAAATTTACTTTGATGCTGCTACAGCTGGCAATCCTGGAGTAAGCGTATGTGCAGTCGTGTTAGCAATTGACAATGAGCGCTTTCGTTATACAAAAGATTTAGGTGTTATGGATAATCATAGTGCTGAATGGGCATCTTTAATATTTTCTTTGGAATGTGCTGTTAAACATAATATATCTACGGCTTTAGTGTTTACAGATTCGAAACTTATAGAGGATAGTATTAATAAAGGTAGCGTTAAAAATGAAAAATTCAAACCTTATTACGATAAGATGTTAGAGTTAGAACATCATTTCGAATTGTTTTTCGTTAGATGGGTACCTAGAAACCAAAATAAAGAGGCAAATCATCACGCTAAAAATGAACTTTATAAAATAACAAAGCACAATAAAAAATAAGTGACTTACTAGTAATTTATTAAATAATGAAGAAAGCGGACATATGATATTAAAGAGAAAATCTTGATTTCATATGTCCGCTTTGTATATAATTTATAAGTCTTACTTACATGTATTTGAGTTAACTGAAATGAGTAGCTAGATATTTACCGGATACATATAACTCGTGTTCGTTACATATGTTTAAAACTTTTGTTATTTCAGTACCAAATGCCATTTCATCCAATAAATCATTCGTATTTAAAGGAACTTCTGTGTGGATTTTTGCTAAGGTTTTTGAAAGTTTAAGATTGTCCATATCGGCTTCTATTTTATTACGCTGACCAGGTGTTAATTGCTCTAAAGCAGCGATAACAGATTCAACTGAGCCGTGATTTTGGATTAGTTTGATTGCTGTTTTTTCTCCGATACCTTTTACACCAGAATATCCGTCCGCAGTGTCGCCCATAAATGCTTTTACGTCTACAAGTTGCGAAGGATTCAAACCATATTCACTTTGGAATCTATTTAATGTGTAACGATTGTAGATATTAAATCCCTTTTTGGTTAGCCAAATCTCAACATTTGGATTAATACATTGTAAAATATCTCTGTCCCCTGTAACGATATAGACTTGGTTTTGCTCAGAATAGGCTTCTGCTAAAGTACCAATGACATCGTCTGCTTCAAAATTTTGAACTCCTATATTAACAAAACCGAATTGGTTAGAGACTTCTTTGACGTAATCAAATTGTGGTATTAGTTCGTCTGGTGGTGCAGGTCGATTTTGCTTGTAACCATCAAACATATCGTTTCTAAAAGTAGATTTACCCATATCCCAACATACAGCTACATGTGTTGGTTGAATTTCGTTTATTGCAGTGAAAACGTGGCGTATAAACCCTTGAACACCATTTGTTGGTGTTCCCGAAGAGTTTCTCATAAATTGTTTATGAAGACTTGTGGCAAAGAAATGGCGAAATAGTAAAGCCATGCCATCAATTAATAATATTTTTTTTGACATAAAAGTACCTCTTCCTCTAATTACATATATGGTTTTAAATTATTATTTGTTTCTTGTAGTTGTTGAATAAATGCATCGTCTACTTCAAAAGATAAAAGTTCCTTAATTTGACTATGAGCTTCATTTTCAAATTGGTTAAATTTATCTTCAGCATTACTTTGCATTTGCATAACTGTTTCGTTAACAGCTTGTCTTAAATTAGCTATACATGGAGCTAATAAATTAATCGTTTCTTGTGTTATTTGTTCTTGAATTATACTTTGCGTTTTAGGTTGTAAGATATTCTTTTTAGAAAGTGATTTTGGTAATGCGTCAATCATTTGAGTTAAATCAATTTTTAAGTAAGGATTATCTAACTCAATTTTACTTTTATCAAATTCAGGTTCTATAAACACGTGCAACTGTTGTAACTTTTGCTTTAAAGGGGCAATTTCAGTGTGTAATTGTTCATGGAAATATTTCTTTATACGTTCTACAAGCAATGATTGCTCTAGATATAATCGCTGGTGAACTTGGTCTAAGTATAATTTTGTTGATTGACGTTTTTCCTCATTGAAATTCGTGTTTTTAGTCATTTGTCCATTATAGATAGATTTAACTTCATCTAATAATTGTAATTTTAATCGTTCATTTAAATGATAGATTTGATCATCTACTTCATTTGATGTTCGTTGTTCAGCGATTTGAAGTAGATTGTTTTTGAAAATTGTTGCATTATCATAACTTTGTAATTTTTGATTACGTTTGTTGATTTCTGCTTTATCATTATGAAATGCTTCAATCATTTGTTCATATGCTTCAGAAATATGGTGAAGTTGACCCAACATTTGTTTTTGTAGAATGTTTTTGGATTCAACTTGAACAAAATGTTCAATACTCTTCTTAAGTCTTTCGATACCAATGTCATTTGTTTTTAATGCTTCCCTACTTGAAACAGCGAAGATGTCTGAATCCATATTAACTTGAGTTAAAGCATCTCCTACGTATTCAATAACCGCGTTTAAATCTTCCTCTGTCTCTGCTAAATCTGTTGCATTAATTATCATTTTAAATGCTTGGTTTTCGTTTAATTGGTTCATTGCTTTCATATGTTCAATAAAGCGTTTGTCATTATCTGTAAATGAATGATTAAAGTAACTAACATACAAAATTAAATCAGCTGATGTTAATACTTTTTCAGTTTCATTAGTATGACGTTGATTATTAGAGTGCAGTCCAAGTGAATCTACTATAATTTTATCTTTTAACCAATCTACCGGTAATTTTAAATGGACAGTATTAACAAATGTAGCATATTCGTCTTCTGCGCTCCATTTTTTAATTTCATCTTGGTCAATTGTGTGTATTAAGCCATTTTTTAACATATCTTGATACATGCCATAATGTTCCTCTACAGCATTTACAAAAGCTAACTTATTTTTTTCTAGTGATGCTTTTAATTTATTTGTATTTTTATTTAAAAGCGTCTCTATACTATCAAATGTAACATTTTCCACTTCGAAGACTTGGTTTATTTCTTCTAAAAGTTGGTCGGCCGATTTTAACGTAATTTGACTATCGTGACCGTATGTTAGTTCTGTCATAGCAGCTGTTGTAGGGTTCGGTGAACTCACTAAATAATTATCACCTAATAAAGCATTAATTAAACTACTTTTACCAGCACTAAACGTCCCGAACACACCTATTTTGATTATTTTGTTATCTAGTCGAGCAAGTGTGTCATCTATATTTTGTTTGCTCTGTTCGAACAACGGTACATCTTTAATAACTTCAAGCGCATGCTTAATATTTTGTGTTTTATCTTCTTGGTTTGGTTCTATAGAAGTTTCTGACTTGGAATGATTAACGGATTTTACTTTATTTGCTTTTGGAGTGTATGTGATTTCTTTTCTATCTATAAGTTTATCGAGCGAATCATCTATATGAATGTAATAATGTAAGTAATTTTGTGTTTCAAGTGATTCCCTTAGATTACGCATTTCCATAAATTTTTCATAATCATTATAGTCATCTTCTTGCTCTATACCAATATCATTTGCTTGAGCATGACTGATAGCTTCTTTGAACAATGGATCAGAAGTTTTGCCGATATACTGTTTAAGTGATTTCATTAAATCATCACAAAATGTTAATACATACTGGTTGCTAATAGTAATCTGTGTTTGATATAAATCAGTTATTAACGATTCTGGGATTTTATAATGTTGATTTAATATAGCTTCATTTATTTCAGAATCATTTATAAAGCGAGTTAAAAATGACATATCTTCTCTAAGTGGTTGTCTGATCTCTTGGTTAACTTTTTCTTGTAATTGCGCGAGTGCCATATTTAATCTACGTTGTTGTTCTTCTTGTGTTTTTTTCTTTTTATTAAAAAGTCCGCCAACTGTGAAGTCTTTAGTACGACTTTCTAAATACATTCGAATCGTTTCTCTTGTATCATGTGTCATTATATAAGCATTATCGATAATTGCCTTTCTTTTTTGTTTTAAAAATTCATACAACTCATCTGGGTTGTTTAATAACTTTGCTTCTTCACTGACCTGCTGATGTTGCTTGAAATTGATATAAGCTTGTTCAAAATCCGCTTCGAAAATATCCAATTTATCTAATAGGTCTTGGATTTCATATTTAATATAGGATAATTGTTCTTCTGTGATGAATTTTACGATTCGATTAACATAATTCTCCATTGTTTCACGATTTTTATCTTTTTCTACAAGATATTTTGAAAGTGCTTCAATTTCATTATGTGCATGACTAAATTTAGAAACATAAAAAGTTTTATCTAAATCAATTTCCCATTCTACTATTGACTTTTCAACACGTGATTTAAATGTGTTGAAACTAATTTCGTCTTCATTATGCTTATCAATTTGGTTAATTACAAATACGACTGGAACACCTGCTTGGTTCAGTTGTTTCATAAATTGAAAATTCAAAGCAGATTGGACGTGATTATAATCTACTGTATAGAAGAGTACGTTGCTCGTATACATAAACTCTTCTGTACTAGATTGGTGGCTAGACACATTAGAATCGACCCCAGGCGTGTCTTGTAATGTAAATCCTTTGCGAAATTTACCAGACGGAAATTTAATTTCCACTGATTCCACATCGAAATTTTCACGATTCATTTTTTTTACATCATCGTAATTATTTAATAATGTATATTGTTGATTACTTAGGTTTGCAATAATTCCTGGCTGGTCTGCGACAGAAACAATTGCGGTATTACTAGTTGTAGGTACGGGAGAACTTGGTAATATAGATTCTTCTAGTAGTAAATTGATTAATGTGGATTTTCCTGCTGAAAAATGACCTACAAAAGTCGCAGTGTATTGTTCTAAAAACACTTTTTTAATTACTTGATTGATAATATGGACTAATCTACCATTTTTAGATTTTTCTACTTCTTTTTTTAATTTATATAAAATATCGAGTTGCTCAGTATTAGACATGTTTCGTATCCCCTTTATTACTTATATGTAATTACTTCTTATTGTATAACAAATCGTTACTTGTCTAAAGTAAGTATTTTAAAATAAGTTGTTACAAATTGAAAATACTATCATTTAATTAAAGATGTTATAGGTACAAGCTGTATAATCTTTTAATATTTTTTGAATTTCAAAATATAAAATTCAATGATATTACGCATTAGAAATACTTTTTTGCTGAATTGACTTTGCCATATTCATCTATAATTTGTAATTGCTTACTCTAGCTAATTACTCTATATTTACAAAAGCCAGCCCGAGGCAACTATTGATGTCTCGGACTGGCTTTTAATATGTTAATTTTAAATCAATTATTTCCATCTTGGTTTCTCGAAATTTGTATTTGGTTTATTTATACCAATGTTTTCATTTAAATATAGTTTTGGATTCTTTGCAATTTGTACTGCTACTGCAGCTACACTTTTTCTAGATACTTCAGTTCCTTTAAAGGGTTGATCTTTTTTAGTGATTTCGTAATCAATTTCGTTTATATCAGTTAACCAAGCTGGTCTGAATATTGTATAATCAAGACCGGATTGTTCAATTATGTCTGCAGCTTTTTTATAGACTGGTAATGATTCACTAATTTGAGTTTGTACCCACTCACCAAATTTACCTGGGATTTCGTTGTAGATACCAAGTGAAGTAACAAATACAAGTCGTTTTACTTTATTTGCATTCATGGCTTCGACAATTGTTTGTGCTTCTTTATCTAAATTACCGGATAATGAAGCGAAAACAATATCAACATCTTCCATTGCATTAGTAACATCATCTAAATTTGTGGCATCGCCTTCACGAACTCGTATACGATCTGAGGCATAGTCAGGTAATCTGTTTGCATCTCTTAAAAATAATCTTAAGGTATATGTTGTATTTTCTAAAAATGAGTTGATAGCTGCTTTAGAAATCGCACCATTAGCTCCTAGTATCAATACTCTTGTCATCTAATCACTCCTGTACATTTTAGTTATTATACGAGACCTTATTTTTCTCTTATTATTTAATAGTGTTATGTATAGTATAATTATTTTTTCTAAATAATTCACTTCTTATGTTTACACTCACAATATTATAGTTATCCTATTTTTAGTTAAGTAAACGTGAAAGTAGAATTGTCAAAAGCTATAAATTGTATTTTCAAAAAATAAAAACCCTAGTTCAAGGACGGTTTACACACATAAATGTAATACGTTGTCCTTGCGCTAGAGACATTATTTTATAGTTGATTTAATTTATCACTGGGTTTTTATCTTTTTTGATTTTTACATATTGTGAAATGCTATAAATTATAATCCCCACCCAAATAAAGATAAATGTAATGAGTTGATCTAAATCAAATGGCTCTTTGAATAGGAAGATGCCAATTAAAAACATTAAAGTAGGTCCGATATATTGTATAAAGCCAGTTAATGATAACGGTATGCGTCTGGCACCGGCTGAGAACAATATAAGTGGGACTGCTGTAACGGCTCCTGAGAATAACAACCAAAAAGAAGAAACGTTCATACCAAATGTAAGTCCACCGTGATACCATATATACCATAAATAGATAAATCCAGCAGGCGCTGTTACAATACATTCGATAGTTATACTGCTTATAGCATCTATTGGAACAAGTTTTTTAATTAATCCATAGATTCCAAATGAACCTGCTAACAATAAAGAAATGCCAGGGAATACCCCTATTTTCAATGTCATATATAACACACCTACAACAGCAAGTCCTATGGCAATCCATTCAAGTTTATTGAATCGCTCCTTTAAAAATATTAATGCAAGTAAAATACTTACAAGTGGATTTATGTAGTAACCTAAACTGGATTGTAACACGTGTCCATTTGTAACAGCCCATATGAATGTGCCCCAATTAATTGTTATCACATAGCCAGCTGCAATAATCGCAATGAGTTGTATTGGATTCGTAAATAGTCGTTGAATATCTCGTTTAAATGGCGCAGTATTTTTAGTAAGGATAACGATAAATAACATAAAAATCATAGAAAGTACAATTCGAAATGCTAATATTTCAAATGCTCCTATATCGTCAATTAATCCCCAATAAATGGGTAGTATGCCCCATAAGAAATATGCTCCGAAAGCAAAGATAATTCCTTTTTTAAATTCTGTATTCAATTGTAACACCTCTTTCTAATGATCAAGACAGGAGAAGAATTTACTTGCGAGGTTTTTTCTCTCCCCAATATTGATAATAAGTACATTCAATATAACCATTAAATAATTTTCTGCGTTTTGTTGCTTTCTTATTAACTAAAAATTCGAATTCAGTATTACTTGTAAGAACGTAAGTTGATATTTGTGGATGATTTTGCATAAGTGATCCAATATAACGATACATTTCTTCGACTTTATCTCTATCACCTATACGTTCGCCGTATGGTGGGTTACCAATTAATGCATACGGTTTTTCATCGCCTAAAGTTAATGTGTTAACGTCTTTAACATTAAATTGAATAATATCAGCGAGACCAACCTCTTCAGCGTTTCTGCGCGCTATTTCAATCATTTCTGGATCTATATCATAGGCATATATTTCTAGCTCACGATCATAATTTGCTTGTTGATCGGCTTCGTCTCTCATTTCGTCATATAAACTATCTGGCATAATATCCCATTTTTCTGATACAAAATCACGGTTGAAACCAGGAGCGATGTTTTGAGCGATTAAACAAGCTTCAATTGCGATTGTCCCCGATCCACAAAATGGATCAACTAAAGGCGTGTCACCTGTCCAGTTAGCTAGACGGATTAAACTTGCTGCTAGTGTTTCTTTAATTGGAGCTTCACCTTGTGCCAAACGATAGCCACGTTTATTTAAGCCTGAACCAGAAGTATCTATAGTTAACAGTGCATTATCTTTTAAAATAGCCACTTCAACTGGATATTTTGCTCCATTTTCACTTAACCACCCACGTTCTTGATAAGCGTGCTTTAAACGTTCTACAATTGCTTTCTTAACGATAGCTTGACAGTCAGGCACACTATATAATGTTGATTTAACACTACGACCTTGTACAGGGAAGTTACCGTTTTGTTCAATCAATGTTTCCCAAGGCAATGCTTTTGTCTTTTCAAATAGTTCCTCAAAAGTTGTAGTTTTAAATTGTCCAACTACTATTTTGATTCTGTCGGCTGTGCGTAACCATAAGTTACATTTAACAATTGCAGTTTCATCACCTTCAAAGAAGATTTTGCCATTTTCGACAGTTGTTTCATAACCTAATTCTTGAATTTCTTTGGCTACAACTGCTTCTAATCCCATTGGACATACAGCTAATAATTGATACATTGTTTTGCTCCTTCTTATTAAAGATTTTATTTTATTTTATCAAAAGTTATTTTAAATAGATATGACATTGCATCAAGTTCTATAGTGAACTGATAATTATTTCAATTCATTTTAACCAATTAAAAAAGCTCTCCTATATTGGGAGAGCTTGGGTCTAGTGATGATATTTCTGTAAGCCATGTTTTGTACCATTGTACTGCGAACGTGTACTAGAAACACTCGTACGCTGGTGGTAACCATCTGTCTACATACTATCTAAAGTATGCCTTAAATATACGTTGAATTCCGCTAAATAAGTGCTCCTACCTAATTTGGATTGCTCACTCGAGGGGTTTACCGCGTTCCACCTTTTATATTTCTATAAAAGCTACGTCACTGTGGCACTTTCAAACTAATCTAACCGTATCCTAAGACTTAGGTTATTTCATTGCCGTCAACTTAATGCCTTGACTTATTGTTTCATCAAGCACGAACACTACAATCATCTCAGATTGTGTGAGCATGGACTTTCCTCTATATCGCTATAGCGATTACCCGAAACACCATCCCAAGAAGTATATCATTATTTTAGTTGTTAAACAAATAAAATAAGATAAGTTTTGAAAAAATCAAAACTTATCTTTATGTAGATGATATGAAATCTACGCTAATAACATTTCATCAGCTCAATGCACGTGTATGTTATTTTCCGAAAACTGCTTTTTCTAGATTAGATATTCGTTTTAGAATATCTACATTGTTATTGTTGTTATTATTGTTATTACTTTTAGTTGTTGCATTACTGTTTGAAGAGAAATTTTTATTTTCTTGTGGTCTCGATGTAGCAACACGTAAACGTAACTCTTCTAATTCTTTTTTTAGTTTATTGTTTTCTTCTGAAAGTTTTACAACTTCATTATCTAAATCTGCCATCTTTTGATAATCTGCTATAATATCGTCTAAGAAGGCATCTACTTCTTCTCTTCTATAGCCACGAGTCATAGTTTTTTCAAAATCTTTTTCATAAATATCTTTTGCTGATAATTTTAATGAAACATCTGACATTTTTTCCACCTCATTCAAAACTTTGTTCTTGAGACCACTGTAAGTCGTTGATGAACTCAGTTAATTCATCGAACGTCACAATATCACAAGTATAATTTGTTTTTTCCATAAAATCAACTAACATGTGCTTAAAGAACTTAGGACTAGCTTCTTGCTCTTCATCGTAAATTAAAAGTGTCTGATCTGTATGATCTAACATGAATTGATCCGTTTGTTTAAACTGATGTGGGCCTTCATATGGGACATGGAACACACTGTCAACGAAGTCTGCTTTTTGTGTAATGTTATTATACTTAGCTTGATTCTGTTCGTTCCACCTTTCACTATGTCCATAAAAAGGCGTTATTATACCTAATTTTAGATCAGGGTGGCTCGCCTTCAATTCAAGAACCACTTCTGCCGTCCATAATTCTATACCCATCTGTCCTTGTATTAATACC
Organism: Staphylococcus sp. KG4-3; assembly: GCF_033597815.2. Taxonomy (NCBI): domain Bacteria; kingdom Bacillati; phylum Bacillota; class Bacilli; order Caryophanales; family Staphylococcaceae; genus Staphylococcus; species Staphylococcus halotolerans. The sequence goes on from NZ_CP166245.1 coordinate 1,462,796, forward strand.
CACTCTAACCCTTCTTCAATCAACTGATTTAATTTATGTTCGATAAATTTCTTTAAATAACTAACCTCTGGTGCATCATCTTTGAATATGTTGAGTTCAAATGATTTATAGCCAGTAACATAAATTGTTTTTATCATAAACAAAACTCATTTCTTTGAATATAACTTAAATCATATTGTACAGCTTTTAATTTTTCTGTGAACAATTTTCGGCTTGTACGTTTGAAATGGCATTCAACTGAAAGTGACTCGATATTTGAAATTAAAAGGTCGAACTTCTTTTTGTTCATATATTGTAATTGAAGGATTTGTGATTCTCGATTCAAAAGTGTGTTTAAGCGTTGGTCTATCTCAGTGGTAAACGGTACAACAGTAGAATAAAAGTCGTAATCTTCTCCTGATGTTTTCACGGATTCATACCTTTCTTGCATTAACAAAACATCATTTAATAGTTGTGTAATAATTTGTTGCATTGAGACTTCCCCCTACACTTCAAATTTACCATAAAATTGATTTTCAGTCATTTTTTAAAGAGTCGCCTAACATTTACCTTATATTACTATAATATTTTGTTTCAAATATTGTTTAATTGGGCAAAGCACGTTAAAATGTATGTGATGTATTTGTAAATACATTGGTTCAAATTTCATAGTTTGGAAAAAATTGCTGCACTCATGTATAATGGAGCAAGTTTTTGATTTCCTAACTAAAGTGGTGAAAATAAATGAATTACCCAAATGGAAAGCCATTTAATGGAAATAAGTCTCAAGACGGACGAACTCATCAGGGGCAAACTAGTAAAATTGATTACGGTGGCAGAGGTATGTCGCTAGAAAACGATATAGAATTGTCGAATACTTATTATTTGAATCATGGTATAGCTGTAATACATAAGAAACCTACACCCGTTCAAATAGTAAATGTTCACTATCCGATGAGAAGTAAAGCTGTTATAAATGAGGCTTATTTCAGAACGCCGTCGACTACCGACTATAACGGTATTTATAATGGCCGATATTTAGACTTTGAAGCGAAAGAAACGAAAAATAAAACGTCCTTTCCTTTAAATAACATGCATGATCATCAAGTGAAACACATGGATGCCTGTTATAAACAAAACGGAATTGTCTTTTTATTAATTCGTTTTAAATCGCTCGATGAAGTTTATTTGCTTCCATATTCTAATTTCAAAATGTTTTGGGAAAGACACATTAACGAAATTAAAAAGTCGATAACGGTTGAAGAAATAAGAAAAAATGGTTACTATATTCCTTATCAGTATCAACCACGATTGAATTATCTCAAAACAGTTGATAAGTTGATATTAGATGAAAGTGAGGACCGCGTATGACGGAGAAAAAGAAGACTTCCCAGTCTAACAGTAAGAATGGAAAGTCTGAGCAAAAACAGAATAGGAATATAAAACGAACGATAATTAAGATAATTGGTTTTCTAATTATTGCATTTATCGTTTTAGCATTAATTGGTATCTTGTTATTTGCGTATTATGCTTGGAAAGCACCAGCATTTACGGAATCAAAATTACAAGACCCTATTCCAGCAAAGATTTATGATAAAGATGGCGACTTGGTTAAGACGTTAGATAATGGACAGCGACGCGAACACGTTAATTTAGATGAGGTTCCGAAAACGATGAAAGAAGCGGTATTAGCTACTGAAGATAATCGTTTCTATGATCATGGCGCGTTAGACTATAAACGACTGTTCGGTGCAGTTGCTAAAAACGTAACCGGTGGTTTTGGAGCTGAAGGTGCTTCGACGCTGACACAACAAGTTGTTAAACGTTCATTTTTAACCGATCAAAAATCAATAGCACGTAAAGCACAAGAAGCATATTTGTCTTATAGATTAGAGCAAGAGTACAGTAAAGATGAAATATTCGAAATGTACTTAAACAAAATCTACTATTCTGACGGTGTTTATGGTGTTAAAGCTGCTGCTAAATACTATTTCAACAAAGATTTGAAAGATTTAAATTTAGCTGAATCCGCTTATCTTGCTGGTTTACCACAGGTGCCAAATACTTATAACATCTATGAACATCCAAAAGAAGCAGAATCACGAAAAAACACTGTTCTTTATTTAATGGAATATCATAATAGAATTACAAAAGAACAGAAAGAAAAAGCTCAAAATACTTCTGTTGAAGATAACCTAGTTCAACGTTCTTCTGAAGAACGTGAAGTAAGTGAAGATAACTCAAATCCAGAATATGATTCATATATTAACTTTGTAAAATCTGAACTTATGAACAACAAAGCATTTAAAGACCAAGATTTAGGATCTGTATTAAATAGTGGTATTAAGATTTATACTAATATGGATAAAAATGTTCAACAAACATTACAAGACCGTATTAATAACGGTAGCTATTACAAAAATGATGACCAACAAGTAGGATCTTCTATTGTAGATAGTGAAAATGGAGGTCTAGTTGCTATATCAGGCGGTAGAAATTATAAAGATATCGTAGATAGAAACTTAGCGACTGACGCACACCCTACCGGTTCATCACTTAAACCATTCTTAGCATATGGTCCAGCAATTGAGAATATGTCATGGGCGACAAACCATGCAATTCAAGATGAGGAAGCATATCAAGTAGATGGCGTTACTTTCAGAAACTATGATACAGAAAGCCATGGTAAAGTTAAACTTTATGACGCACTTCGTCAAAGTTTCAACATTCCAGCACTTAAAGCATGGCAGTCAACTAAAGAAAACGCTGGTAATGATGCACCTAAAGACTTTGCTAAAAATGTAGGTCTTGACTATGAAGGAGATATTGGCCCATCTGAAGTACTAGGTGGTTCAGCATCCGAATTCTCACCTACCCAATTAGCTTCTGCCTTTGCAGCAATTGCAAATGGTGGCGAATACAATAATGCTCATTCAATTAAAAAAGTCGAAAAACAAAACGGCGAAACTATTGAATATGACCATACAAGTAAAAAAGCAATGAAAGATTCAACTTCTTACATGTTAGCTGAAGTATTAAAAGGTACATTTGAAGCATACGGTTCAGCTTATGGCCATAATATTTCTGGCGTTAACATAGCTGCAAAAACTGGTACAGGTACTTATGGTGCTGAAACTTATCAACAATACAACTTACCAGATAATGCTGCTAAAGATGTTTGGATTAACGGATTTACACCAAAATACAGTATGTCTGTATGGATGGGATTCAGTGAAGTTAAACAAGGTGGTACAAACTCCTTTGTTGGCCATGAAGAACAAGAATACCCACAATATCTGTTAGAAGATGTTATGGATAACATTTCACCAAGAGATGGTAAAGACTTCAATAAACCTGATTCAGTAAGTGGAGATTCGAAAGATTCATTATCTGTTAAAGGTAGTCCAGATGACAATACAACATCGAATAAACCTCAAGGACAAGGTGGAGGCAGCAGTTCTTCATCAAGTTCAAATAGCAGTGATAGTTCTAGTAGTTCATCAAATAGTACAAACGGTCAAAGTGCCGCAAGATAGTACTTAATTAAATACAGTGAGTCTTAGACGAAGGTAAATTAACATTATTAATTTAAAATAATTAATATCCACATGTCTAAAATAAAAACACACTCGACGCTAAGTATAGCGCTGAGTGTGTTTTTTATTTTGACTATTCATAATGATATTGTTTTCCTATATAAAAAAGCACGGTATATTCAAAAGAATTAAACATTTCCAATGAACACCGTGCATATTAATTATTTTTTATTTTTACGACGAATTTGATACGATGCATTCATTTTAATAAGTTCTGACTTTAATGTTTTCATTTGACTATAACCCATAAAGTGATATTTTCTTGCTATCATATAATTGTAGCGTTCTTCAAAATTCATCGGTACAACAGGATAATCATCTAGCTCTTGAAATTGAAGGTTATCAATATTATTTATTTGTTTAAAATATTGTTCAATTAAATCAAAGTAATCATCTAGCAATGCTTTCGCTTCAGTTGATTTTAATTGCTTTGCTTTTGCAAAATAATCAAGTTGATCTTCTAAAATTTTAAAATGTTCTTTTGTAATCATTATATTTATGCCTCTTTCACATTGGCTTTATAGCGTTTTTGTCCTTCTCTACATTCTTCAAATAATGGACAAACATCACATTTAGGGCTTCTTGCTAAACAATGATAACGCCCAAAAAAGATGAGTTGATGATGTGTTTTATTCCAACGCTCTCTAGGAACTACTTTACATAATTTATCTTCTACCTGCCTAACGTTGTCTTTCCATCTACAAATACCTAAGCGTTTAGAAATGCGTTCAACATGTGTATCAACAGCTAGAGACGGTTCGCCAAAAGCAACACTCATGACCACATTTGCTGTTTTCCTACCAACTCCTGCTAAACTTTCTAGTTCACTATGTGTTTGTGGAATTTCACCATCAAATTTATCTAAAAGCGACTTACATAATTTTTGAATATTCTTAGCTTTATTTCTATATAGACCGATTGTGCGAATATCATTTTCTAATTCTGAAATATCTACGCTTAAATAATCCTCAGGCGTTTTGTATTTTTTGAATAGTTTATCTGTTAATTTATTTACTGAAATATCTGTAGTTTGAGCAGATAATAATACTGCAATAGTTAATTCAAAGGGATTATCATGTTTCAGTTCACATTCAGCATTGGGAAACATCTCAGCAATAACATCCACCATTTCTAATGCTTTTTTGTTACTTATCATTTGGATTCTCTCCATTCAACCAATCAAATTTGGGTACTTTTGTTACGGTATGCTTCATTTTAGGTTGATTAAATTGACGACTAATCTTTTTCGAGTCTTCAATCGTTTTAACATTATTTTTCTTCCAATTGAGCAGAATACGATCCATGTATTTAAAACTTAATTTGTTTTGACTTGTTGCTTCATCAAGGGCAGCTTGAATCACGCTTAAATCATGATTATCTACGTCTAACCATTGATTTAAAGTTTCCATTTCAAATGGAGATAACGGTCGTGCAAAAGCTTGTTCGATTTGTTGAAATAACGTATTAAAATCTACTTCAGATTTTTCTTCATCATGTTGGACTTCCATTTCTTCCATGATTTCACTTAATTTATTATAAAATGGATTAAGGTTCATATATTCTGTGAATTTTCCTTCTTCGTCTTTATTTACTTTTAGTTCTAGCAAATCGCTTTGAATTAAACTTTGAATGACAGAAGTAATTGCCTTGGAATCTAGAGATGACCCTTGTTGTAATGATTCAATGGAAGGCTGTTTGTTAGATGTTTCTGAAGCATGTATAAGTTTAATTAAAATTACTAATTCCGTTTCATTTATACCTAATTGATTATAATTATTTAATAGTTCTTGTCTAATAATTACTGGTCTAACTTTAAGTTGTTCGCTATTCAAACATGCGCCCTCCTTTCATTAATTGCGTTATAAAAACGTCCAGCCATAGATAATAGACTGGACGAATGTTGATATATATAATGCTTATGGATATAAACGATTTAATAAACGTGGGAATGGAGCAGTTTCACGAACATGCTCTACTCCTGATAACCAAGCTACAGTTCTTTCTAAGCCTAATCCGAATCCGCTGTGAGGCACACTACCGTAACGACGTAAATCTAAATAATAGCTGTAACTTTCAGCGTCTAATTCAAATTCATTTAAACGTTGTTCAAGTAGTTCGAGATCGTTAATACGTTCTGAACCTCCGATGATTTCACCATAGCCTTCTGGTGCGATTAAATCAGCACACAAGACGGTGTCTTCATTTTCAGGGTTTGGTTGCATATAGAATGGTTTGATTTTTGTTGGATAATTTGTGATGAATACAGGTAAATCATAATGATTGGCAATTGCAGTTTCATGTGGCGCACCAAAATCTTCGCCCCATTCAATATCATCAAAACCTTGTTCTTTTAAGAATACGACGGCATCATCATATGTGATACGTGGAAACGGTGTTGATACTTTTTCTAATTTTGAAGTATCACGTTCTAATGCGTTTAATTCTAACTTACAGTTATTTAAAACAGATGTAACAACGTGTGTAACATATTGTTCCTGTATTTCTAAGCTTTGGAAATGTTCACAAAATGCCATTTCTGGTTCAATCATCCAAAATTCAATAAGATGGCGACGTGTTTTTGATTTTTCAGCACGGAATGTTGGTCCGAATGAAAATACTCTGCCGTGCGCCATAGCTGCCGCTTCCATATAAAGCTGCCCACTTTGAGATAAAAATGCATCTTGATCAAAATATTTTGTATGGAACAACTCGCTTGTACCTTCAGGTGCACTTGCTGTTAAAATTGGTGGATCAATTTTTGTGAAACCATTATCATTAAAGAATTCATAAGTTGCACGAATTATTTCATTTCTTATTTTCATAACTGCGTGTTGTTTTTTAGAACGTAACCATAAATGGCGGTGGTCCATCAAGAATTCTGTACCGTGATTTTTTGGTGTGATTGGATAATCATGCGCTTCTGAAATCACTTCAATAGATGTAACTTGCATTTCATAACCAATATCTGAACGATTATCTTCACTGATGACACCTGTAATATAAAGTGAGCTTTCTTGAGTAATATCTTTAGCTTTTTGGAAAGTGTCTTCATCAACTGCAGCTTTGGCAACAACACCTTGCATAAATCCAGTCCCATCTCTTAATTGCAAGAATGCGATTTTACCACTTGAGCGTTTGTTTGTTAACCAAGCGCCTATTGTAACTTCTTGGTCGATATACTGTTTTGCTTCTTTTATCGTTATATTCATAACCAGTCTCCTATTATATTGTAGTTTTCTATGCTTTATCCTTATATATTTTAACAAAATCCATATATAAGTTCTAGTTGTGAACGCTATGTTTATGAGTTATTCTCATCTTTTTTTAATTTTTTAAGGATGCTAGAAAATTGTTTAATATCTCCTTTGTTTTGGCGATAACTTTCTAAAGATTGCTCGAAAAATTGTTTGTAGTTACTTCTGATTAAACGATCATCAAAAGATACAATAATTCCTTTGTCGTTTTCACTACGTATCAATCTACCAAGACCTTGTCTAAAACGTGTTACAGCATCTGGTAAAACGTATTCTTTAAAAGTTGAAGTAAACTCTGATTCCATAAGCCAATATTTAGTATTATTTTGATTCATAAATGGTAATTTAGCAATCATGACACATTTAATTCCGTTTGATTCAAAATCAAACCCTTCGAAAAAGGTTCCCGTACCAAGTAATATCGCTTTATTAAAACTATTAAATTGCTGAACTATTTTATAATTTTGATTTTGTTGTTGTGTTAATACGACATAATCTTCAAATTCGGGTAACTCATTTAATAGTTCTTGTACCATGTGCATCATTTTATAACTTGTGAATAGTATCAAACATTTAGATTCAACAATATTCACATATTCAATCACATAATTGACGATTGAACTTACATAATCATTAATATTTTTATAATTATAAGAAGTTACGTCATTTGGTATGAATACTGTAGTTTGATTTGGAGACATCATTGTAGAGTCTATTTCATAAGTATTAAAGTCTATATCTTTGTTGAACCAATGTCTGAAATTATCAAATGTATGGTTGAAAGTTAACGTACCTGATATGAAAGTAAGGGAATTGAATTTATCTAACACTTGTTTTGTTAGTATTTCTTTCACACCATAATCTTTCACATTTAATTTAATCGTTGATTTTTGATTTAAGTTTTTGATTGAAAGATAACTTGTATGATTGTTTTTGAGACTTTGTTCTATTTCTTTAAAACGATCATTAATATATAAAAATTGCTTGCGTACAGATTTAATTGATTTATGACTCATTCCATTGAAAAACTCCAACGTCATATTTAACTTATGAATAATAGCATGTAAATCATTTAAAATTGGCGTGACATCAAAATGATACACGAAATGCAATTTATGAACTTCGTCATCTTGGATTTCTGAAGCGCGAATGATTTCATACATCGTTGAGAATAATTTTTCGTTCAAATCGTGAATTTCGTTAACTGTAGTTTTCAAACCAAATACATCTATTGGTGGTATATCTAACTTTTCTAATATTCTTTGCTGTTCTAGATTATCAATAGATTTAAGTAGTTTTTCATTTTCTGTCTTACCTATTAAGCCTAGTTGGTATTTAATATCTGAATAACTAAGTTCGTTTGTAACTTGATTCAAAGCATAATCTGGTAATCTGTGAGCCTCATCTATAATACAGTCATCAAATAATTGATAAATTGAATTATCGTGTGTTGCATGTATTAAATGTGCATGATTTGTGATGCCTATTTGTATATTTTGTGCGTTGCGCTTAATGAAATTGAAATAATTGATGTCATTACGAACAGGTACATATGTTTCTAGTTTTTGTTCGAAATACATCTTCTGTCCGCCTTTTAAATCTAATTCTTGTATGTCACCTGTAGCTGTTTCTGTTATCCATATAAGCAATTGCATTTTTAGAATACTAACTTCGTAGTTGCTAGAATCTTCTTTTAATATTTGGCTAATTAACCCTAATGAAATATAATCTCTCTTACTTTTAATTAAAGTTGCGTTAATCTTGAAATCTAATGCACGTTTTAATGCTGGAATATCTTTTTCTAATAACTGATTTTGTAATAACTTCGTATTAGTAGAAATCATTACATGCTTGCCAGTTTCAATATTATACATAAGCGAAGCTAGCAAATAAGCAAATGATTTCCCGCTTCCTAAAGGTGCCTCAATCATTGCCTTTTCACTGTGCATGAGTTGTTCTAATATAATTTCAGACAGATATAACTGTTGTGGTCGGTATGTTAACCCTAGTTCTTTTGTTACGTGTGTGTATAGTTCTTTTAATGTTCCGTTAAAATTAACAGTCGGTGCTTTAAAGTCGATTTGTTTTTTATATATAATTTGTTCAAATTGCTCATATTGATTGTCTAGTGGCTGTACACTATGATTACGCACCATTTCGAATAAAATATCCTGTAAATCATATTTTAAGTTTTTGCTGAGATAGTATAGTTGTTTAAGTGTATCTAACGGTAGCGATTCGAATTTAGCAAAAGCCATAATCATTAATTTTGCTGTTGTTGCAGCATCTTCATCTGCCCTGTGCGCATTTGTTAAAACGATGCCATGAGTCTCTGCTAATTCACTTAATTGATAGCTTTTATCTGTTGGAAACGCAACTTTAAATAATTCTAAGGTATCCATAACTTTTTTTGGACGATATTTAATATTGCAATTTTTAAATGATTTCTTTATGAAATTCAAATCAAAAGCGACATTGTGCGCGACAAATATACAATCTTTTATTTGCTTGTATATATCTTCGGCAACTTCATGAAAATATGGCGCTTGATTTAACATGTCTTCTTCTATCGACGTTAGAGCTTGAATAAAAGGAGGAATTTCTAAATCTGTTTTTATCATTGAATGATATGTGCCAATAATTTTGTTTTCGCGAACAAATGTAATACCTATTTGAATAATTTCATCATAATCTAATTGATTACCTGTTGTTTCTAAGTCGACAACAGCATAACACGGTTTTGTCATTTCGATTCCTCCTTTCATCGTTGTTTTGTTTATATTTCGATATCTGCACTCATTAATTGATGTTTTTGATTATCTTCATCATTAACAATTAAATAGCCGTTTTTGTCAATGTCTATTGCTTCGCCTTGGAACTGATTACCGTTTTCAGTAAATTTTAATCGCTTGTTCCAAATATTTGAGACCTCTATATATTCTTGACGAATTGTGGAAAATGGTTCTTTTAAAAATTGTGCGTAACGATATTCTATTTGTTGTATAAGTAATTTTAAAAATTCGTAGCGATTTACTTTTTCATTTCCTTGTATACGCATACTTGTTGCTTTTTGTGAAAGTTCACCGTCGAAATCTGTTTGTGTTTGGTTCATATTAATACCAATACCACAAATAACCGCTTCTATACCATCACTGTTCGCCACCATTTCTGTTAAAAAACCACATACTTTTTTACTATTAATATAAATATCATTTGGCCATTTAACAGAAACTGGAGTTTTGCTGAAAGCTTGTATAGCATCACGAATCCCTAATGCCATAAATAAATTGAATTTTGTAATCATATCGAACGGGACATTAGGGCGTAATACAACCGACATCCACAAACCTTTCCCCCGTGTAGATAACCATGGTCGATTGAAGCGACCTTTGCCTTTTGTCTGTTCGTCACTAAGTATTAAAAAAGTATCAGTATTACCTACTAATTTTTGTTTTGCTAGTAACTGTGTGGAATCTATATTTTCGAACACTTCAATATGCTTAAATAGTTGCTGTGTTTTTATACTAGGTATGACAATTCCACTATACCATTTATCAGGAAGTTGTATTAACCGATGACCTTTATGATTTATTGATTCAATTTGACAACCTTCTAATTTTAGTTGATCTATAACTTTTTTAACTGCAGTTCTGGAAATAGATAACTGTTCAGCAATAAATTGACCTGAAATATATTCAGGTTGATATTGATACAACATGTGTATCACATCTTTACTATATTTAGACATGTGTTTTCACCCACTTTATTAGTTCAGGTTTAATGTTGTTCACTTCACCTGTTATAATAGCACACTCAATTTCTCGTAATGTTGATTTGAGCCATGGTCCACTGGGTTTATCAACTAATGTTAAAATATCTTTGCCGTTGATATCCATTTCTTTTCTCGAGTGTATTGGCAATACTCGCGCCATTTCTATAATTGCTCTGCTATTTATGATAAATGGAGAGTTTGTTACTATTTGATTCTCTTTAAAAGTATCTGCATAACTCAATACTTCTAATATATCTTCTTTACCATAATCATAAACAAATAATTTAAGTTGCCTTTTTGTTTGTACTTTAGGAATAGTTTCTATTATCTGAATGATTTTATTTATATATTTTTTCTCTTGGTTACTCATTTTTAAATCTGAAATATTTGAAGTTATGTCAGGTTGTTGGACTTTTAATAATGCAATAAATACTGTAAGAGGCATCGGTTGTTCTATGATAACTTTCGATAAATCAAAATATTTAAAGAAAGGCATATAAGAAAATGCTTTAAATTGCTTTAGATTATTAAAAGTTTGCTTAATTGCGATGCCAAGCATTAACTTCTTAAGCTCAACAACAATTCGTTCAATTGATAAATGACTAATATCTGAAATAAGTTGCTCCATAGCTTTAAAGGTATCAGGATCTAATTCAAAATCTAATTGAGACTGAAAGCGTAACCCTCTAATGATACGTAATGCATCTTCATTAAAGCGCTCTGACGGATTACCCACTGTTCTGATTATTTTATCAACAATGTCTTGTTGCCCATTAAAATAATCATGGATCTGATATTGCATGTCCATAGCAATCGCATTCATTGTGAAATCTCTGCGTCTCACATCTTCAAATAGATTTCTTACAAAATAAACTTCATTAGGTCGACGGTGATCGATGTATTCACCTTCAGCGCGAAAAGTTGTCACTTCATATTGTTCGCCTTGGTAAACAACATTAATAGTGCCATGTTCCCTGCCTATTGGGATGGTTTTTTCAAATACCGACTCGATTTCGTCCGGAGTGGCACTTGTTGTGATATCAATGTCGTGAATTGACTTATTCATGATGTAGTCTCTAACAGAACCACCTACAAAGTAAGCTTGAAAGTCGTGTGATTGTAGTCTTTCTAAAATAGGTTTAGCTTTTTCAAATAAATTATTAGTCATTGTTACCCTCTAACATTTTTTTGTAGTAATATTCATATTGATCAGCAATTAAATCAGAGGAGAAACGAGCCGATACATCTTGTAACATATTTTCTTGGATGTTTTTATAAAGTTTTGTATCAGTTAATAATTTAATTGCATATTCACTCGCTAGTTTACTATCTCCTACATCTACTATAAAGCCAGTTTCATCGTGTTTAATGACTTCCTTTATACCTCCTGCTGTAGAACCAATAGGTACGACGCCAGATTTCATCGCTTCTAATAAAGTCAGACCGAAACTTTCCTTTTCGCTTAAAAGTAATACCAAGTCTGATATTTGATAGAACTCGCTTACCCAATTTTGTTTACCTAAAAATAAAACTGCATCTTCAATGCCTAAATCACGTGCTTTCTGCTTCATATCCATCAATTCTGGACCATCACCTAATAATATTAACTTTGAAGGTATCGCTTGATGAACTTTTGCAAAGGTATCTATTATTGTATCAATTCGTTTAACTGCTCTAAAGTTAGATACATGTATTAATACCTTTTCACCCGGTTTTATACCGTAACAAGTTTTCAAACGTTCATCGTCCTGAGTGGCTTGATCTGGTTTAACAGGAAATTCTTTCTCTCTAACGAAATTATATATAGGCACAATACGTTTATCTGTTTCAATGATATCGTATGTTTGCTCTGCAAGTGATTGACTCACGCTTGTAACGATATCACTACCTTCTATACCAAATTTAATAGCATTTTTTAATGAATGATCATAACCTAAAACGGTGATATCTGTACCATGAAGTGTAGTCATAATTTTTATATCTTTATTAGACATATGTTTTGCTAAAATACCACATACTGCGTGAGGAACAGCATAATGCATATGTAATAAATCTAAATCATATTCATTAATAACTTCTGCTATTTTTGTACTTAATGTAATGTCATAGGGTGGGTATTGAAAAACTGCATATTGATTCACTTCTACTTGGTGAAATGTAATATTTGGTAATGGTTTACGTATTCTAAAAGGAATATTAGAAGTGATGAAATGAATATCATGTCCACGTTCAGCAAGTTTTATGCCTAACTCTGTAGCTATAATGCCTGAACCACCCATAGATGGATAACAAGTGATGCCTATTTTCATAAGGCGGGACATCCTTTCTTATTTGATTATATTATTTACGTTCAAATCTATTTTTATCTCGAGTATTAAATTTTTCCATTGTTTCATCAAAACTTTCAGTTAAATCTATATCTAAAGAATTCGCAATACACATTAATACGAATAAATTGTCACCGAGTTCTGCTTTAATTGTATTTTCGGCTTCTGAAGATTTTTTCTTTTTCTCACCATAATAATGGTTAATTTCTCTCGACAATTCACCTACTTCTTCAGTTAGACGTGCAAGGTTTGCCAAAGGAGAAAAGTATCCAGTTTTGAATTGACCAATGTAGTCATCAACTTCTGTTTGCATATCTTTCATAGATTTCATTTTAAACGCCTCACATTCCTTTAGGTTTCTTATATAGTATAGACTAATTTTATGTTTCATGCATTATTCCTGCAACAGTTAAGGCTTATGTCATACATATTTAAACTAATTGATTGTCTAGTATGATTTTTGTAATTTCATAAACATTTTGTGATATTTTATGCGATATTAAAAATGCTATAACATATTGGATCTGAATTAATAAAAACAATCTATTAAATTAAGCATAAAAAAGGAGGCTAAGACATTTTTCGAATGTCCCAACCTCAAAATATTAGTTTAGTAATTATAATCTAACGTAAAATTGAGCCTTATAATAAGCTGTTTAAATGTTAGTCATCTAAGCTGAAGTAACGAAAACCTATTTCAAAACAAGGCTTCTGCATCACTTCAATTTATATTATTATTCACTAGATCTAGCGATAAGGATAAATCTTGCAAGTTCCGCTAAAGCTACTGCAGTTGATGCAACATAAGTCATTGCTGCAGCTGTCAATACTTTTTTAGCATGACGATATTCCTTTTCGTTAACAATGTTTAAGCTTTGAATTTGCTTCATAGCTCTACTACTTGCATTGAATTCAACCGGCAGTGTAACGATAGAGAAAAGGACAGCAAATGACATAAATGCAATTCCAATCCATAGCGCAGTTGAACCTAAAGTACTTTGTAAACTCGTTAAAATAATACCTGCAAAAACGGCTAAATAACCAATTGAGCTACCAAGGTTAGCCAGTGGTACTAACGATGTTCTAAATCTTAGGAAGAAATAACCTTGCGCATGTTGAATTGCATGGCCAACTTCGTGAGCAGCAATAGCTGTACCAGCAACAGAAGGTCTACTAAAGTTGGCTGGTGATAGTACAAGCACCTTTTTTCTCGGATCGTAGTGGTCAGTTAAGAAACCTTTACCTTCAACCACGTCAACATCATAGATACCATTTGCATGTAAAATTTCTAAAGCAACTTCTTGACCAGTCTTTCCACTTGTTGATCTAACTTGTGAATATTTTTCGTAATTAGATTTAACTTTATGCTGTGCCCATAGAGGCAACACCATTAAAATAACAAAGTATATAATCATATAGATAAAAGACAAAAACCTCACTCCTTTATAAACATTTTACTGTGAACATCAATGGTGGTCAAATATTTTATCTTTTTTAAATCGAGTTAAATATAAATAAAGTATTAATGGAATTACGCTTAACCAAAATGCGAGGTAGGCAACACCTTCTAAATGACTTGCAATAAAATCATAATAAGGATATTGCATAAATACATAATCTATAATGTCATTATGAAACACCCATATCATAGCAATTACAAAACCAATAATTGAAATTTTGAATCTCGGATAAAATATAAATGCTTCGATCGCCATAATGCCATGTGAGAGTATGAGCATACATCCTGTGATTGTAACCGTGTCATATTGAATAAACATGATTATATTCATTATAACTGCCCAAACTCCGTATTTAATAAGTGAGACGAAAGCAAGGGCTTCAAATACTGGGATATTCTTACCTAATATGAATGTAATAATTACGAAACATAAAAACAGTGAAGCGGTTGGACTATCTGGTACAAATATTTTAAATTGAGTTTCAGTCATACTTAATTGCTCACCGTACCATATGTAACCATAGATTGTACCTAACAAATTACACAAAAGTAAAAAGTAAAGTATGCCTTTGTGATACAACATTAATTCCCAAAGTGATTTTATATTCATACTGTCAATCCTTCGTTGTTATATTTACATTTCTTAATTTAAAAGTATTAAGGATTTGTGATAATTGATAAAACAAATCGCTATCATGTAATTGTAAGCTTAAATCAATATTATCTTGCAAATGTGTGATGATAGAAGATTCATTTTGTTTTGAAAGCGGAATTCGATAGATGTCTTGAATATATAACGCATAATATGGTGAATGTAATAATTGTTTAATGAGTAAGTCATCTAATCTCGCTTCCCTATCTTGTTCAACATTAAAATTCAGCTTAATATCAAAAGATAATTGATTGAGAGCGATGTGCTCGAAAATCTCATTACTATTAATCATATGTTGGTCTTTATAATTAAATTTAATACCATATTGCTCAGTGTGTAACATAGAAATTTCAAGCGTATTATGATTGTCGATACGTTCATCTACGAAATGTACGTTTTGTAGTAATTCTGGCGAAGATTTGAGTAAGTTCAATACCCATACACTAATCCTAGACTTGAATTCATATTGAAAGAGTAAATACTCTATGAAAGTTGCTTTTGATTGTTGTAGGGTATCGAACATTTAACTCACCTTCCTATACTAGAAAGACGTCAGTCTTTCCGCTTCATCATGCCATGTCTCATTAGATGGTTCTAATTCAACTAATTGGTCTAATAGCTTTTTCGCTAATTCAATTTGACCAATTTCTATTACATAAAAATAATAGTCACTTAAAAATGCAGATTGTGTTTGTAATGTGTCGTATGCTAATTCAAAGAAATGCTGTGCTTCTTTATCGCGTTCTTCTTGTCCCAATGCATAAGCGAGGTGCCACATAAATACTGGATCTAAGTCTTCTTCATCTACATATTTCAATAATCCAATAAGTGACTCATAATCTTCTTCTTGTCTATATAGATCACTTAATATCAATAATGGTTCTTGGTACGCGTTATCAACTTCAAGTGCTTGAATTAATAATTGAACGCCTTCATTAGCGTCTCCGTGTTCTATTTGGATGCTACCAGTGGATACCATCAATTCTTTATAGAATTGCGTTAATCTTAATCCTTCTTTACCGATTTCGATTGCGTCGGCGTGATTATGTTCGTTTTCATATAACTGTTGTAAATAGAAATATGCTTGTAGAAAGTCAGGGTCTTTAGATAATAGCGTTTGAACTAATTTAATAGCTTCTTGTGATAGATCATTTTTTTCATAAGCGATGGCTTTTTTGAAATAATCTTCTGAATCCATTTCATCTTCATTGATTTCATCAAACATTTTAATTGCATCACTGTAGTTACCGCTTTGCAAGCTACAATCAGCTAAACGTGAAAATAGATTTACACCGTTTACTTCATATTCTCCCGTTTCAAGCACGGTTTCATATTCTGAAGTTGCTCGTAAATATTGACCATCAAAGTATAATATCTCAGCAAGTGCGTAATGTATGATTGGATCATTTGGCTCAATATCAATCGCTTCATCAAGTTTACTAATTGCAACTTCAAGCATATTTAATTGTTGATATAAATCTGCCTCTAACATTAACCGTTCTGTTGATATTTCAACTTCACTTAAATATTCTAACGCTTCATCAGTGTGGTTTTCAGCCATTAATCCTTCAATAAAGTATATTAATAATTCACTTTCATCAGGATATTTATGGTAAAGCGTACGGAATACTTCTAAACCTTGTGGCATCAATCCATAATTATATAATGTTTCACCTAGAATAAATAAAGCATCGTCCTTAGGGGAACTTAATGCATCATTAACACGTGTGTCTAGGTTTTCTAATTTTTGTAAGTTGATATCATCTATTAATTTATAGATATCTTCCATACTTTTATCCCTCTTTTTCTAATTGTTTTAACTTTGGTAAGAATCCTGGGAAAGAAACATTAACTGCGTCAAATTGATTAATGGTAATTGCTTCATTAGTTAAAAGTGAGGCAACTGCTAACATCATACCTATACGATGGTCTGTAAAGCTATCTACAGTTGCAGTTTGTTCTAAAGCT
Source organism: Staphylococcus sp. KG4-3 (assembly GCF_033597815.2). NCBI lineage: Bacteria > Bacillati > Bacillota > Bacilli > Caryophanales > Staphylococcaceae > Staphylococcus > Staphylococcus halotolerans. The sequence goes on from NZ_CP166245.1 coordinate 1,479,803, forward strand.
GATGGATGAATAATCATACCATCATTAGTTGGTTGTAACATAAAACCAAGTAAATTTAACATATTAGCGGTTGTATCAATTCTATTAGTTTCTTTTACTTTTAATTCTTCAGCTTCTTTAACCACGCTTGTACCATTAGCTTGTGTGCAAAGCAAAGCAACGATAGGAATTTCATCGATTGCTCTAGGCACTAAGTCACCATCAATATGAACAGGCTTCATGTCTGGAGAGTATTGCACTCGTATGGATGCAGTTGGTTCTGGTCCATCAGTTTGATTGAATAAAGTAATATTCCCTTCCATTTGTGTCACGATATCAATAATACCTGAACGAGTTGGGTTAATGCCAACATTGTGTATTGTAATATCACTTCCAGGTGTTATCAAGCCAGCTACAATAAAATACGCAGCTGAAGATATATCGCCTGGAACGTGAAAATCTACAGGTCTGATATGGTCAATGCCACGGGCAGGCATATCTATCAATTTGTCTTTTGTAGAAACAGGGATGTGATATTGTTGAAACATCGTTTCGGTATGGTTTCTAGAAGTATCAAATTCCTTAATTGTCGTTGGTTCTTCAGCGAATAGACTTGCGAATAGTATTGCGCTTTTAACTTGTGCACTGGCAACTTCCATTTCGTATGCAATACCTTTGATTTTAGCAGGTTTGATAATTAAAGGTGTATAGTTATTATCGATGCCTGTAATATTGGCTTGCATTAATTTTAAAGGTTTCATAATTCTGTCCATTGGTCGTTTGCCTATTGATTCATCACCAGAAAGAACAGTTTCTATACCTAGACCACTTAATAAACCAGCCACTAAACGTGTGGTCGTGCCTGAATTACCTGTATATAAAACTTGATGAGGTGTTTTAAAATGCTTAAATCCTGGTGAATCAATCTCTATTTTATCTTCAGATACTTTAATATCAGCACCTAATAACTTAAATATTTCAACAGTACGCAAACAATCTTCACCAAGTAATGGTTTATATATTGTTGATTTTCCTGAGGCTAGAGAACCGAGCATAATAGCTCTATGTGTCATAGATTTATCTCCAGGTACTTCGATTTCACCGACTAACGGTCCGTTAATATTTATTGTTTTACTGTTTGCCAAATCAGTCACCTACTTATTAAAATATGATTTAAATTCTGCGAAAGCTTTAGAAAGTGTTTTGTAATCAACATGTCTCACAATTGGATCTCCAATATCTTTGAGGAGTACCATTTGCACACCTTGTTCATCATTTTTTTTGTCGTTTAGCATTAATTTATATAAAGATTCAAATTCTAAATCATTAACAATATCTAACGGGTAGTTTAACCCCCTTAGATAATTCACATAATGTGCAATATTAAATGATTTATTTAGCATTATATTCGTAACTATAAATTGAAAAACGATGCCTATCATAACAGCATGTCCGTGTGGAATTTTAAATTTATATTCAACTGCATGACCAAATGTATGGCCTAAATTAAGAAATTTACGGACGTTTGATTCCTTCTCATCTGCTACAATAATATTCAATTTTGTTTGAACACCTTTGTATAAATAATATTCAATTTCATCAAGTGATTTAAGCGCTTGTTCATCTGAGTACTGTGCCTCGATATGATTTACCGATTCAATATCATTTAACAAAGCGTGTTTATAAACTTCTGCGTATCCACTTAAAATTTCTGAATATGGTAATGTACTTAAAAAGTTCAAATCATAAATGACTGCTTTAGGTCTATAAAAAGCACCAATAAGGTTTTTACCGTGTTTAGAATTAATTCCAACCTTACCACCTACACTCGAATCATGAGCTAAGATGGTAGTTGGTATTTGAATGAAATCGACACCTCTTAATAAAGTAGAGGCAAGGAACCCAGTGAAGTCACCAGTGGCACCTCCTCCGATAGCAATTAAACAAGTATTTCTTGTTAGTTGTTTACTCAACAACGATTCAATCGTTTCTTCGTAAAAAGATAGCGTCTTCGTTGTTTCGCCAGAAGGTACAATAAGTTTATGAGCTTCATATTCACTAGCGATGAAGTCAGTGATATGACTCCATTCGTTTTCAACTTTTTGATCAATGACAAGAACAATATCTTGATAATTTTTAATATAATCATGTAATTGATCAAGGGCATGATGTTCAATAATAATTGGATAGTTATTAGATTTATAAGCGGTTTCTAATTTCATGTAATCACCTAATTATTTCATAAATTTTAATTTATTGATTAGTATTCAATATTTAATAAGCGACGTTCCTTGATTTGCGATTGTAATTGCTCAATATGATTACATTGGAACTCTTCAAGTAATGCTTTTGCTAATTCAAAAGCCACTACGTTTTCAACAACAACACTTGCAGCAGGTACAGCACAGCTATCAGAGCGCTCAATTGACGCTTTGAATGATTCTTTTGTATTGATATCTACAGAGTTTAAAGGTTTATAAAGTGTAGGGATTGGTTTCATTACACCGTTAACTACGATAGGCATGCCATTAGACATTCCACCTTCAAAACCACCTAAGTGATTTGAACCTCTATAATAACCATTTGTCGTATCATATAATATTTCGTCTTGTATTTCGCTACCTGGCTTCTCTGCAGCTTTAAAACCTTCACCAAAACTTACACCTTTAAAAGCGTTGATACTCACTACACCCTGAGCAATTCTGCCATCAAGTTTGCGATCGTAATGTACATAACTACCTATTCCAACAGGGACGCCTTCAATTATAGTTTGAACTACTCCACCAATTGTATCGCCAGCTTTTTTAGCTGCATCAATTTTATCGCGCATAGCTTGTGCAATTTCATCATTAACGACGCGCACATCATTTTTATCAATATTTGATTTAATTGTATCGATATCATATTCAATATCATCTTTAATCCCACCGATTTCTACTACTCTACTATAAAAATTAATATCTAATTGTTTGAGTAATATTTTAGAAACTGCACCAACAGCAACTCGTGCAGCTGTTTCTCTTGCTGAAGAACGTTCTAAAACATTTCTTAAATCTCTGTGGTTATATTTCATGCCACCGATTAAATCTGCGTGTCCTGGACGAGGTTTAGTGATTACACGCTTCATATTATCTTGATCTTCTTCGCTGATTGGATCTGCACCCATAATTTTTTTCCAATGAGTAAAGTCATCATTAGTAACTATAAGCGTAATAGGACTTCCTAGAGTATAACCATTTCTCACGCCAGATACGATTTCAACAGCATCTTTTTCAATTTGCATACGTCTTCCACGGCCGTAACCGCCTTGTCTTTTAAACATTTCTTCGTTAATGTCAGCAACATTGATTTCTAAATTTGCTGGAACACCTTCAATAATTACAGTTAACTGTGGTCCGTGTGACTCACCAGAAGTTAAATATCTCATACTTTACCCACTCCGTTCTTTAGTACTTTAAATTGATATATGTTCTATATCTTATCATATTCAATTGTTCAAATTAACAGAAAAATTCACAAATGATAAATCTTCTTTAATTTTTACGGTTAGAATGTTATTTTTCAGTGTAACATTTAAACATTTTTATTAATATTGAATTTTGCTATTTTATGATTGTAATACCATAATTTTAAATGATTCGTCATACATAAAGCTATGAAATAATATAAAAATTCACTATATTTCTTATTTTCAAAGACTCTAGATTGGAATTAAAAATTTCAAGTAACTTTGTTGTCTATTGTATTTATTTAACAGAACATTGTAATACAATCTTATAAAATAAAAAAAACGATGATTTTTACAGGTATAAAGTAAAAATCATCGTTTATTTATTGTTTAAGACAACGTAGTCTCAAATTTTGTTCTATAAGTATTTAAATTATTCATATAACCATGCTTCACGTGCTTCTGTATAATCACTTAATTCTTCTGCTTTAAACCAAAGGTTAATTTCTTTATTAGCTGACTCTACTGAATCTGAACCATGAATGATATTTCTACCTACTGTTAAACCTAAGTCTCCACGAATTGTTCCTGGAGTTGCTTCAGACGGATTTGTTTTGCCGATGATGTGACGGGCAACGTTTACAGCATCTTCCCCTTCAACAACCATTGCAAATACTGGTGCTGATGTAATAAAGCTAATTAAATGTTTATAGAAAGGTTTATCTGTATGTTCTGCATAATGTTCCTCAGCAAGTGCTTGTGGCACAGTCATAAACTTACCACCTACAAGTTTTAGTCCTTTTCTTTCAATACGAGAAATAATTTCTCCTATTAGATTTCTTTGCACTGCATCTGGTTTAATCATTAAAAATGTTCTTTCCATTGTGTGTTTATCCCCCTGTTTGTTATGTATCAATGTCCTTTAATTTTTCAACAATATATAAAATTGTATATGTATCAAAATAAAAGTATGTTTTGAAGCACATTAATATATTAACAGGTAATTAAAGCGCTTTCAATGGTTTTCACACAAGTTATACATTTCTTTTTCCAACTTTTTTAATTAGTTTCTTAAATAATGGTTTTGAATCTTCATTTTCTAATTGATCAATTAAGTAAAGTGCCTTATCCAAATACTTGTCGCTGATTGCCTGAGATTGCTGTATGACATCAGAAGTCTTCACATGATTAATACAGTATTCGAACGTTTCTTGACTACTATTTACGTTTAATTGTTGTATAATCCCTTTGAATTCTTCATTTTTTCTCATCTCTAACAGCACTGGAAGCGTTAGGTGGCCGTTCATTAAATCACTACCAACTGGTTTACCCAATTTTTTTTCAGTGCTCGTGAAATCTAAGATATCGTCGACAATTTGAAAACTCATACCAATATAGTGGCCTATCATTTTTAAATTGCGAATTGTTTTAGCGTCTGCTCCCGAAGCAATTGCACCCACTTCAGTAGATAATTGAATAAGTAATGCTGTTTTACGATTAATTCTCCGTAAATAGTTGGTGATTGTTTGATTACCATTGAATTGGTCTTGGAATTGATATAACTCCCCCATACAAACTTCTACAATTGCACTAGATATGACGTTATGTACACGATTATCTTCGATGTTAGATATGTGCTCAAGTCCGCGAGCTAATAAGAAGTTTCCTGTGAGTATAGCTGTATTCTGATCCCATTTTTTAGCTATAGTTAAGCTACCTCTTCGTTTATCACTTTTATCTATAACATCATCGTGTACCAGCGTTGCCATATGAATAAGTTCAAGTGCTACGGCAACACGATAGACTTCGTCGTTTCTTTCTCTACCAAATTGGCTGCTTAAGATTACAAAGGCGGGTCTAACGCGTTTGCCACCAGATGAAAATAAATGATATGACGCTGATTCAAGAATCTTGTCATTACTTTTTATAGACTGCTCTAATTGCTTTTCAATTTTTTTTATTTCGCTGTTCATGTTTAACTTTGCCACGCTAATCACCTTTGGTTGATTCATTTTATTTATAGCCAAGGTGCATTGCTGCAACGCCACCTGTAAAGCTACGGACTTTTATGTTGCTGAAACCAGCTTGTGTAAACAAACGTTTCAATTTTTCTTTATCTGGAAAATCGAATGTAGATTGTTGTAACCATTCGTATTCGTCTTTGGATTTCGCAAATATTTTACCAAATATTGGCATTACAAATTTAAAATAAAGTTTATAGCATTGTTTGAAAACAGGTGTCGTTGGTTGGCTAGTTTCTAAACAAACAACCATTCCACCAGGTTTTAAAACGCGGTTTAGTTCTTTTAAAGTTGCTAAATAATCAGGAACATTTCTTAAACCAAATCCAATAGTAACGTAATCAAACTCGTTGTCTTCAAATGGTAAATTCATTGCATCACCATGTACAAGCTTTAAATTATGCATGTCTGAGGTCTTGCTTTTACCGACTTCAAGCATGTTTTCGCTAAAATCAACACCAATTACTTCGCCAGTTGGTCCTACTGCTTTGCTTAATGAGATAGTCCAATCAGCAGTACCACAACATACATCTAGTGCTTTACTTCCAGCTTTAACGTTCATTTCTTTCATAACACGTTTTCTCCATGTCTTGTGTTGTTCAAAGCTAATGATATTGTTGAGTCGATCATATTTACCAGAAATATTTTGGAAAACATTGTGTACTTGTTCTTTTTTTGCTTTATTATCTGCCATGTTAATTACCTCTTTTTGAATGTATTTCAGCTTTTAATTTATCTATAAAACCATCTAGTTTTTCTTTAGAAAATTCGCCTAAGTAAGAAGGATGATGTTCAGCTAAACTCGCTATCATTTTGTCATTGATAAAATTAATATTAACTTCAGGGACATATCTTTTAATTGTAATAAACGGAAAAGTATTTTCAACTTTTAAAATATAGTCACTAATGTCGTTATTATCAATTGCGGCATGATGAATTGAAGATTTCATTTCATTTACTTCAACAATTGCTGTACTAATTTCTTTTTGATAAATTGGATCATTGAGTTTTGCTAATAATGTATAAAAATGAGCGCTTAACAAGTCGCCAATTAAAATAGATTTCTTAGACGATAACGTAGTTGAAACTTCGTCTAGATGACGCATCGCAGTATCTATTGTGAGGCAAGCTAATTTAGCTTCTTGAGGTATCTCATAAGAATCAAGTATTTCTGCTAATGCTTGATTGATATAGATTGGTTCATAATGATTTACACTGCTGAGTCGCTGTGTAATTTGAGTTTCTAATATGCTGAATGTCGTTTCCATGTTCACACCTCACGTTATTATCCATATACATATTAACATTATATAGAGAAAAATAAAATCAACGTAAATCAAAGTAAAGGATATTTATGTAATATATATTAAAAATACTCATGTATTTGTGTAATTGAGTAATAGTTATATGTAAATTTGTTTAATAAACTCATTAATTTTCAGTAGTTATTTTACTACATTTATTTAAAATCGCTACTTCGAATGATATCACAATTATAAAGTTAAAAGATATATGATTTAAAGCTTTATAAAAAATTCTCTATAAAAAAAGAAAAAGCCCCTTGAAAAGGGCTTTACTTTGAGTAAAGAATTATTTTACTGCGTCTTTTAAAGCTTTACCAGCTTTAAATGCTGGAACTTTGCTTGCAGGGATATCAATTTCTTTACCAGTTTGAGGGTTACGGCCTTTACGAGCAGCGCGTTCGCGTACTTCGAAGTTACCGAATCCAATTAATTGTACTTTTTCACCTTTAGAAAGTGATGATTGAATTGATTCGAATACTGCATCTACAGCTAAGCCAGCTTCTTTTTTAGTTAAGTCAGCTTGTTCTGCAACAGCATTGATTAAATCTGTCTTGTTCATTATGAATTCACCTCCCCTAGGGTTAATAATGATAACTTAATATCATTATGCTATGACTTTAACACAACGATTACTGCTACTGCAATGATTTATGCGCAAAAAACGTTGAAATAATAGGATTTTGACAGTTAATTGATATAAATTAACTAAAAAGTGTAATAATACTTCGCTATTCTGCTTTCTTTCCTCGTCCCATCAAGTCTTTAACGCTTTCATCCACCGGTCTATTTTCAAACAATACACTATAAAGTGCGGCAGTGATTGGCATATCTACATCGACCTCTTTAGCTAAGTGATAAACAGATTTTGTTGTATATATACCTTCAACGACCATGTTCATTTCATTTAAAGCTATGTCTAATGATTTACCTTCACCTAATTTATAACCAAGTGTATAGTTTCTAGAATGGGTTGAGGTACAAGTTACAATTAAGTCTCCTATGCCTCCTAGGCCTAGAAACGTGATTGGGTCTGCACCTAGTTTTTCACCTAAGCGGCTAATTTCAGCTAAACCTCTGGTCATAAGCGCTGCTTTAGCATTATCACCGAATCCCATTCCTGATATAACACCACTAGCTACTGCAATAATATTTTTTAATGCACCACCTAGTTCAACACCTACTAAGTCATCATTTGTATATACACGTAAATAATCATTCATGAAAAGGTCTTGTGTTAGTTGACTGACTTCTGGAGTTTTAGATGAAGCTGCTACAGTAGTTGGTTGTTTAATTACAACTTCTTCAGCATGGCTTGGTCCTGAAAGTACACCTATACCTGCATTATGCTCTGGTGAAATTGAATCTTCCAACATTTCAGAAACACGCTTATATGTTTCATTTTCAATACCTTTAGCTACGTGAATAAAGGTCTTTTTAGAGGTTAATAGTGAATCGATTGATTTCGCTACTTCTCTCATTGCTTTTGTAGGTAACGCCATTAAATAGACTTCTGAGAATGATACAGCGCTATTAATATCTAATGTTGCTTCTATTGTGTCATTAAGTTGTGCTTTTTTTAAGTATTTGCTATTAATGTGTTGTGAATTAATCTCATTGATTGTTTGCTCATTTTTCCCCCACATTAAAACTTGGTGTCCGTTTTCTGCTAAGACATTTGCTAATGCCGTACCAAAACTTCCCGTACCAAAGACAGTTACTTTAGACATGGAATCCCCCCGGTATTTAATTTCTTTTCCTTGCTATAATGTGTACTGGCGTACCTTCAAAGCCGAATGCAGCTCTAATTTGATTTTCTAAATAACGTTTGTATGAAAAATGCAATAGCTCGACATCATTTACAAATACGATAAATGTCGGCGGTTCAATAGCAACTTGTGTAGCATAGAATACGTTTAAACGTCGACCTTTATCTGTAGGTGTAGGATTCATGGAAATTGCATCCGTAATCACTTCATTTAGTGTTGAACTTTGAACACGTTTTTTATGATTCTCACTTGCTTCTTTAATATATGGGAATAATGTTCTGAGACGTTGCTTCTCTTTTGCGGAAACAAACGCAACCTCTGCATAATCTAAAAATTGGAATTCTTTACGAACTTCATCTTTAAATTTTTTCATAGTATTAGTTTCTTTGTCTACTGTATCCCATTTATTCACGACAATTACAATTGCTTTACCTTCTTCGTGTGCATAGCCAGCAACACGCTTGTCTTGTTCGATGATACCTTGATCCGCATCAATAACGATTAAAATTACATTAGAGCGTTCAATGGCTTTTAAAGCACGTAGCACTGAATATTTTTCTGTATTTTCATAGACTTTACCTTTTTTACGCATTCCAGCAGTGTCTATCAACACATAATCTTGATCATCATAGCTATATTCGGTATCAACAGCATCTCTAGTAGTACCAGCTACGTTTGATACGATTACACGATCTTCGCCAAGTATTGCATTTACTAAACTTGATTTACCAACGTTTGGACGTCCAATGATTGATAAGCGTATTGTATCATCGTCATATGGGTCTGGTTCTTCCTCTTTAAAATGCTTAACAACTTCGTCTAATAAATCTCCCAAACCTAATCCATGGGAACCAGAAATTGGATACGGGTCCCCGAAACCAAGTGAGTAGAAATCATAAATTTCATTTCTCATTTCTGGATTATCAACTTTGTTAACTGCTAGTACTACCGGTTTTTTTGATTTATATAACATTTGAGCAACCATTTCATCACTTTGAGTTAGGCCTTCTCTTACGTTTACCATAAAGATAATTACATCGGCTTCATCGATGGCAACTTCAGCTTGTGCTCTAATTTGTGTTTGGAACGGGGCATCTCCAATTTCAATACCACCAGTATCAATAATGTTAAAATCGTGAGTTAACCATTCACCTGATGAATAAATTCTATCGCGAGTCACACCAGGTGTATCTTCTACGATTGAAACGCGTTCACCTACGACTCTGTTAAAAATTGTAGATTTGCCTACATTTGGCCTGCCTACAATTGCTACTATAGGTTTAGTCATAAACTAACTTCCTCTCTTCTTTAATCTCTATAATTCTATCATAAGGGGTAATGAAATCAAAAGAAATATTAAATCAATATTTTTGTTATAGAATAATCATACAAATTTTGAATAACAAAAAAGAAATCTTGCCCTAACATATATTAGGACAAGATTTAAAGTTGCTATTACTTACATTGTTAAAATTTGAAGTCTTTTAATTTATCTCCAAAAACATCACCAAGCGTTGGATTATCTTCATCCTCTGAATTATCATTTAAATAAGATTGGGTAGTTTCCCTATCGCTTTCAATGACATTTTCATCTGGTAATGTTGCTTTTATTGATAATGAAATACGTTCGTTTTCTGGGTCCACACTTAGTACTTTAACACTCACTTTTTCGCCTGGTTGTAATACCTCGCCAGGTGTGCCGATGTGTGAGTGACTAATTTCTGAAATATGAACTAATCCTTGTACGCCAGGTTGAATCTCTACGAAAGCACCAAAGTTAGTCAATCTAACAACAGTTCCTTCTATAACTTCGCCTTCATTGATTTCACCTTTAATTGCTTCAAAAGGACTTGGTAATGTATCTTTGATAGACAGTGAAATACGTTCAGAATCTTTGTCTACTGATTTGATTTTAACTTTCACGCTATCTCCAATAGCTACAATATCTTCAGGTGATTTAACATGTTCGTGTGATAATTCCGAAACGTGTACAAGACCGTCCACGCCTCCAATATCAACAAAAGCACCGAAATTAGTTAAACGCGCTACTTTACCTTCGATAACGTCACCTTCGTTAAGTGACTCTAGTAATTTATCTTTTTTCTCTGCGTTTTCTAGTGCCTCTACTGCTTTTCGACTAAGAATGACACGATTATTTGCAGGATCTAATTCTTCAACTTTAAGTTTTAAAATTTGTCCTTCAAAACCAGAGAAATCTTCAATGAAATCTGTAGAAATTAATGAGGCAGGTACAAATCCTCTTTGGCCAACATCTACAACTAAGCCACCTTTAACTACTTCTGTGACTTTAGCTTCGATAGTTTGGTTATTATCTAACTGTTCTTGTAAAAATTCATATGATTTTTCAGTTTCGAGTTGGCGTTTTGAAAGGATATATGCACCCGTTTCATTTTCTTCGTCATATTCTACTTTCGTAACATATGCACCGATTTCATCACCAACTTTTACTGCATCACTTGGGTTGTCAATATGATGCGTTGAAAGTTGACTAATAGGGATAATGCCATTAAATTTACCGCCATTGACATGGATGATTACTTGTTTCTCTTCAATTTCTTGAACTTCACCAGTAACCTTATCCCCTTCTTTAATCTCGTTAATCATTGATTCGTTGAACTCTTCAGTCATCTTGTCTGCCTCCTTATTACACTACATAATTATAACATCTTATAAACTGACAGAATTGTCAAGAAATTCCCCTTTATTCGAGAGAATCAATTTTAAATTGTTAATGTTTTGTAAAACAGGTTTTTCTAATCTAACAAAAAGAATAAAAACATTACCTAAATTTTACATTTTTATATAGTATATTAATTCTGATTAGTATAATAATACACGTGTATTATATACCCACTTTTTTCAATGTATAACCTTATTACACTATATGAAAAATATTTATATTAAATTTGAGGCATCTATGATTAATCTAATGATTTTACTAAAGTTAATATTTCTGATGTAACAGTTTCTATGCTCTTACCAGTTGTGTCTACAGTAATTGCATCGTTAGCCTTCATTAAAGGAGAAATTTCACGGTTCATATCATAATGATCTCTGTCTGCAATCTCCTTTTTTAATTGCTCTATATTTGAATCAATACCTCTTTCTTCATTATCTTTCTGTCTACGTAACGCACGTTCTTCCACTGAAGCCACCATATAGACTTTTAAATCAGCATTTGGTAATACGACAGTTCCGATGTCTCTACCGTCCATAACAATACCCTTTTTAGCTGCTAATTCTTGTTGTTTTCTTACTGCAAATGTACGAACGGGTTCTTTTGAAGCCACATATGATACATGACTAGTTACATTATTTTCTCTTAAGTAGTCAGTGACATCTTGATTATCTAAAATGACTCTTTGTCCTTTAACTTCATCATATGTGAGTGATAATTCTGTCGTATCGATTAATTCATTAAAGTCTTCAGTTTTATTTTGTTGTAAGTATTTATAAGTAATTGCACGATACATTGCACCAGTATCTACATAGATCATAGATAATTCACCAGCAACAAGCTTAGCAATTGTACTTTTCCCTGCTGCTGCAGGCCCGTCAAGTGCGATATTTAATAATTTCATTTTAGTAACCCTTCCTTGTTGTTTTATGAATAATATTTTATCATAAATATGTACTTTATAAATAGGAGGAATGCCCGCATGAAAAAAGTTCTTGTTATTCATACCGGTGGCACCATTAGCATGTCACAAGATGAAGCTAATAAAGTAGTCACAAATACAGACAATCCTATATCTAATCACAAGGATGTAATAGAAAGGTATGCTGATGTAACTGAAATCACACCATTTAATGTTCCATCACCACATATGGATATTAAATATGTTGAAAAATTAAAAGAATTAATTGAAAATGCAGCTCAAAATGAAAGCTATGATGCATTTGTTATCACACATGGTACAGATACATTGGAAGAAACTGCATACTTGCTAGATTTAACAATTGCTATTTCTAAACCTATAGCAATTACAGGTGCAATGCGTTCCTCAAATGAAATTGGCTCCGATGGTTTATATAATTTTATATCAGCTATTAGAGTTGCAACAAGTGATGAAGCTACAGATATGGGTGTTATGGTTGTCTTTAATGATGAGATACATACTGCTCGCAATGTAACAAAAACACATACTTCTAATACAAATACATTTCAAAGTCCAAACCATGGTCCTTTAGGTGTAGTAACTAAAAACAGTGTCCAATTTCATCATAAACCTTTTGAGCATCTAATCCTTGATGAAATAGATCACAATTTAAACATACCTTTGGTTAAGGCTTATATGGGAATGAACAGTGATGTTTTGACTTTTTATAGCCAAAATAATGTAGATGGTATTATTATTGAAGGGCTTGGGCAAGGTAATTTACCACCAACTAGTTTGGAAGGTTTGGACAATTGTTTACGTAAACATATACCAATAGTTCTTGTTTCTAGATCATTCAATGGTATTGTTGGCCCAATTTACGCTTATGAAGGCGGCGGCGCAACTCTAGCTGAGAAAGGCGTTATTTTCTCAAATGGTTTAAATGGACCTAAAGCACGTTTAAAACTTCTCGTTGGGTTAAGTAACCAATTGTCATCAGAACAGTTGAAACAATATTTTGAATCACAGTTATAATGAAATATATATGTAAATAAAAAGGGAGTGGGACAGAAATTAAATTTTCTAATATAGATTTCGTAGTCCCGCCCCGGCAAGTGTGACTAGGATTGAAAAAGCTTGATATAATCGTATTTTCAATTCAGTCACCTACCGTCAAATTGAAAACGAGCTTGAGACATCTATTTATGTCTCAGGCTCGTTTTGATTTTGATTATTAAAGAATAACTATAACTACTTTCTTAAGAATGCGACTGAAATATAATTGTTTTAAGATTCAAGAGGTGTTTGTTTTTTAGATAAAATACTTTGAGTTATAATACCACCATGATATTTACCATTCTCGATAAATATTGTGTTTGCATCATTACCAGCAGCAATAACACCTGCGATATAGCAATTTTCTACATTTGTCTCATATGTTTCTTTATTATAGATTGGTGCAGTGCCATATTCATTCTCGTTAATTTCAATACCTATAGATTGTAAGAATTCATAATCTGGGTGATATCCTATCATCGCGAAAACATAGTCATTAGCTATTTCAAATGTTTGTCCATTTTGTTCATAAATTACACTATCTTCTGTTATTTTAGTCACATTTGAATCAAACGCCATATTAATTTTTTCGTGACGGACGAGAGATTCAAAATTCGGTAATATCCAAGGTTTAATCGCTTTAGGATAATCGCTACCTCGATAAATGACTGTAACGTTAGCACCTGCTTTTTCTAATTCTAATGCCGCATCAACAGCAGAATTTTTACCACCAATAATCACTACATTTTGATCAAAATAAGGATGAGCTTCTTTAAAGTAATGCATAACTTTAGGAAGTTCAGCACCTTCAACTTCAAGTTGATTATGATGTCCATAATAACCTGTAGCTACAGTAAGAAATCTACATTGATATACGTCCTTAGTAGTTGTTATTGTGAAACGGTTATTTATTTTTTTTACTGTGAGGACTTCTTCAAAAGCATTAATACGAAGTTGATGATGTTTTACAACAGCTCTATAGTAAACCAACGCTTGATTACGGTGTGGTTTACTTTCTTCCACTATGAATGGAACGTCCCCAATACTTAATTTATCACTTGAAGAAAAGAACGTTTGATGTGTTGGGTAATTATAAATTGCATCTACCACGTTCCCTTTTTCTATAACTAATGTATCTATACCTTTTCTTTTTTGTTCGATAGCAGCGCTAAGTCCACAAGGGCCGCCGCCTATAATTATACTTTCAACTGTTTGCATTCTTCCTTCGTCCTCCTTTTACCACCCATATATTATACCAATAGTTTTAAAAAAACCAAATGAAAGAAATTGAAAATTTTATTACAAAATCGTTTTTTCTATAAATATATTGAGAAAATAAAAAAGATCCCACTATATATACAAATCTATAGTGAGATCTTTTTATATGAATGGATTGTTGCTAGAGTCCATTTTGAATTATGAAATAGATACTTATTTTCTTTATTGAGGAATAACTAAACGTTGACCATTATGGATGTCATTACCTTGTAAGTTATTCGCCTCTCTAATTTTTTCTACATTTTCTGGAGAGCCTTCGCCGTAATATTGGATGGCAATTCTATAAAGGTTTTGGCCATTTACAACGTGTGTACGTTGTCCGGAATTATTGTTTGTAGCTTGATTATTCTGTTGGTTATTACTTGATGAACCTTGAGATTGTTCAGTTGAACTATTTTGTGTATTTGCTTGATCATTTTGTTGTGATTGACTATCTTGTTGATTTTGTTGTGATTGATCGCTTTGATTAGCTTGGTCATTTTGATTTTGGTTTTGATCACTATTTGCTTGGTCTTGTGAGTCAGAATCTGATTGGTCAGAATCGCTATTAGCATCATCTGAAGAATTACTGTTGTCATCTGAGTCAGAAGAAGCATTTTTGTCATCATCTTTGTTAGCTTTATCGTCATTTGATTTTTTATCTTTGTCAGAGTCTTTATCAGAATCTTTATCTTTGTTATCAGCGACTTTTTTATCATCGTTGTTATTACTGTTGTCGTTGTTTCCAGTAAGTGCCATACCGGCGAATATCGCAATAGCAGCTAAGATTAAGATAGCAGCAAGGATAGGTAATAATTTACCTAATAAACCACCTTTTTTCTTCTTGTTGTCGTCATCGTCATTATTTTTATTACCACCGTTACCGCCGTTACCGTTGCCACCATTACCACCGCTTGATTTTGAATGGCTAGCAACAGCAGCACCAGTTCCAGCAGCAGCTCCGCCTGCTACAGCAGCACCTTTTTTCTTGTTACTACTTTTCTCGTTATTTTGTTGATCCTTGTTGTCGTTTTTGTCATTTTCTGATGTATCATCATCATGACTAGCGTTTTTATCATTTTTACCTTTATGTTTACCAGCTGCATATGCACCAGCTCCAGCAGCCGCGGCTCCACCTGCTACAGCAGCACCTTTTTTCTTAGAACTATTTTTAGAGTCATCCTGTTGTGATTCGTTTTGATCTTGATTTGATTGGTTATCTGGTTGATTTTCATCAACATCTTGTTCATCTGCATGATTTTGATTGTCATTTTTTGACTCGTCATGATTTGTATCGGAACTATTTTTACCTTTATGTTTACTAGCAGCATATGCGCCAGCTCCAGTAGCTGCCGCTCCACCTGCTACAGCAGAGCCTTTTTTCTTAGAACTGTTATCGCCCTCTGAACCATCATTGTCTTCGCTGTACTTATGATCATTAGCATTTGTTTTATCGTTAGTAGGCTCATGACTTAAATTGTTATTTTGTGAAGGATCATCAGTATTAAATTCTGATGTTAAGCCAGACGTTGAATTGTCTTCGTTGTACTGTTCGCTATCAAATGCTTCATCCTCGCTATGTTCTTGTTGATTTGTTTGATTAGTCTGTTCATCTTCACTTTGATTTGTAGCAGTATCTCTTCTACGTTGTCTTCGCTGAGCATTTCTTGGAGGGAATTGTTCGTCTGTTTTATCAGAAACTTCCTCTTTCACATTGTCAACGGAATTGTTAACTGAATCCTTGGCATTGTCTTGATGTTCTTTTGGATCAATGGATTGACGATTTTTTTCAAAATCATCTTTAAAATTGTTTTTAGACAAAGTCATCATCCTTCCTTTTTTATTTAAGTATATACTGTTTTACCCTAACAGAACGTAAATATGTATTATTTTTTAAGAAAAAATACTGTTAAATAAGTGTATATGTCGTATTATAGCTTGATTGAAAATATGAAGTAAAGTAATTGTCTATTTTTTAAACAAATTTTGTATTTTTTCATTAAATTCTATTTTTCTTTTTACTTTTTTTCTATTTATTAAATTTATTAAATTTAATTCACAATCATTATCGCAACATAATTTTGGCTTTTCTATCAAAATTTCATCAAAAAATTCAACTAAATAAGATCTTCTGCATTGATCAAGATTTTTATAACCTAGCATACGTATGTAACCTAATTTTTTTCGTTTATAAGCCATATCAAAGATATTGCGTAATTGTTCAAAAGTATACTGTGTACTGAGTACATCAAGTATGTCTGACTTTTCAGGTGGTAGAAATTGAGATAATTCATACGCATTTACATCTTCAATGTTAATTATGTCTGTGAATAATAAAGTCTCTAAAAGAAAGCTATCATCGGGTTGATAAAGACTTATTGCTTGGCTTTGATTACCGTCACGGCCTGCTCTGCCTATTTCTTGCATATAACTAGATGGACTTGTGGATAAATGGAAATGAATAATTGTTCTAATATCTTTTTTGTTAATACCCATGCCAAAAGCACTTGTAGCAACGATAATAGGGATTTCATTATTAATAAATTGATGTTGTACTGTATGTCTTTCTTGGTATGACAGATCACCATGGTAAATGCCAGTTAAAAAACCATAGTTATAAATACTTTGAGCTAATGATAGACACATTTTTTTAGATGATACATAAATAATTGTCGGTCCTGATTGCTCTAATGTAGGTAAAAGCCAGTTTAACTTTTCATCATCATCAGCAAAATTTTTATGTGCTAGTGAAATGTTATCTCTATTCATACTATTTTTTATGACTGAAAATGATTTACTTAATATTTGCTCTAAATCAAAAGTTAAATAAGACGGTGCTGTTGCAGTCAATGCTAATACGGTAGCTTCATTGAAATGATTTACGATTTTACCTACAAGTGCATAGTGCGGCCTAAAATCATACCCCCACTCTGATAAACAGTGTGCTTCATCTAAGACAATCATACCGATATTTAAATTTTTAATTAATTTGAAATTGTGTTTTTGTAATATAAACTCTGGGCTTAAAAAAATAAATTTACTTTGCTTTAAGTAGTTAATATTTTTTTGTTTTTCATTTTCATCCATGCCTGAATGTATACAACACACATTTTTTTCTCCTTGTAACTTGAGTTGCATAACTTGGTCATCCATCAATGAAATTAACGGAGAGATAACTAAAGTTGGCTTTTGTTTTATATAGGTTGGTAATTGGTAACATAGGCTTTTACCACTACCAGTAGGTAAGATTCCTAAGGTATCAATATTATTAAGTACATTATTAATAATTTCCTCTTGGCCAGGCTTAAATGACTCAAATCCAAACCATTTTTTCAAGTCATCATGTAACATTTAGTTCACCTCTTTCGACACCAACAATAATTAATTTAATTTCAAAGTAACTGAGTTCAGAGAAATTGTCCTTATAGCTACGCAGTCTTTCACTGCGATTAGCTATATAATAAGTCATAAATGGTTTGTATTCTACATGATTTAAATAACTATCGTAATCAGTTAAGTATCCTTTGATAAATAATTCTAAAATATGATCATCGATTGTATTAGGTTTAACATTTTGCTGCGCAGCAAGTTGTTTGAAGTTTAATCCATTTTGTATTCCTAAATAAGTTTTTTCGGTTTTGTTTAATAATGTTGGAAGAATAATTAAGCTATGTAATAATGGGTACTTTTCTTCATTCTCTATTTCATACATTAAAGTTACTAAATCCCTCATTTCTAATTCAAAAAGCATTTCTTGCGATATTGCTTCTATTAAACTAACTTGTTGTCTTGTATACATACTTTCTTCGAAACCTTGCAAATAATAATGAATGTATATGTCATTATTATGGTTTGTTAAAGACTGAAAAAGTGATGTGAGTTCTGTTATAAACGATTTTTCTAATTGTTCGTCAGAAATTTTTTTATATAAGTATTTAACCTTTTGATGAACTGTTCTATGTTGCGTAATAGGTACAAATTGATAATTGTCATGTTGGATATTAGACAACGTTTGTGTTAATAATTGTAATGCATTGAAAGTGTTTAATAAGCTGTCATATGTATGCCGGGGATGGCTAATGATATTTTGAATTTGTTGTTCGTTGATGTTAGAATTACTAGAATATTGTTCGAATAAAGGATATTTTAGTTTAGGCATACTATGATACAATGATAAGAGTTGTTGACTACAGGCGTCAAAAAAGGTTTGATGCGATTTTTTACCTGTGATAATATTAAATATACTTTTTTCGGTTTTGTAATTATGTGACTGCGTGTATGCAAAATGAATTAAATTATACATGGATGCTCCCTCACTTTTATAAATCGAAAACATTTGAAAAAATGATAAACAGTGATTACAATAATATTTGTGTAATTATTGTAGCATTTTTGTCAAAGGAGGCGAAGAAATTGGCTAAATATACAATTGTTGATATGGACACATGCATAGCATGTGGCGCTTGCGGTGCCGCTGCCCCTGATATATATGACTATGATGACGAAGGTATCGCTTATGTAATACTAGATGATAACCAAGGTACTGCAGAGGTACCAGAAGAATTATATGAAGATATGGAAGATGCAATAGACGGATGCCCTACTGATTCTATTAAAATTGAAGAAGAACCATTTGATGGTGACGCGTTAAAATTTGAATAGAAATGCATTGTATTTAAGTGTAAACAAGTGGTTACCTTACTATTCCAATAGCATCATTTAACGACTTAGATGTAATTGAGTTTAAATCCGGGACATAAATAACTGTCTCGGATTTTTTGTATCCAGTTATTCTATAAAGTTGTATTACTCCAGTGAATTCATATTGTAAAAATGATTGAATTCTGGCTACTCACTTTTGAATTATTTACAATTCCACCTATAAATTCCCCAAAGTAACCTTAATATTTATATTTGAAATAAAAACGCCCTTCATTTCTCACTTGTTCAGTGGTACTTTGAAAGGCTTTTATCATTTCAGATAAAAAAGTTATATTACAAATTTAACGTGGTAAAACGTTTTTTAATCGGTTATATAAAAGAATAAAGACAATTGAGATGATGACTCCTTTAATAATATTAAAAGGTATAACGCCTGATACAATAACTATTTTAATATTTTCTACTACATCAGATAGATTCATAATCATGCCATATAAAGGTAATAAAATAAAGTAGTTTAGTATACTTAGAACAATTGTCATAACTATCGTAGCTACACTAAGTCCTATAATTTGAGACTTGAGGGCGCCTTTATGTTTAGTGATGAAATAAGCTGTTAATAAAAAGCTTGATGCCGCTAAAAAGTTAGCTACAGGCCCTACTGGATCACCAACGTTGAATAGAAAATTGAGTAAGTTTTTAATAAATTCTACAATAAGTCCGGCAACAGGACCTAAAGTGAATGTTGCTAACAAAGCTGGTACGTCTCCAAAATCTAAAGTTAAATATGGTGGTAAAAATGGTATCGGAAACTTTATAAACATTAAAATAAATGCTACTGCACTCAACATACTAATAGTAATGAGGCGTTTTGTTTGTTGTTGCATATTAAATTATCTCCTTCCATTCATCTTTTTTCAGAATAGGAGGATATAATTGCACAACAAATAAACCCTCCATCTTCTCCCATCCAGACTATACTGTCGGCTCTAGATTCACACTAGATCAGCCATTAATCTATTAATTAGAAAAATGGGTCGCAGGCTTAATTTACTGCCGGTTGGGAATCGCACCCTACCCCGAAGATGAATTTCTTAAATTTTATAAATTTATCATAGCTTATTGCTCAGGTAAAAACAATAGACTTGCTTAAAATATATTAACGATGTAAATAAAATGGTTGAAAGTAGTATAAAAACTGCCAGCAAAGTATTTAACTTTGCCGGCAGTTTTTAAGCTATATATGGATAAATGAATTGCATATAAAAATATACTAAATATATGATCATTATTTCCAATTACTATTCTTATTTGTAATCATTGTTAATTGTTTATTGATCTAGCGACGATACTTAACTATTGTCGTCTTCAATTTCTGGTTTAGGTAAGGAAATGATAAAAGTAGTCCCTTTCCCTAATTTGCTTTTTACATCAATAGTACCGCCATGAGAATCAATAATCATACGACATATAAATAATCCCAACCCAGTTCCTTGTTTACCACGCTTACGTGCAGTATCTACTTTGTAAAAGCGATCAAAAACTTGTTGCAAATGTTCGGGTGCGATACCAGAACCGGTGTCGGATATATATAATATTTGTTCTGAATTAGTTTCACTTACCTCTATGTTGAGTGTATCTCCAGGTTCAGTATATCTAGATGCATTATCTATTAAATTAGTTAACACTTGTTCAATTCTGTCCGAATCAAAATACCATAAACGTTGTTGTGTATCTGGATTTAAACGCATATTTAATTCTAAATCCTTAGCATGCTTTTGATATTTTTGTTGCATTTTGTTGAGTAATGAATCAATTGGTTGTACAACTTTATTTACAGTTAAACCTTCAGCATCCATTCGCGCTACATTTAATAATTCATTGACCAACCTATTCAATCTTTTAGTTTCATCTAAGACGATAGATAATGATTCGTGAATTTCATCAGGCTCAGTTACGATACCATCAACAATAGATTCAGTATATCCTTGTAATAAGGATATAGGCGTACGTAATTCGTGAGAAACATTTGCAATAAAATCTTTTTTCATTTGATCCATATTATGCTCGTTTGTCATATCACGAATTATGGCTACGATACCACTTCTACCATCAGGCTGTATTTGCTCTATATAGCTAGTAATAATAACAAAATAACGTGTATTGATTTCATAAACTTCAAATTGCGTTTTTTTGCTACTAAATGTAAGCTCATTTTGTTCATCTAATTTCTCTAACGCATATTCATCTAACATTCGTAAAATTGTATTGGCTAATTTATTAGAGATAATAATTTCTTTTTGGTCATTAAATCCTAAAACGCCTTCAACCATGGAGTTAATTAGACTATCACGAATATTTTTAGAGGATGACAATGCGTCAATATGCTGTTGAATTTCAGAACTCATTGTATTAAATGTACGTGATAATTCACCAATTTCATCTTTAGAGTTAACTGGTACAACTTGAGCATAATCACCTTTGGAAACTTTTAGTGCTTGCGTTCTTAGATTACGTAGTGGTTTTGTTATACGTGACGATAAGAAGAATGCAAATACAGTTGTTATTGCTAAAAAGATGATAGCAGTGATTAAGATAATTACTGTAATAACATTATTGGTTTCTTCTATTGTCTTTAAGTCTTGATAGATAAATACGCCACTATATTTACTATTCGAACTATTTGATGCTTCGATATTTTTCGTTGGATAACCAATTAACACATATGTTCGTTGCTTATTATTAAAACTGACCGTCACATGTTCTGAAATTTGTTTGCCATGGTCAAAGACGCGATCATAATCTTTGTTATTTTTAATTTCTTTGAACATTTCATTTTTTGTAACATCATTGTCGTGGTTATCTTTATGCTTATCATTCATTATGATAAGACCTACAGGGCCTTCAATTAATTTTCGACTGTGTTCGATAGCAGTAGCTCTATCGTCAGAACTTTCAACAAGTTGGCTTATCCTTTTGGCGTCTTTTAATAAAGAATCTTCTGTTTCTTGAGTGAAATAAGACTGTATAAACGTTATAAGAGCTGCACTTAATAGAATTAAAACTGTAGTTACTATAAATATTATAGTTAACCACAGTTTTACAACTACACTATTAAGTAGGTTCATTATTTGATTTGACTTCAAATTTATATCCTACACCCCATACAGTTTGTATCATATGAGCAGCATCTTCTGATACTCGATTTAACTTTTCTCTTAAACGTTTAACGTGCGTGTCTACTGTACGCAAGTCGCCATAGAACTCATAATGCCAGACTTCTTTTAATAATTGTTCTCTATCAAATACTTTATTTGGTGTTTTGGCTAAGAAGATTAATAGCTCATATTCTTTAGGTGTCAAGTTCACTTGATTGCCATCAGCTAACACTCTGTGTGCATCATTATCTATAACTAAGTGATCAAATTCAATTAAATCTCTTGCATGCGGTTCACTTTGTTCAGCAGATGCAACTTGAGTACGTCTTAATAATGCTTTGACACGTAACACAACCTCACGTGGTGAAAATGGTTTAACGATATAATCATCAGCACCAGACTCAAAACCTTCTACTCTGTTTGTTTCTTCACCTTTAGCAGTTAACATAATAATTGGCGTTTCTTTATGTTCTCTTAATCGAGATGCTACCGTGATTCCATCCATTTCTGGTAGCATTAAATCTAATAAGATACAAGCATAATCATGTTCTACAGCCATTTTATATGCTTCATTACCATCACTTGCTTCGTGTATTTCAAAAGATTCTCTTTCAAGATATAACTTTAACAATCTTCTGATTCTGTCTTCATCGTCTACGATAAGTATTTCGTTTGACATGCATATATACCTCCCACACTGCTACTTTCATATTCAACAATATTATATCATAGGTTGGTCTTTAAAAGTGACTGTGACCTTAAAGTTTGTGAAAAAATTCTCATAAGCATAGATGAAGAGAAATTACTATCTATTTACCATGTTCTGCAAGGTGACGAATTGTTTTAACTTCATGTGGCGTTAAAACTCTACCCTCACCCGCATTCAATCCTTTTAAGTCTAATGGTCCGAATTCAATACGTTGAAGTTTAGAAACTTGGTGTCCGAAGTGTTCAAACATACGACGAACTTGACGATTGCGACCTTCTGTAATTGTAATTTCAACAAGTGTATTATTTTTATCTTTATCTTGATTTTTCACTTTAACAATTGCTGGTTGCGTGACGCCGTCTTCTAATTTTATACCTTGTTCTAATGCTTTAACTTCTTCTCTCATTAGGTAACCTTTTAATTTAACAACATACTTTTTCTTTATTTTATAGCTAGGATGTGTCATTAAATTTGTAAATTCTCCATCGTTCGTTAATAAAAGTAACCCTGAAGTGTCGTAGTCTAAACGGCCAACAGGATAGATTCTAGTTTTAATTTCTTTAAAGTAATCAGTTACGACTTTTCTGCCTCTATCATCAGATACACTTGTAATTACTTGTGCTGGTTTATAAAACAAAATGTATAACTTATCTTCTTGTTCCAGTTTAATACCTTCAACCTCTATACTATCTGAATTTTTCACTTTAGTACCTAATTCAGTAACAACCGAACCGTTGACTTTAACTTTACCTTCTGTAATAAGTGTTTCTGCTTTACGGCGTGATGTGTAACCACTATTGGCTATGCGTTTTTGTAATCTTTCTGTCTCTTTATTCATTATTTTCTCCTTTTTGGTTCACTAAATTACTGAAGAATGCTTCTATCTCTTCATCTTCTTCATCTGTCGTAGGTAAATCGTCCAAGTGCTCAATACCAAATACATTTAAAAATAATTCGGTTGTATATAGTTGTTGACTTCTTGAATCAGCTTGCTCTTTTGCTTCTACAAGTCCTCTAGCAATTAAAGTTTTCACAGCACCATCAGAATTAATACCTCTAATCATTTCTATATCGCTTCGTGATAAAGGTTGATTGTAGGCAATAATGGATAAAGATTCCATTGCCGCTTGTGATAACTTCATTTTTGATTTTTGTTCAATTAATTTCTCGATATATTCTGAAGCTTCTTTTTTAGTTGTTAATACATAAGTTTGTCCAAAATGTTGAATCATTAAACCATCAGATTGATATGTATTAACAATTTCTGATAAAGTAGCCTCATCTATTTCTAAAATTTCAAGTAATTGTTTTTTGTCTAGTCCTTCATCACCAGCTGTGTATAATAATGATTCTAGAATTCCTTTAACGTTCAATAATGCCATAGTTTACCCCTCTTAAAATATTGATATCATCAAAACTTTTGGGTTGTTCAATGTTAACAATACCAGATTTGGACATTTCAAGTATTGCTAGAAAATGTGTTACAACCATTTCTACGGGTTCAGTAAAATTAAACAAACTAAAGAAATTGAAAGAATCATGCTGCTTTAAACGTTCAGAAACTTGTGTTGTAGCTTGCTGAATAGTAAATGTTTCTTTGTGTATATCAACAGTTTTAGGTGTATTAAATTCTACTCTGTTTTTTACTTTCTGGTAAGCAATGATTAATTCTGTTAAATCTATTGTGTTTTCTGAATCCCATGTTTCTGTTGATTCTAAATGTGATAAATCGGTTGGATGTTTTGAAAAATAGTATGCACGTTCTGATTTCTTTTCATTTAGAATTTCTGTATATTCTTTATAGTTTTGATATTCTATTAAACGACCGACTAAATCATCACGTGGGTCGTCATCTAACGTTTCTTCTTCATTTGTTTGTGGTAATAGCAACTTACTTTTAATTACAAGTAATTCAGAAGCCATTACTAAGTATTCACTTGCAATATTTATTTCTAATTGATTCATTGCATGAATATATTGCATATACTGCTCAGTTAATTCCTTCATAGGAATATCATAAATATCAATTTCAATTTTTTGAATAAGATGCAATAATAAGTCTAATGGACCATTAAAGGCATCTAACTTTACTTCATACATTTTATCTACCTCATATCGCAAGTTAAGTGCGTAATTCACTAAAATATTATAGCATGTTTATAGTAAACATTTAAATTTGGAGCGATTTTAATATGGAAAAAGCATTGAAAGATTTTTATTTTCACTTTCACACCAATCAACACTACTTTTTATGTCATGACATATTAGAAGAAGCGTGGAAAGACAACGAACACTTTCGTAAAGATGATGCAGTCGTAAGTTTAATCTTATTAGCGACAGGATGTTATCATTTTCGTCGAGCTAATCATAAAGGTGCTATGAAATCATTTAATAAAGCGCTAAATGTGATCCAAGGTTATACTAATGACACAGAATTAGGCATTGAATTAGAGTCTTATAAAGCGATACTTTTAGAATTAATAGAAGCTGCTGAAAATTACGATAATTTTGTACCAATACAACTACCGTTAACACCAAGCATGCAACAAGCTATACTAAAGGATTATCCTAGCTTTACGATGACTGATTATACTATTGAGGACAGTTATATAGTAAATCATCATATAGAAAGAGATCGGTCAGAAGTTCAAGCTGCACGTTTACAAGCACTTCGTGAAAGAAGAAATGCCAAAATGTAATAATGAACTTCCTATTTTGAATATTAGACATATAAAAACACAGGCTAGTTATTCTACGAATAAACTGGTCTGTGTTTATGCACGTGGATGGAATTCATTATACATTTTACGAATTTGTGATTTTGATACATGTGTATACAGTTGGGTTGTAGAAATATCGGAATGTCCTAACATTTCTTGAACTGCTCGCAAGTCTGCGCCATTTTCTAATAAATGTGTTGCAAATGAATGCCTTAGGGTATGTGGCGTTAAAGATTTGCTAATATTTGCTTTGACGCCGTTTTGTTTGATCATTTTCCATATCGCTTGTCTAGATAAAGGTTTACCATGCATGTTTAAAAATAATACATCAGTTACAGTTCTTTTTAATAATTGTGGCCTTACTGTATCTATATATGTAGTCAAATAATCGATAACCGCATCTCCTAATGGAATTATACGCTCCTTGTTTCCTTTACCGAACACTTTAACAAAGCCCATAATTAAATTGATATCTTCAAGCTCAATTTGAATTAATTCAGAAACGCGCATACCTGTAGCATATAAAAGCTCTAACATTGTACGGTCTCTATAACCGTTATTTTTTGAAAGGTCTGGTGTTTCTAATAATGTTAGCACTTCATTTATTTCTAATACGTCAGGCAACTTACGATCATACTTAGGTGTTTCAATTAGCACAGTAGGGTCTTTTGCTGCGTACTTTTCTCTCAAAGCAAATTGGTGAAAACTCCTAACCGTTGATATAAAACGCGCTAATGATTTTGTGGATGCTCCATCATCATGTAAGCGACCAAGGCATAGTTGTACAGCTTGTCTATCTACAAAGTCAATGTGACTGATTTTTTGAAGTTCTATAAAAGCTTTGTATTTTTTTAAATCTCTACGATATGCACCTATAGTATTTGTGCTCAACCCTTTTTCTAATTGTATAAATTTCAAGTATTCTTCAATTATATCATCCAAGCTTAACACCTCTATTCATAAAAGGTTTTTGTTCGTACAAGATTATTTACCTTGAGCTTGGCAATTTGAACATACGCCATGAAATGTTAAACGGTGGTCTAAGATTCTAAAATCAAAATCTTGTTCAACGCGTTCTTCTACTTGAGGTAATAAATCTTCTTCAATTTCTTCAACTTTACCACATTCCATACAAACGAGATGATGGTGGAAATGTTTTGCGCCTTCTTTACGCAAATCAAATCGAGCAACGCCATCTCCAAAATTAATTTTATCAACTACTTTAAGTTCTGATAATAACTCAAGTGTACGATACACAGTAGCTAGACCTATTTCAGGTGCTTTGTCTTTTACTTTTAAATATACATCTTCAGCACTTAAATGATCTTTCTCATTTTCAATTAATACACGTAACGTCGCTTCACGTTGTGGCGTTAATTTATATGAAGATTGTTGTAATTGTTGCTTCACGCGATTTAGACGTTCTTCCACGGAAGCCTCACTCCCCTACTAATAATTATAATCATTTTAATTTGTATAATGATTTATATATAAAATACCAGTAATTGATAAAATACGCAAGTATACGCGTTATTTATTTATAATCATTATAATTAAGAAGCAAGTGTTGTAACGCAATAATAGTTTTAGCGTCTTCAAGTTCTTTGTTTTTTAGCATGACTTTGACTTCTGATAAAGAATACTGTTCTAATTCAATAAATTCATCATCATCTAAATTCATTTGACCTATTTTTAAGTCTTTAGCTAAATAAATTGATATTTTTTCATTTGAAAAACCAGGAGATCCATACATCTCAGTTATTAATTCTAAATTATCAGCAATATAGCCGGTTTCTTCTTCTAGTTCACGTTTAGCTGCTTCTGATCGCACTTCATTTATTTCTAGTTTACCTGCCGGGATTTCTAATAGTGGTTTTTCAGCTGGCTTACGAAATTGTTTAACAAGCAACACTTTATTCTCAGGTGTTAATGCACAGACTGCTACCGCGCCATTGTGATAAACAAGTTCACGTTTAGATGTTTTACCATCGGGTAATTCAACATCGTGTACTTCTAAATCAATAATGGATCCTTTGTAAATGGATGTTTTATGTATTGTCTTTTCATATAGGTTCATTTTAATCACGTTCCTTTTATTTGATTTGAGTTATTGTTAAGATATATACGGTAGTATGTAGGGAGCAACTATTACAGTTAATATACGCATCAAATTAAGTAATATTGCATATATTGTTTTTACACCCTATGATTTAAGTGTATCGAAAGGAGAAACTACATGCAAAAAAATGTATTAAGAAGTGGTATCGAGATTTCAGAATTAGGTTTAGGTTGTATGAGTTTAGGTACTGATTATAATGAAGCAGAACCTATTATTGAACGTGCGATAGAACATGGCATTACTTATTTTGATACAGCAGATATTTATGATAAAGGTATTAATGAAGATATCGTAGGTAAGGCATTAAAAAAATATCAAGATAGAGATGATATCGTTATAGGTACAAAAGTTGGCAATCATTTAGCTGAAGATGGTTCTACTTTCTGGGATCCATCAAAAACTTATATAAAAGAAGCTGTAAAAGACTCGCTAAAACGCTTAGGCTTAAACCATTTAGATTTATATCAATTGCACGGTGGTACTATTGATGACCCGTTAGATGAAACGATTAGTGCATTTGATGAGTTAAAACAAGAAGGTTTAGTACGTGCTTATGGAATTTCCTCCATACGTCCAAATGTAATTGATTATTATTTGAAGCATAGTGATATAGAAACGTTAATGTCGCAATTTAACTTAATTGATAATAGACCAGAAGCTTTATTGGATGAGATACATGCACAAAAGGTGAAAGTACTTGCGCGTGGACCAGTGTTCAAAGGATTATTAACTTCTAATAGTAACCAAGCTTTAGATGATAAGTTTGCTGAAGGTATTTTTGATTATAGTTATCAAGAATTAGGAGAAACGATTGCTTCTATTAAAGAAATAGAAAGTAATTTAACAGGGTTAACATTTAATTATCTTACTTCGCATGACGCCCTAGGGTCAATTATAGTTGGCGCAAGCAGCGTGGATCAATTAGATGAGAATGTAAAGAACTATCAGCTTTCAAGAGATATTAGTTTGGAACAATTAAAAGCTGCTCGTGAAAGAGTTAAAAACTTAGAGTATAACCAGCATTTGAAATAATGAGCTAAAACTCGTGTATCAAGGGAGTGGGACAGAAACCATATTTTCAAATATAGATTTCGTAGTCCTACCCCGGCAAAGGCAACTAGAATTGAAAAAAGCTTAATATAATCGTATTTTCCCTTCAGTCACCTACTGCCAAATCGAAAAAGAGCCTGAGACATCTATTTATGTGTCCGGCTCTTTTTTAGAGTGATTTTTCAGTTCAGGAAAGGGATTTTCAATGATGACTTGAGTTGACGTACTTTCAGAAGTCAATCACATGAATTAACGCTCATGCATAAGAACCACTAACTCAATAAATTGAGAGTGGATTAAATGATTACCTGAGCTTTCGCTCATGCATAAGAACCACTAACTCAATAAATTGAGAGTGGTTTAAATGATTACCTGAGCTTTCGCTCATGCATAAGAACCACTAACTCAATAAATTGAGAGTGGATTAAATGATTACCTGAGCTTTTGCTCATGCATAAGAACCACTAACTCAATAAATTGAGAGTGGATTAAATGATTACCTGAGCTTTCGCTCATGCATAAGAACCACTAACTCAATAAATTGAGAGTGGATTAAATGATTACCTGAGCTTTCGCTCATGCATAAGAACCACTAACTCAATAAATTGAGAGTGGTTCTTTACATTTTGTTTTTAAACAGGAATGTGAAATGTTTTTCGATGAATCGTGGCGCTATTTGATATATTCGTAAAAATAAGTGCATCCATTTAGGTTCATTGATTTCTTGTTTAGTGCTAAGCATCCCTTTTATGATTTTATGAGCTAATGCATCAGGATCAAGCATTATACTTTTATATTTTTGTCTAAAGGCTAATGACGGATCTGCTTTCTCGTGAAACGGCGTGGCAATTGGTCCAGTGTTGACTGTTAATATGTGATAATTAGGTTTTTCAATACGTAATGCATTTAGCACTTGATTAAATGCTGCTTTACTAGCCCCGTAATGTGCTGCATAAGCTTGTGTTAAAAATGCAGATTGACTACCAATACCAACGATTGTAGGAAAGTGACTGAAAAATGGTTGTAATGTAGTTAATAATGTATTGAAATTAACTATATTTAAATTATAAGTTTCAAGCATCTCCTCTGTTGAATGTTGTTCTATAGATTTAAAGTAACCTAACCCCGAACTATAAATAATACCATCAATTATTTTCCCATTAAATTGATTTTTGAGATTTAAAATTTGTTCTTGAGACTGTAAATCACATTTTAAGACTGTTAATAATGAAGTATCATACTTATTTACTATTTTTTGTGGATTGCGTGCTAGCACAGTTACATGTACCTGTTTGTTTAGTAATATTTCTAATAAAGCTTGACCTAATCCACTTGTCCCTCCAGTCAACACATAATGCTTTCCAATCATATAGACATCCCTACCCTTTGTTAATTTAATTACAGTATAAATGAAAAGATTTATATGTGTCATCTATAAATATTAGCCATATATTAAAACTATGTTAGTATGGATACATAAAAACTTAGAGGAAGTGAAATGTTCACATGAAACTAGTATTTTATGGTGCCGGAAATATGGCACATGCAATTTTTACAGGTATCGTTAATTCAAACGTTATTGATTCTAACGATATATATTTAACAAATCGTTCAAATGAAGTTGCTTTAAAAGAATATGCTGATGAGTTAGGCGTCAATTATAGCTATGATGATGAAGCTTTATTAAAGAATGCAGATTATGTATTTTTAGGAACAAAACCATATGATTTTGATGATTTAGCAGAAAGAATCAAACCGTATATTGTTGAAAATAATAAATTTATATCAATTATGGCAGGTTTACCAATTAGTTATATTCGTGAAAAATTAGATTTTAACAGTCCAGTTGCACGTATTATGCCAAATACGAATGCACATGTCGGTCATTCTGTAACAGGTATTAGTTTCTCTAGTAACTTTGGGGCAAAATCAAAAGAAGAAGTTGATAGTTTAATTAATGCATTCGGTTCAGCGATAGAAGTCTCTGAAGATAATTTACATCAAGTGACTGCTATTACTGGAAGCGGACCAGCATTTTTATATCATGTTTTTGAACAATATGTAACTGCTGGAACTAGACTAGGTCTTGAAAAAGCTCAAGTCGAAGAATCTATACGTAATTTAATTATTGGGACAAGTAAAATGATTGAACGCTCAGAATTAAGCATGGAACAGTTGAGAAAGAACATAACTTCTAAAGGAGGCACAACACAAGCTGGCTTAAATGCATTAAGTCAACATGACTTAGAAAGTGTCTTTGAAGAATGTTTAAGAGCAGCGGTCAACCGAAGTGTTGAATTATCAAACCAAGATGATGAATAATTCAGATTTAATTTAATTGGCGTTGATTAATAATTTATAAAAAATGTGGTTGAGACATTTATTCTGTCTCAACCACATTTTTTATTTTAAGTGAGTAATTAAAATGTCCAAGAATCAAAATCTTTAACGAAAGTAAACGGTGGTGTTGAAGGTTTAGATTTAAGTGCTAAACTAATATCCTCTATTTCATCCAGAGTATATCGATTGCTTAAATGTGTGATTAAACTATATTCCACTTGTGCTACTTCTATTAAGTCAAACACGTCTTCGATATGACTGTGATGATAATTATTTGCTAAAGATTTATCACCTTCAATATATGTACTTTCATGCACCATAACATTTGCTTTATCTGCAATAATTGCTTCATTGTTACATGGCATAGTATCACCAAATATTGCGATAACAGGTCCTTTGGTTGCTTCTCCTTTAAAGTCTTTTGAAGTATAAATTTGGCCATTATATTCAAAAGTTTCATTATTTTTAACTTCTTGATATTTAGGACCTGGCTCGAGACCTATCTCTTTAAGGGCAGCTACATCAATTTTTCCAGATGTATAAGGAGCTTCAATACGATAACCGAATGACGGTATACCATGATTTAACATATGTCCTTCTACATTAAAACCATTATTTTGATATGATAAATGGTCTTCTATTTCTATATATGTAATTGGATAATTTAATTTCGATTCTGACAACTGCAAAGTTGTTTCTATAAATGCTTTTATACCCTTTGGCCCAACGACAGTTAAAGGTTTTCCTTCGCCGCCTTGAAAAGACCTACTTGTTAACAAACCGGGTAAGCCAAAAATATGATCACCATGCATATGCGTAATAAAAATATGATCAACTTTACCTAATTTTATAGAGTGATGTAAGATTTGGTGTTGTGTAGCTTCACCTACATCAAATAACCAGATACTATTGGAGTATGGTTCCAAATTTAAAGCAATAGCTTGTGTGTTACGTTCTTTTGTTGGTAGACCAGCACTCGTACCAAAAAATGTGATTTCCATGCATATGCCTCCTCTTCTTGTTCACATTTTATCACAGAAAAGAATAAAAAATATATTAAAAATAAATTCTTTCAAGCAAAATGGTAGGAACATGTTTGATTATTGTTCTATAATAAATAGAGATTTATAAAAAGAATTGAGGTTTTGATCTTGAATACTAAAAATAAAGACATTCCATGCTTAATAACAATTTTTGGTGCAACTGGGGATTTGAGTCATAGAAAATTATTCCCATCATTGTTCCATTTATATCAACAAGAAAATTTAAATGAACAAGTTGCTATAATTGGTATTGGTAGAAGAGACTTAACAAATGATGATTTCCGTAATCAAGTGAAGTCATCAATACAAGAACATGTTAAAGATACAAAACATTTAGATAAATTTATGGAACACGTTTTTTATCATAAGCATGATGTTAGTGATGAAGCGAGTTATCAATCATTACTAGAAGTAAGTAATAAGCTTGATAGTGAATTCCAGCTAAATGGCAATAGACTGTTTTATTTAGCAATGGCACCTAAATTCTTCGGTGTAATTTCAGATTATTTGAAATCATCTGGATTAACAGATACAACAGGCTTCAAACGCCTTGTTATTGAAAAACCATTTGGTACGGATTTAGCATCAGCTGAAAAATTAAATGAGCAATTACGTCGTTCATTTAAAGAAGAAGAGATTTATCGTATCGATCATTACTTAGGTAAAGATATGGTACAAAATATTGAAGTATTACGTTTTGCTAATGCAATGTTTGAACCTCTATGGAACAATAAATATATTTCTAATATTCAAGTTACATCTTCAGAAGTGCTTGGTGTTGAAGACAGAGGTGGTTATTACGAATCTAGTGGTGCGCTAAAAGATATGGTACAAAACCATATGTTACAAATGGTTGCCCTACTTGCTATGGAAGCGCCGATCAGCTTAAATAGTGAAGACATCAGAGCCGAAAAAGTAAAAGCATTAAAGTCATTACGTAAACTTGAAACAGAAGAAGTACGCCATAACTTTGTCCGTGGACAATACGACGAAGGCACAATTGATGGTAAAAAAGTTCCTAAATATAGAGATGAAGATAGAGTAGCTGAAGATTCTACAACGCCTACATTTGTATCAGGGAAATTAACTATTGATAACTTTAGATGGGCTGGCGTGCCGTTCTATATTAGAACTGGTAAACGAATGAAGAGCAAAACAATTCAAGTAGTCGTTGAATTCAAGGAAGTTCCTATGAATTTATATTATGAAACAGATAAAAAATTAGATTCTAATTTACTTGTTATAAATATCCAACCTAATGAAGGCGTATCACTACATTTAAATGCAAAGAAAAATGTCCAAGGTATTGAAACTGAACCTGTTCAATTATCTTATGCTATGAGTGCACAAGATAAGATGAATACAGTAGATGCATATGAAAACTTATTATTTGATTGTTTAAATGGAGATGCTACAAACTTTACTCATTGGGAAGAATTAAAATCTACTTGGAAATTTGTAGATGCTATACAAGAAGAATGGAATCAAAACGAACCAGAATTCCCTAACTATGAATCAGGTTCAAATGGTCCGTTGGAAAGTGATTTACTATTAAGTAGAGATGGTTTCCATTGGTGGGACGATATTCATTAATTATAAAGTGAAAAATATGTGGTTTAAATATAAAGTTGCTTTATAAAACCACAATTATCTAGCTATTAAGGTTTGATGCCTTGAGTGACCTATATTAATTACCTCATTTATTGGTTATTAAAAGATTTATATTAAGAGAGCATGACGTGAAATCAATTACAAATATTTGATTTCAGTCTCGCTCTCTTTTTTCTTATATCTTTTTTGTGTTATTATTTAATTTGTTGAAGTAAAATAATGGGCTAAAACCAGTTATTTACATTTTACCCTATTAATTATTTTTTAGATGTAAGTGGAACGAAAATGATGTAGAATATACTTAATTAGTAAATATACAAAACATATAGATATAGCATTAAAATGGTTTGAAAAGTGAACAGTAGTTAATTGAAAATTAGGAGTGAAAGTTTTGGACGTTATCAAGCAAATACAACAGGCAATTGTTTATATTGAGGATCATTTGCTAGAGCCTTTTCATTTGCAATCACTCAGTGATTACGTTGGTCTTTCACCTTATCATCTTGATCAATCTTTTAAAATGATAGTTGGTCAATCCCCCACTGAATATGCTAGAGCTCGTAGAATGACTTTGGCAGCAAAAGAAATTATCAGTGGATCAAGTCGATTAGTAGATGTTGCAAAAAAGTATAATTATGCTAACACAAATGATTTTGCAAATGACTTTAGCGATTTTCATGGTGTCTCACCTATACAAGTAAATACAAAGCGTGATGAATTAAAGATGCAAGCTCGACTTTATATCAAACTTACAACAACAGAAAAACCGCCAAATGCTTATCGTTTAGAGGATACACAAGGTATTTCATTAGTGGGTTATGCTCAGTTTGTTGATTCAGAACATTTAGAAAATCCATTTAAAGTGCCAGACTTTTTAGACGATTTACTAAATGAAGGGAAAATAACTGAGCTTCAACGCTATAATGATATTAGCCCACATGAATTGTTTGTCGTTAACTGTCCATTAGATGAAGGCATGGAAATATTTGTTGGTGTTCCAAGTGAAAGATACCCTGCTCATCTAGAAAGTCGTTTTTTACCAGAAAGACAATATGCAAAATTTAATTTGCAAGGAGAACTCGATTACGTAGTAAATGAAGCATGGTATTATATTGAAACTAGCTTACAGATGACTTTGCCGTACGAACATAATAGTCTTTATGTAGAAATTTATCCTTTCGATATTTCATTTGACGATCCATTCACTAAAGTTCAATTATGGATGCCTGTCGATCAAGAACAATATGTAACAGATGATTTTTAAATAGTGTCGTTGCGAAGAATGATTACAAGTTTGTTGTATTAATGCAAATCATAAAATGCATAAATGAAAAACTACCAACAAAAACAGGCGCTTTGCTGGCAGTAAGATTAAAAATGAATATATTTTGGTAGTTTCTCAAAGTTAGTAAAACTTTAAATTCAAAATATATTCCGAAGCAGTATTTAATATAATTAAATATTATTGTTGGTATAGGTTGGCGATATCTTAGTAAAATTTAGATGTCGTTAGCCTGTACTTTTTATTACCATTCTTTCATACATTAATCTATTCATTTCTCAAACGTTAATTATTATATAGATACAACAAATGCTTCAAATGGCTTTATAGCATTAATGTCTATTGCTTCATCATTATAATTATGAAGTAAAATATTATTCTTGTTTATTGGGCCATTATATTTAAACGTAGCAGTTTGATTTGTTAAATTACCTACAATTAGTACTTTTTTATTATTTAATATTCTAGTATAAGCAAATACTTGTTCATTATTCTTATCTACTAAGTCGAATGTACCGTATGTGTATATATCATCAGATTTTTTTAAAATAATTAATGATTTATAAAAGTTTAATATTGAGTTTGGATCTTGTTGCTGACTAGCAACATTAATTGCTTTATAATTTGGGTTTACAGGAAACCAAGGAGTATGTTCTGAAAAACCACCATTTGTTTGGTCATTCCATTGCATTGGTGTTCTTGAATTATCCCTGTTTTCCATTTTATGTTTTTCCAATAATGCAGAAACATCTCCATTTTGTGATTTAACAATATTATATTCGTTAATTACTGCAACATCATTGAAGGTTTCTACACTTTCAAAAGGATAGTTTGTCATACCAATTTCTTGTCCTTGGTAAATAAATGGCGTACCTTGTTGTAAGAAATAAACAATAGCATGGCTTGTAGCTGATTCATACCAATAACTTTGGTCGTCACCCCATGTAGAGACGCGACGAGGTTGGTCATGGTTCTCTATAAATAATGCATTCCATCCTATATTCTCTAATTGCTTCTGCCATCTATTAAGAACATCTTTATAGGCTTTGACATCAAATTTAGAATCACCAGTATTCCATAAGCCTAAATGCTCAAATTGGAATATCATATTAAACTTTCCTTCGTTTTCCCCTACCCATTCCACTGCATTTTCCGGATTTACACCATTTGCTTCACCGACTGTCATAACATCGTACTGACTCAATGATTTTTCTTTCATTTCTTGTAACCAACTTTGAATTCCAGGTTGGTTCATATCCACATCAAATGCAGGGGCATAAGTTTTGCCTTCTGGTACAGGTAAATCTCCTGCTTCAAACGATTTCTTAATATGAGTGATAGCATCTACTCTAAAACCATCGATTCCTTTTTCAAACCACCAATTCATCATTTCAAAAATAGCATTACGAACCTCTGAATTGTCCCAATTTAAGTCTGGCTGTTTTTTACTAAATAAGTGGAAGTAATATTCACCTGTTATTTCATCATATTCCCATGTAGAACCATTAAATATACTTTCCCAATTATTAGGTTCTGATCCATCAGGTTTTGGTTCTTGCCATATATACCAATCACGTTTAGGATTATCTTTACTGGATTTGGATTCTATAAACCATGGATGTTCATCAGAAGTATGATTAACAACTAGATCAAGAATCAATTTCATGCCACGTTGATGAACACCTTCAAGCAATGAATTAAAATCATCCATTGTTCCAAATTCATCCATAATATCAGTATAATCACTAATATCATAACCGTTATCATCGTTAGGGGATTTATACATAGGGCTTAACCATATCACATCAATCCCTAATTCATTTAAGTAATCTAACTTTTCAATAACACCAGGTAAATCGCCAATACCATCATTATTAGAATCATTAAAACTTCTCGGATAAACTTGGTAAGCTACTGCTTCTTTCCACCATTGTTTGTTCATACTATACCCCCTGAATTGTTGTCGTTGAATCACGTTCAATAATTGTTGTTTGTATTAATTTATTAAAATCTACTATATCGTGCCCTTGGATTACGTTTATAACTGATTCAGCTGCTACTTCACCGAGTGATTTTGGATAGATATTCACCGTTGTTTGTGGTGGAGATGCAAATACATTTAGATAAGAATCGTTAAATGTTGCTGTTTGAATATCTGTAGGAATATGCAACTTTAATTCATAAAACACACTCAATATCAGGTGATTCAGTAACGTGTCGGTTGTAATTACGATAGTAGGTAATGTACGATATTTAATGAGCTCTTGAAAAAATGACCTAATATGTTGGCGATTTTTATCAAAATATACAATTTCTGTAAGTGAGCCAGCCTGTTCTATAGCTTTTAGATGCCCTGCTACTCTATCTTTTACAACTTCATAGTCGCCAGTTTCTGCTACAAATAAAAATTTATTATGTCCTTTATCAATTAATAGACGTGTTAATGATTGTGATGCACTAACATTGTCATTGTCTATATGTATGATGCCATCATTTGTTAAAGATTTACCAATAATCACATACGGCATAGCATGTGCCTTTAATATATCAATTATAGGATCATCCTTTTTAGAATAAAGTACTATAAATCCATCAACAGAATGATAATGAATCATTTCCTGCACTTCTAGTTCTATTCCTATAGTCTCATTATTTGTAGTTGAAATTGTGGAATAACCATGGTTTTTACATTCACTAAAAATACCTGAAAGTACATCTATAACAAATGGGTTTTGACTATCTTCAATAGAAGCAGACTTTTGTATAATACCAATTGTATTTGACTGTTTTGTTGCTAACGTTCTCGCCGCTTGATTTGGTTGATAATTGAAAGCTTTCATAGTTGCCTTTACTTTTTCACGTGTATGCGTACTAATTCTTGGATTACCACGAATGACTCTTGAAACAGTTGAAGCTGAAACATTTGCAGCTTGTGCAATATCTTTAATTGTGACCATAAACGTCATCCTTTATTTAGTTTCAAAAGCAAACTTTATGTTACTAACTCTTATAATAATTAAAGCTATTTAGCATGTCAAAGAATATGTGCAAACGTTTGCACATATTGGTTGTTTTTCTAATTTATCAAGTTTTACAAGA
Source organism: Staphylococcus sp. KG4-3 (assembly GCF_033597815.2). Lineage (NCBI taxonomy): Bacteria > Bacillati > Bacillota > Bacilli > Caryophanales > Staphylococcaceae > Staphylococcus > Staphylococcus halotolerans. The sequence continues at coordinate 1,518,047 of NZ_CP166245.1, forward strand.
TACAAAAACTACCCGTAACTAAAGACATATGTCTCTAGTTACGGGTAGTTCATTTTTATAAAATTAAATCAAGGGTTAATCTTAATCTTCAATCCATTGTGTATGGAATACGCCATCACGATCTTTACGCTCATAAGTATGTGCGCCAAAATAATCACGTTGAGCTTGGATTAAGTTAGCTGGTAAGTTTTCTGAGCGATAACTATCATAATAGTTAATACTTGCAGAGAAACCAGGTGTTGGTACACCGTTTTGAACACCAGTTGCGACTACATCACGTAATGCATCTTGATAATTCGTTACAATATCTTTGAAGTATGGATCTAATAATAAGTTTTGTAATTCAGTATCATTATCATATGCTTCTTTGATTTTTTGTAGGAATTGCGCACGAATAATACAACCTTCACGCCAAATCATAGCTAATTCGCCAAGTTTTAAATTCCATTCGTTATCTTCACTAGCTTTTCTCATTTGAGCGAAACCTTGTGCATATGAACAAATTTTACTCATATATAATGCTTTACGAATTTTTTCAAGGAACTCATCTTTACTTCCTTCGAATTTAGCACTTGGACCATTTAATTGTTTAGAAGCGTTAACACGCTCTTCTTTTATTGAAGAAATAAAACGAGCAAATACTGACTCAGTAATAATTGTCAGTGGAATACCTAATTCTAAAGCGTTGATTGATGTCCATTTACCTGTACCTTTTTGGCCGGCAGTATCTAGAATTTGTTCAACTAAAGCTTCGTCTTTACCTTCATCTAGTTTAGTAAAGATATCACCAGTAATTTCGATTAGATAACTTGATAATTCGCCAGCATTCCAATCTTTAAAAGTTTTTGAAATTTCTTCATGAGACATACCTAGTAAATCTTTCATCATTGCATAACTTTCTGCAATTAATTGCATATCTGCATATTCAATGCCATTGTGGACCATTTTTACGTAATGACCAGCACCGTTAGGGCCAATATAAGCGACACAAGCAGCTCCGTCATCAGCTTTGGCTGAGATTGATTCTAAAATATGACTTACTTTATCGAATGCTTCTTCTTGACCGCCTGGCATTAATGAAGGACCAGTTAATGCCCCAACTTCACCACCAGATACACCCATTCCGATAAAGTTAACACCACTCTCAGCAAGTGCTTTATTACGTCTAATAGTATCTTGATAGTTCGTATTACCACCATCAATTAAGATATCATCGTTATCTAATAATGGTAATAAGCTCTCAATTGTTGCATCTGTTGCAGGTCCAGCTTTAACCATTAATAAAATTTTGCGGGGCTTTTCTAGAGAATTAACAAATTCCTCTATAGAGTACGTTGGATGTATGTTTTTACCTTCAGATTCTGTAACCATTTCATCCGTTTTTGCAGATGAGCGATTAAAAACCGAAACGCTGTATCCACGTGATTCAATATTCCAAGCTAGGTTTTTACCCATTACGGCTAAACCTACTACACCAATTTGTTGTGTCATATTACTAACCTCTCTTATTAAAGTTTTCTAGTATATTGTATCATAAAGACGTAAGAATATTCACTTAATCAGTTTTAAGATTTCTGACTAATTATTTCAACAATCTTAATTAACTGTTCTGCTAACAGGTTTAATGAACTAACAGGCATACGTTCATCAGTAGTATGGATATTTTCATAGCCTACACCTAAAATTACAGTTGGTATACCTAATTGATTGATGATGTTGCCATCTGATCCACCGCTAGCAATCACAGCCTCAGGAGCTAATCCTAAAGCGACAGCACTTGACTTAGCTACTTTGGTAACTAGCGCATCATTTGCAATTTCAAAGCCAGGATAACTTTTTATTATTTCAACATCAGCAGTACAGCCGTATTTTTGAGCTGTTTCTTCAAAAACAGACTGCATATGTTCCACTTGAGCCTGTATACTTGACTCAGAATGTGATCGCGCTTCAGCTTTAAGAGTAACTTTATCTGCAACGATATTTGTAGCAGATCCCCCTTCAAAGCGGCCGATGTTAGCAGTTGTAAACTCATCAATTTGACCTAACTTCATTTCACTTACGGCTTTTGCTGCAATATTAATTGCACTTATCCCCTTATTAGGTGTGCTTGCATGTGCTGTTTTCCCATATATTGTTGCATTAACTTTCATTTGTGTAGGAGCGTGGGTAACTGTCTTGCCCACATCAACACTTGCATCAATTGCATAACCGTAATCAGCATCCAATAATGTATGATCTAAAGCTTTTGCTCCCTCTAATCCAGATTCTTCACCCACTGTTATAACGAATTGTATTTGACCATGTGATAATTTATTGTCATTTATTGTTTGTACAAGTTCTAAGATAGATGCCAATCCAGCTTTATCATCAGCACCTAGAATAGTAGTTCCATCAGAATATATGTATCCATCATCTTTAATTTGTGGTTTAATATTTACACCTGGAGTTACTGTGTCCATGTGACTTGTAAAATATACTTTATCTACATTATCCATATTTTCTGTTGCTTTTAATGTGCAAACTAAATTATTAGCTCCCAAATTTTCATTACTGCTTGCGTTATCTTCTTTTACAATAACGCCTAAAGTTTCAAATTTGGATTTAAGGAATTGTTGTATGGCTTGTTCCTTACCGCTCTCAGAATTGATTTGTACTAATTCTAAGAAAGTATCAATAAGACGTTGTTTATTTATCATTTATAATTCCCCATTCTTATATTTATGTGGCTCTTAGTTTAGTTTAACGAAATATATGTAGTAGTAAAACTAATATGACTCTTTGCTCAGACTGATCATATGCTATAATGGCAATATAAAACTAATTTAAATTTCAATATAGTTAGTTGTTTAAATGTTATAAATGAAAAGATACAGGTTAATCCTATTTTCAATGATTTGGAGGAATATACGTTGAACAATAATAAAGTATTGAGAGTTATTATCGTAGTAATGTTAGTAGCTGTTGTACTTGCATTGATATTAACAAGTGTCGTTCCACTAGTGAATTAATCATTAATTAAATGTAAGTTTAAATGTTGTATATCAATCTCTTAAAATAAACGAAGCTCACACATAATATGAGTACAAGGCTGAGTATATAAACTCAAACCGATCTCATACAATGTGTGAGCTTTTTATGTTGCTGCAGATTTTTGATCGCTGTGTAGACGTAATGAGCCAAATTGCGATTTAACAGCTAAATATGCTTCTAATTCATTCAATAATTGAAATAGATTTGCACGCGTTCTAAATCCTTCATGCGAAGTTGGCAATTCTAATTCATTTAATTCTAACCTTATTTCATATAATGAGTGCAGTCGCAACACAGTGTAATCATTGCTATTTACATTGGTAGCTACTTCTGCAAACAAATTAGATATTTTAGACAATAAACAGTCTTTGGTCTCAATATTTTCAATGATTAAAGACATACGGCGTAAAAGCTCTAATTGTTCCTCACGCATATCAAAATAATGGTAATAAGAGTTTTCATTTCTAACAAAATGATTTTTAACATCTCTAAAAGCGATAGATTTTGCTTTGCGAATTGTATATTTTAATTCGTCAAAAGCTATATTCACATTATTATTTGGCTTTATACATGTATTGCTAAACTGCTCAAAAATATAAGTGAATTGTTGTTCGATTTCTTGTTTATAATGTTTTAAATTACTATCTAAACTAGGCATAATAACGTTCATTAAGAATGCAATACCCAGACCTACGATTAAAAGCAGAATCTCATTGTAAAACAATTTTAAATCAATGGCTGACGCATTGAAAACGTGTAATAAAATGACACAACTGGTTACAACGCCTTCTTGCACTTTAAATACTACTGTTAACGGTATAAAAAACAGTACAATTAGACCTAAAACAATCGCGCTTTGCCCTAACATACTAAAAGCAACAGAACCTAGAATTAGAACCATAAGACATGATACAAAACGAGAAACAATTGCTTGTAGTGAATGCACTTTAGTATGTTTGATGCACAAAACAACTAAAATGGCACTGGAAGCAAAATTATCTAAACCCATTAATTTAGCAATTATGATTCCTAGCGCCATTCCAACTGCAGTCTTAATTGTTCTAAATCCGATCCGATATGGATTTAAACTCATCATCTAATAAGACCTCTATTTTTCGTCACAATAAGTGTCGAATAAGTTTTGTAATTGATTAATCACATCCATCACATCATGACCTTCGATTTGGTGCCTTTCAATCATTTCTGTGACTTTACCATCTTTGACTAAGGCGAACGATGGACTTGATGGAGCTAAACCTTCAAAATAGTCTCTAGCTTGTTGTGTAGCTTCTTTATCTTGACCAGCAAACACAGTAACAAGACGATTTGGTAATTTATCATAGTGCAATGCATGTGCGGCTGCTGGTCTTGCAATACCACCTGCACATCCACAAACAGAGTTGACCATTACTAATGTTGTTCCCTCTTGTTTTAAAACATTATCTACTTCTTCTGCAGATGTTAATTGCTCGTAACCTGCTTCTTCTATTTCATTACGTGCTTGATTAACTACATCTGTCATATATAAATCAAAGTTTAAATCCATAATAATTCACCTTTCATTTCAAGTTGATACCTTCATTCTACTAATATATATTCAATTGTTCAACATGTGTACACATTATTCAATAAACTTTCAAGAATATTTGCTTTTTAAACATAAGTTATATAGCAAAATGGAAGTTATTAGATTACTTATAGATTACTTCTTCTTGTTTAAAATTTATACTTAAATTTTTTAAAAGATTCGAAAACTCATTTTCAATTTTTGCGTTATTTATATTTCTAATAAAATTAATTTGTAGCTTATTATTGAAAGTCAAAACACTGCAATTATAGGGTGTTCGTGATCTTGTATTTAATATACATGACATTGAATTGATAAAATGTGACATCTCTTTTGGTAAGTTTACCATTCCCATATTTGTAATAGTTAAGCAAGTTGTTTTTTCTGAATATAGAAACGCTAGTTTCAATATTATATTTTTTATGAATAGTGGCATAAACTTAATGAATTTTTTATTTTGTATATTTATATTCCTTACTACCTTTGATGCTAATAAGTTTGTATCTAAATCATATTGTAATTGTGTATTGACCGTACTTATAATATCAGTCAAATTGTAATTATGATTTTTTGGATTAATTTCTGGTTTGCTGTATAGCACAAAATTTCTTAAAGTTTTACTTTTAAAAATATTTCTTAAATCTATAGGTAAGAAAACTCTAATAGCTTTATGTTTTTTATTTTGAATTTTTTCATTTTGAATCTTTTGTATTGACATTATGACTAATGAAGTAATAAGAACCGTTAAGCTTGTATTCATTTTTCGAGCAATTGGTTTTATATTATTTATATCTATTGTGAAGTGTTGTGTTTTTAAAGTGTTTTCTTGTTGATCTGAAATTTGGAAAGTTTTTTTAGTATTACGTTTTGCTTTATATTTAAAATTCGTAGTAATGCCGGTATATGCATCAATTAATTCTTCTTTTTCTGGAAGTGTTTCAGCTTTTAAAATTGTACTGTCATTAATTTTTAAACTTTCCTTTTGCTTTAAATATTCATAAAGTAAGGCTTTAAGAAATACAATACCGCCCTTACCGTCTGTGATAGCATGGAAAAATTCTACGTGTATAAGGTGTTTATTATACAATATTCTTATAGCTTGATTAGCTAATGTTTTATTAGACATTGGTTTAAGTAATTCTGTTTCTTTTTCAATTAATAATGGAGTCTTTAATGATTCTTGATAATATGAAAAGAATCCTTTTTTTATACATGAAATAATTGTAGGAAACCTCTTACTTATTTCATTCACTGAAGATTGTAAGATATCTACATCAACAGGTTCATTCAAAGTTGCTGATAATCGAAACATATTACTCCAATTTTTATTTTTAGATGCCATGTGTATAGCAGCTGTATTATCTAAATTAAAATTTTGATGTATATAAGAAAACAAACCTTCACCTCCTATTTAAATTGAAATATAGTCAATTTAAGATGTTATAGTAGCATCTAATTCATTAAATTTTATTTCATAACAGTATTCAAGTTTTCTATAATAATCTTTTTCTACAAAATCTGTAGGTTTAACTTTTGTTTGGTCCATATTAAAATAATTTGAGTTTGATATTTCTAAAATATGATAAACAAATTGGGAACAAAACATGATGTTTGGTCTAATTGAGATTTTAGTTATTAACCCAACTAAATTATAAGCACTACCTTTTTGATTTATTTCTTTAATTGTATCAATCATTTTTTTCTTTTGTTTTATAGTAGTAGCTAATTTGTAAACCATGATACTTGCATCACTCTTTTTATTGAATGAAAGAATTTGCTCGCGATTCAAACCAGGTTGAGTAAGTTTTTCACCACCATTATAACTAATTGTAGTTTTTAAATCTTTATCAAAACTTAAAGAAACATGATTATATATTTTGCGAGTGAAGAGCGATATCACTTCGCTAGCCGAACTACCTGTACTAGAAATTACAATATAAATGAAAGGATCAGACAAACTTTTTATACATTCTTCAAAATAATTGTCATTTAATGTGTTTTTATTTAAATACCTAACGTAACTGTGCCTAGGTATGTCCTCAAATATTTCATTAAGGTTTTCTTTAGATAGTGCGTCTTTACCCTGATTAAGATTTTGCTTTAAGCTATTATGTTTATTGTTAAATAATTTGATCATAGCAAAACTTACCGAAGATTGTTTTTGTGAAGAAAATTGATTTTCTAAAGTGTATAAATAATGTAGATACCTTACAAAAAACGGTAAAAAAATTATTATAATAGCTACTATTTTTTCAATTATAAATACTATCCAAATACCTTTCTCATTGAATACAAAACCATTTATATAGACTTGTTGTAATATTAATATTAAAATATATATTAATATTAGTATTATTTTGGTTTTCATGAATTGTTTTGTCAGTATTGTAGAAAAAATTAGAAGTACAGTGGATATAGCGTAAATGACTACGAAAAAGACTGGCTTTTGAGCAAATATTAGTGTGATAAACAAAATTAATACTAGCAATTGTATAAATCTTATATATATGCTTTTAAGTATCATTGAAGTAATCCCTCCCATATAAAAATTTATTAAATAATGTAATAACAAATATTCATTAATAATATAATATTTTAGGCTGAGACATATATTTTGTGTCTCAGCCTAAAATATTATCAACTTTATTGAGTTGTATGTTAATTAGTAGATACTTGTATGCTCAATTGAATATTGTTCGATACGTGTTTTTACGAAGTTCATAAATCTACCTGCTTGTAAGCCATCTAAGATACGATGGTCGATAGATATACATAAGTTAACCATGTTTCGAATTGCAATCATATCATCAATAACTACTGGTTTTTTAATCACAGATTCAATCTGCAGTATTGCTGCTTGAGGATGATTAATTATACCCATAGAAGATACTGAGCCAAACGTACCTGTATTATTTACGGTAAACGTACCTCCTTGCATATCTTCTGAGCGTAATTTCTTGTTACGTGCCTTTTGGGCTAATTCATTAATTTCTCGAGCGATACCTTTAATTGACTTTTCATCAGCATTTTTAATTACAGGCACATATAATTTATCTTCGTCTGCAACTGCTATAGAGATATTAACATCTTTATGCATCACTATCTCAGAATCTTGCCAACTACTATTTAATAAAGGATAAGCTTTTAATCCTTCTGCAACTGCCTTAACGAAAAATGCAAAGAATGTAAGGTTATAGCCTTCACTTTCTTTAAAGCTATTCTTATGATAATTACGTGTTTTAACTAAGTTAGTTGCATCTGCTTCTACCATCATCCAAGCATGGGGAATTTCGTTAACACTGTTCACCATATTTTGAGCTATTTGTTTACGTACGCCATTAACTGGTATTGATGAACCTGGTGATGGATCATTATACGCTGATTGTTGTGAGACTTTAGGAGAATCTTTGGGCGCTACAATTGTAGAAGGTGCTTTGCTGATACCTTCTTTAATAACTTTCTCTATATCTTTCTTTGTTACACGCCCTTCAAAGCCTGTGCCTACAACTTGATCTAAGTCAATTTGGTTTTCAGATGCTAATTTGAACACGACTGGTGAATAACGGCCATTGTTTTTAGGTCCATCTGCATTAGTATTAGCAGTAGTTGAAACTGAATCATTTTGGATGTTATTATCACTTGTTGACTGCTTGTTTTGTAACTCTTTTTTGACATCTTCAGATTGATTATTAGTCGATTGTTCTTGTTCAGTTTCATTTTGTTCGTCACCAGTATCTAATAGACAAATAATTTCATCTACAGCTATAGTATCGCCTTCTTCAACTTTTATTTCAGTAATTGTACCTGCATAAGAAGAAGGTACTTCTGCAGTGACTTTATCTGTAATTACTTCACATAATGGATCATATTCTTCAACTTTATCCCCTACTGAGACAAGCCACTGTTCTATAGTTCCTTCATGAACACTTTCACCGAGTTTAGGCATTTTTATTTCCATGTTTGTGCCTCCTTAGAATTCTGCGAGTTCACGCATTTTAATTTTTATTTTATCTGGATTAATCATAAACTCGTCTTCGAGTGTTGGTGCAAATGGCATCGCTGGAACATCAGGACCTGCGAGTCTCATTATTGGGGCATCTAAGTCGAACAGACAGTTTTCTGCAATTATAGCAGCTACTTCAGACATAACACTACCTTCTAAATTATCTTCGGTAACTAATAAAACTTTACCTGTTAGTTTTGCTCTTTCGATAATTGTTTGTTTGTCTAATGGGTATACTGTACGTAAATCAACAACTTCTATATTAATGCCATCTTCTGAGAGCATATCGGCTGCTTGAATACAATAATTTACACATAGGCCATAGGTAAATACAGTAATATCATCGCCTTCACGCTTAACATCAGCTTTACCAATTGGCACTGTATAATACGATTCTGGCACTTCTTCTTTAAGTAAGCGATAAGCTTTTTTATGTTCGAAATATAATACTGGGTCATTTGATTCGATTGAAGCTAATAATAAGCCTTTCGCATCATATGGCGTAGATGGAATAACAATTGTGAGTCCTGGTGTATTTGCAAATACAGATTCCACGCTTTGAGAGTGATAAAGTGCACCGTGAATGCCGCCTCCAAATGGAGAGCGAATCGTAATTGGACAATGAAAATCATTATTTGAACGATATCTCATTTTAGCTGCTTCACTCATGATTTGATTTGTTGCAGGTAGAATATATTCGGCAAATTGTATTTCTGCTACAGGACGTTTACCTAACATTGCTGCGCCAATACTTGTGCCTACGATATTAGACTCTGCTAGTGGAGTATCTAAAACACGTGCTTCACCGTATTTTTGTTGTAAACCTAAAGTGACACCAAATACGCCACCTTTTTTACCGACGTCTTCACCTAATACAAATACGTCGTCGTCCTTTTCCATTGCTTGGTCGAGTCCTTGTTGGATTGCTTCTAAGTAACTTAATTTAGGCATTGTCTAAACTCCCTTCTTCATAAACATGTGTATATGTTTCTTCTGGAGACGGATAAGGTGCTTTTTCGGCTTCTTTAGTTGCTTGGTTTACAATTTCTTTATGTTCACTTTCAACTTTTTCTAACCATTGTTCATTTATTATGCCTTCTTCAAGAAGAAATGTTTTGAATTTAAGATTACAGTCTAATGATTTCAACTCTTCACGTTCTTCTTTCGTACGATATTTATCATCATCATCTGAAGAGTGGGCTGTCAATCTTGTACACATGGCTTCAATCAATGTAGAACCTCCACCATTTAATGCGCGGTCTCTAGCCTCTTTCATAACTTTATACATTGCAATTGGATCGTTGCCGTCTACATGTTCACCATGCATACCGTAACCAATAGCACGGTCTGACAATTTTTCAGCACCATATTGTAGCGAATCTGGAACAGAAATAGCATATTTATTATTTTCAATTACACAAACAAATGGTAGTTTATGTACGCCTGCAAAGTTTAATCCTTCGTGAAAATCACCTTGGTTAGAACTACCTTCACCAACTGTAGCCATAGCAATATTTGGTTTATTATCCATTTTCAACGCTAATGCTGCCCCGACACCATGTACAATTTGTGTACCAACTGGTGAACTTTGAGATAAAATTCCTTTTTCACGTTTACTAAAATGAGATGGCATTTGCTTTCCACCTGAACTAATATCATCACGTTTACCAAATGCTGCTAACATTGAGTCTAAAGCTGTCATACCCATATAGGTAACAAACGCTAAATCTCTATAATAAGGTGAAGAAATATCTCCTTCTTGCATAGCATACGCCATACCTATTTGAGTAGCTTCCTGTCCTTGACAACTTATAACAAACGGGATTTTACCTGCACGGTTTAATAGCCACATACGTTCATCTATTTTACGCCCTAAATCCATCCATTTATACATTGCTTTTAAATCAGACTCTTCTAGTCCAACTGATTTATAATCAAACATCTTATTTCCTCCTAAATTAAACGTGAATCGATCTGTTCTCAACCTTCAACCCTAATTCCATCAACACTTCAGATAGTGATGGATGTGCATGTGTTGTTAGGCCGAGTTCTAAAGTTGAACCATTCATAAATTGGAATAGTGACACTTCGTTAATTAATTCTGTGACATGAGGACCGATCATATTAAGTCCTAACACAGTATCTTGTTCTTGATCGATTATAACTTCACAAAAGCCACTTTGATTAGTGGTGTTTTCAATAACTGCTTTACCAATCGCTTTGAAAGGTACTTTAACTGCTTTTGCTTTAATGTTTTCAGATTTAGCTTGGTCCATATTCAGCCCAATACTTGCCACTTCAGGTTGAGTATAAACGCATTTCGGCATTTTATTGTAATCAATTGGAAGTGGTGACTGATCAAACATATGTTCAATTGCAATAATGCCTTCTTTAGAGCCAACATGTGCCAATTGTAAATTACCGATGCAATCACCCGCTGCATAGATATGTTTATCATCAGTTTGCTGATATTCATTAACACTGATATGCTTTTTATCTGTTAATTGTATCTTTGTATTATTTAATCCAATATCTTCGGTATTAGGCAGTCTGCCAATAGAAATCAATGATTTTTCAAATTGTAGTATTTCGTCATTTAATGTGATATTAATATGATCTTCGTCGACTGTTATATCAGACTCAGATAATTGTGTATTTTCATAAAATGTGACGCCTCTATCAGTTAATTCATTTCTTAAAGTCTTGGCAATCATTTTACTTTCAGTAGGTAAAATACGTGAGCCAGCTTCAATTACAGTTACATCGACGCCAAAATCAGTCATCAGTGAAGCAAATTCTAAACCGATAACACCACCACCAATAATAGCTAGGTTATTTGGCAATTGTTCCATTTGCAAGATATCATCACTGGACAGCACAACTTTATGGTCAAACGGTAAAAAAGGTAATGACATAGGTTGTGATCCTGTAGTTATAAGAACATTATTATTAGGGATTAATTCAGATTCACCATCTTCGTATTCTACAGAAATCGTACCACTTTGTGGCGAGAATATAGAAGGACCTAATATCCTGCCTGTCCCATTAAATACATCGATACTGTTATGCTTCATTAAATGGTTAACACCGCTAAACATTTGGCTTACTACTTCGTTTTTTCTTTCTTGTATTCGCGCAAAATTTAATTTAAATCCATCAACGTCCACACCAAAATTGGTTGCGTTTGTAATTGTACGCATAACTTCTGCAGATTTTAACAATGCTTTTGTCGGAATGCATCCTTTATGTAAACAAGTTCCACCTAGTAACGATTTTTCTACTAGCGCAACTTTCTTTCCTAATTGTGAAGCTCTTATTGCAGATACATAACCCGCAGTACCTCCGCCAAGAATGACTAAATCATATTTTTCTTCTGACATATTAATACTCCTAACTATAAGCTTTAACCTTTTCTTTTCCGTCTAGTACGTTTGATGTACGTAATGCCAATGTATCCATTTCTTTTTCTCCTGGATAAATTGTTACAGGCGCAATCCAATCAACGAATGATATTATTTTTTGTACTAATAACTTATTGTAGCTTAAACCGCCCGTTAAAATAATTTGATCTACCTGTCCGCGGAAAATAATTGACCGAGCTCCAATAGCATTAGAAACTTGATATGCTAATGCATCAAACGCTAATTTGACTTCGGAGTTTGAATCATATTTATCCGATAATAATTTTAAATCATTTGTTTTGAACATACTAATGAAACCACCTTTTTTACTTAAAAAGTGATTCATCTCTTCAGGTGTGAAATTATGATTGTATCCAAATTCATAGAGTTGGTCATTGGGTATAGAACCGGCACGCTCTGGACTAAAAGGACCTTCTCCTAACAATCCATCGTTTACATCTACTACTTGTCCGTTTTTATGTGCACCAATCGTTATACCACCACCCATATGTGCAACGATAACATTTACATCTTCGTATGCTTGTTGAATAGAGGATGCATATAATCTAGCAACAGCCTTTTGATTTAATGCATGAAATATACTACGACGTTTAATATTCTTTAAACCTGTAACTTTTGCAATATCGAATAATTCGTCAACAACGACTGGATCGATTATAAAAGCGGGAATATTCATCTCTATTCCTAATTCATAACCAATCATACCACTCAGGTTAGATGCGTGTACACCATATTTAAATGCTTTAAGGTCCTCATACATTTCATTATTTATATGATAAACGCCACCTTGCATTGGCTTTAGCAATCCACCCCTACATGCAATCGCATCAAAATTTTTATTTGTATAATCTGATGTAAGATTTAATGAGTATATAATCTCTTTAAGTCTTAGTGGCTTTTGTTCTAATAATGGTATGTTAGTAAGTTGGATATCATGTCGAATCGTGTCATACCACATACACTGATGTGCTTTATATACTGCAATTTTTGATGATGTACTACCTAAATTTAAAACTAGAATTCTAGTCATTGTTGCACCTTCTTCTTGAAAATAACATAACTTTTGTATGTTAAGCCTCATTACTTAAAATCAATTATGATAAATAGTTGGATACTATGTACCACTAGCTGAGTAATTGTATTTATAAATTATATTATCTACTTATATATTACATCAATTTCTTACATTATAAAATTAATAACCTATTTCCAAAATTGATTTTATAAGTTGGGAATGTAAAGAAATTTGCTAAATAAAAATTATTTTATTAAGATATTTGAGATAGTTACAGCTCTTATAATTAAATGTTTTGAGTAACTTATTACATTCCGCAATTAATTTAATATTTTCAACGCTAATAATAATGAATCTAGTTTATTTTGTTTCGTGTCCGCCCTTGAAGTCAATGCAATCGGGAATTTTGCTCCTAAGACTAAACTAGCTACTCGCGCGCCTGCAAAATAAGTGAAAGATTTGTATAGTGCATTGCCAACATCTATATGTGGTACCAATAATGCATCTACATCGCCTGCTACGTGTGACTTGATATTTTTTTTAATAACACTTTCCATATTAATTGCGTTATCGAAAGCTAATGGACCGTCAACATATAAATAATCAGACGTCGCTCTACTAAATATGTTCTTGAGCTTTTCAGCATCTGTAGATGACAAGATTTTCTTAGTAGGCTTTTCAACGGATGAAAGAATACCAACTTTAAACTGATTATAGCCAAGTGCTTTAGAAAATTCAGTTAAATTATTAATAATTTGTTTCTTTTCTTCAACAGAAGGATTAATATTTAATGCTACATCACTTAACATTAATGTTTTATGATAATTTGGCACGTTAAAACATGCAACATGATTTAAGAAACCATGCTTAGCAATAAAATTTTTATTACTCAGTACAAAGGATAATAAGGTTGATGACATCAAATTACCTTTAACTAAGACTGATACTTTACCAGAAGACAAATCATCAGCACATTGTTTAAAGAGTTCATTGTCGTTACTAAAATTAAGAATATGAATTCTATTGAGTAGTTGCGGATCCATATCGAATGAGCGAATTATCTCTGTTAGATCTTGTGTGTCATATAAATATACATCAATCTCTGTCAAAACGAGTGCTTTCATGATAACGGATAACATTTTTTCATCATTTGCATATAAAATAGCAACATTACCTTTTAAATAATATGAAGAATCAATTAAATGTTGATATTGCATAAAAAATCAACACCTTTCTCATTTTATGAAGTGACTATGTTTGATAACACTAAAAATAATTATTGAAAATGTACATCGTTAGGCATGTTGATTTTGTTCTATCATTTCTTTAGCATTTTGACGTGTGATATCAGTTACACTAGCTCCTGAAATCATTCTTGCTATTTCATCTATACGTTCTGAGCCTGAAAGCTCTTGGACGTGTGTTGTAGTACGGTCATTTACTGAATCTTTACTGATAAACAGATGATGATCGCTCATTGATGCTACTTGTGGCAAATGGGAGATACAAATTACTTGAATATGCTTAGCTAATCCTTTCATTTTTTCAGCCATTTTTTGTGCTGCTTGTCCAGAAACTCCAGAATCCACCTCATCGAATAATATTGCAGTTTGTCCTCGTGTTTTAACGAAAATGGTTTTAAGGGCAAGCATTATACGTGATAATTCCCCACCAGATGCAATTTTATTTAAACTTTTAAGCGGTTCTCCCTTATTAGGGCTGATTAAAAATTCTACAAATTCAATGCCTTCTCGATTTGGAACATCTAAAGGTTTAAATGAAATTTCTAAATTAGCATCTTTCATTTGTAAATTTTGAATTTCATCCACGATATGATCACGCAGAGTTTGTGCCACAATTCTACGTTCACGGGATAATTCTGTACCTAGTTTGATTACATCTTCATATAATCTTTCAATTTCTTGTCTTAACTGTGAAGTGCTTTCTTCGTAGTTTTCGATTTTATTAATTTCATTTTCTAATTTATCTTGATATTTAATTAATTCAGTAATATCTTTGCCATATTTTCTTTTCAAATCATTCAGGACATTCATTCTAGCTTCAAGTTCATTTAAGTAGTGCTCATCAAATTCAGTATTGGTCAATTCATCATACAACTGATGTTTAGCATCTTCTAAAGTATAGTAAAATTGATCGACCTCTTCTTTAAGCGTGTCATATTTTTCTGGTAATATTTCACTTATTGATTGCAATTGATTGCTCAATTCATATAAGCGATCTGTAATAGCATGCTCATCTGTTAAAGTAAGATGAGCATTATTTAAAGCTAAACTTAGATTTTCTGAATTTTGTATCCGCTTTATGTCTGATTCGAGTTGAGAAACTTCACCGTCGACCAAGTTTGCTTCTTGTATTTCTTCAAACTGGAATTTAAGTAAATCTAGGCGTTGTAATAAGGCTTGATCGGCAGATTCTAAATCTTCAAGTTCTTTCTTTTTAGCTTTATATTGATCATAAGTGGTAACGTATTGTTCAAGTAAATTTTTGTATTGATTTTCAGCATAGTTGTCGAGTAATTGTAGATGATATTTTTGCTTTAATAAAGTTTGTGTTTCATGTTGCCCGTGGATATCTAACAACTCTTGCATAATTTTACGTAAATCTTGCAGTGTAACTATTTGATTATTAACCCTACAAATACTTTTACCTGTGCTGAAAATTTCTCTTTTAACTAATAAAAAATCTTCATCTATGTCGATGTCTAAAGCTTCAAGTATCGAAATGGCTTCTTTACTTTCATCAATATCAAATATACCTTCAATAATAGCTTTCTTCTCACCATGTCTCACATAATTTGATGATGCGCGCATACCAATCAGTTGTCCAATGGCATCGATAATAATTGATTTACCTGCGCCAGTTTCACCACTTAACACTGTTAATCCATCACCAAAGTGAACTTCTAGTTCATCAATGATAGCGAATTGTTTAATAGATAAAGTCTGTAGCATCCTTTTAAACACTTCCTTACACTTATAATAAATTAAAGATGCGCGTTTTGATTTTTTCACTTGCTAACTCATCTCTACAGATAATTAAGCAAGTATCATCACCACAAATAGTACCTAAAACTTCCTCCCAATCAATTTGATCTAAGATTGCACCGATTGATTGAGCATTTCCTGGTAATGTCTTTAGAACTAATAAGTTACCTGTGCCATCTATATTTACAAATGAATCCATTAAATAACGGCCTAGTTTTTCAAGAGGATGATATTTTCTATCATTAGGCAAACTATAAACATATTGTCCTGTTGGCGTGGGGACTTTAATTAATTGTAATTCTTTGATATCTCTGGAAACTGTAGCTTGAGTGACGTTTAATTCATACTCATTTAATCTTTTTACTAATTCATCTTGTGTTTCGATTTTTTCGTTTGAAATTATTTCTCTAATTTTAATATGTCTTACTGATTTTTTAGCCATGTATAGCACCTCTATAAACGAATATTTATACATTTATTTTAACACATGCATATAAATACTACTACTAAAGATAGTTGGAATTTTACTTATGTGAAAACGATAACTCTGCATACCAAAGGTAAAATCACAACTTGAAGTATATTTGAATGATTGCTAAATCATGGTGAATATTATGAATGCGATGAATAATTATTGAATAGTATGTGATTTCTAATAAATAAAAATCGTCCTTGTTTTCAAAATAAAGTTTAATGACCTAATCTATGAAGTGTATATTGTACATTTTTCATAATAAAAAGAGAGCGGGAACAGAAATCAAAATTAGATAAGTGATTTCGTATTCTCGCCCTCTACAAGAATGTATTAAGATTCGCGATTGTTAAATAACTCAATAATATAAGTCAAATTTTCTGTATTGTACTGATCTGGTAATTGATTTAGACATTCGTAGGCTTCTTGTGTATGATATGTCATTTTATCTTCGGCACCTTGTTGTCCTAATAGTGATACATATGTACTTTTATCATTATCAATATCGCTGCCTACAGCTTTACCTAATTTCGCTTCGTCACCATATACATCTAACAAATCATCTTTGATTTGAAACATTAATCCTAAATGCTCGCTAAATGATTCTAATGCATTAGCAACACTTTGTTCTGGCTTAGCAATATCTACTGCAGCCATCACTGCAAATTTAAGTAACGCACCTGTTTTAGCGTTGTGAATTTGTTCTAGTGTGTCGATATTAACTTTTGCACCTTCGCCTTCACTTTGCATATCAAGAGTTTGACCTCCAACCATACCCAAATGACCACTAGCAAAAGCTAAACGTTTAATTAACTTGATTTTAGCAGTATCATCAACTGCTTCATCATTAACAATCATATCAAATGCTTTGGTTAGAAGTGCGTCCCCAGCTAAGATTGCTTTCCACTCACCAAACACTTTATGATTTGTAAGCTTGCCTCTGCGATAATCATCATTATCCATCGGTGGTAAATCATCGTGTATTAAAGAATAGGTATGAATCATTTCTAAACCAAGTGCCGAAGAAAGTCCGGCTTTATAATCACTAGATAACATCTCTAAAGTTAATAGTAATAACACTGGTCTAATTCGCTTACCACCAGCTTCTAATGAGTAACGCATACTTTCTTCTAAATTTGTGTTTAAATCTGAATTCGGGATCGTCTCGGATAATAGTTGGTTAACTTCCGCTGTTAAGTTTTCCATCTTTTTATTCATTTTCAGTATCTTCCTTCACGCCATCGTCATTATTATCAGTATGCTCATCTGCCATTAATTCGTTGACTTTCTTTTCAGCGTCTTTTAACGTTTCATCGCAAGTTGCTGATAATTTCATACCACGTTGATATAAGTTCAGAGATTCTTCTAATGATACATTTTCGTTATCAAGTTTTTGCACTATATTTTCTAACTCTTTCATCATTTCCTCGAAACTTTGTGTATTGCTATTACTCATCATTACACCTTACCTTCTTAACTTGAGCATCAACAACGCCATCTTTCATTGTTAATACTATGTTGTCATTCTCAGCTAAATCACTAGTACTTGTAATAACATCGTCATCCTTGTTAACGATTGTATAACCACGCAACATCGTATTTGTCGGACTCAAATTATTAAGACTTTCTAATTTTCTAGCTAGATTATTTTTTTGATTTTGAATAAAATTATTCATAACTTTATTTAAATCATCACGCTTTTGAGCATTTGTTAGTTGTTCTCTATTTATATTTTGTTTAAAACCTTTAAGGTTAAACTTATTTAACAATAATTGTAATTGCTGTTGATTATTTTTGATTACTAAATTCATCGACAGGTTAAGTTGCTTTTCTAAATCATCTCGTTTTTGAATCTGTTGATCATATAATAATGTTGGCGTTTGAAATTTATAATACGATGATACATGTTCTAAATGCTTTCTTTGTTGCTGTAAATGTTGTTTTATAAAACGAGTAAGCGACAAATTGGTTTGTTGTAAGTATTGACGTAATTCAAATTGATCTGGCGTAGCCATAACCGCTGCTTGTGTAGGTGTAGCTGCACGAATATCTGCAACAAAATCACTAAGCGTAAAATCTGTTTCATGACCAACTGCTGAAATAATAGGTGTAGTACATGCGTATATTGCTTTAACTACATCCTCTTCATTAAAGTTCCATAAGTCCTCAATAGAACCTCCGCCTCGTCCAATAATTATAGTATCTACACCCATGTCATCAGCATGTTGTATGTTTTTTATAATATCGTTTTTCGCTTGTTCACCTTGTACTAGCGTATTGATTTGAATTTGTTCTGCTAAAGGATATCTACTGTTGATTGTAGTGTGAATATCTCTAATGGCTGCACCTGTGCCTGCTGTTAACACTGCAATCTTCTTGGGAAACTTAGGTATAGATTTCTTGTTACTTTGATCAAAATAACCATCTTTAGTAAGTTTCTTCTTCAGCTGTTCTAATCTTTGATATAGATTACCAACACCATCTAAATGCATTTTATTGACATAAATTTGATAGTTCCCACGACGTTCATATACTGACACACGTGCTTCTAAAAGTACCTCGTCACCTTCTTTAGGGTCAAAATCAATTTTCGAAGCGTTGCCTTTAAACATCATAGCGCTAATAACACTATTATTGTCTTTGACGTTAAAATAGAGATGCCCACTACTATGTTTTTTAAAATTAGAAAGTTCTCCTTTAATCAACACAGATTGTAAATGAGGGTCTTGATCAAATTTATATTTTATATATTTTGTAAGTGTAGAAACACTTAAATATTCTGCCATGTTATATCACTCTTTTATTCAATATTGCTCAATACACCATTTATAAATTTATAATGATCATCATCACTGAATTGTTTTGCTAATTCCACAGCTTCATTGATGATTACTTTTTGTGGTGTTGAACTATTTAACAATTCATAAGTAGACATTCTTAAAATAATACGATCAGATTTTAGTAATCTATCTAAAGTCCAATCTTTTAAGTGTGGTTGAATTTTCTCATCTAAGACTGATTCATGATCTTTTACACCAGTTACTAGCCAGTTGATAAAATCAAATTCTAAATCAGGATTATCATCTTTAATAAAACTTATTGCTTCATCAATAGTTAATTCATTATTTTTCATTTCAAGCTGAAATAGAGTTTGAAAAGCTTGTGTTCTCGATTCTTTACGACTCATTATAAACTCCCTTAAGCATAGTATTATTTATAAATCATTTGTGCATAGAAATATGATACGTTTAAAAAACAAACAATTATTTCAGTTGTACACAAAATGTATTTATAAAGTAAATTTGCTTTATTTAATTTTAATTTATTGGTTCAATATGCGTGATATGGACATTAATTTGACTTGGTTCAATCGTAGTCATTGTAGTTAACGAATTATATATAGCCTGTTGTATTTTTTTAGCTGTTTCTGAGATATTAATACCATAGGACAAAGTGCAATATACATCTATATAAATGCCATCTTCTCTTGTATCTACTTTTATACCTCTACTTAATTGTTTCTTGCTAATATTTTCAATACTTGTATGTTTTAACTCTTTAAAATGACCTTGAATGCCTTTGATTTCAGATGTTGCTATACTTGCTATAACTGTTAAAACTTCGGGCGCAATCTCAATTTTCCCTAAATTGGAATATGTGGACTCTGATACTTTGACCATTTCACTTACCCCCTAATTAGATTCATCATCCATAATATTATATGTTTCTAAGAAATTAGTGTTAAATTCCCCACTTCTGAAAATGTCATTGTTCAATAGACGGACATGGAATGGTATCGTTGTGTCTATACCTAATACAAGGTATTCACCTAACGCGCGTAGACCTGTCATGATTGCTTCGTCTCTAGTTGGTTCATGAACAATAAGTTTTGCAACCATAGAGTCATAATATGGAGGAATTGTATAATTAGTATAACATGCAGATTCAATTCTTACGCCAAATCCACCTGGAGCCAAATATTGGGTGATTTGCCCTGGCGAAGGCATAAAGTTTTTATACGGATTTTCAGCATTAATTCTAAATTCCATTGCATGCCCTTCAATTTTAATATCTTTCTGTTTGAATGGTAATTTTTCTCCCATCGCAACTTTTAATTGTAGTTTAACTAAGTCTACGCCTGTAACCATTTCAGTAACAGGATGTTCAACTTGTATCCGTGTATTCATTTCCATGAAGTAAAATTCATTAGAGTCTAAGTCATATATAAATTCAATAGTACCTGCATTTTCGTAATTAACTGCTTTTGCAGCTCTTACTGCAGCGTTACCCATTTCTTGTCTCTTTTCTTCAGTTAATATTGGAGAAGGGGCTTCTTCTACAAGTTTTTGCATTCTACGTTGAATGGTACAATCACGTTCGCCTAAATGAACCACGTTGCCGTAACTATCTCCCATAATTTGTATTTCAATATGTCTGAAATTCTCGATGAATTTTTCCAAATATAGACCACTGTTACCAAAAGCGGTTTCCGCTTCTTGTTGCGTCATTTTGAAACCAGTTTCTAATTCTTTTTCATCACGAGCAACTCTGATACCTTTACCACCACCACCAGCAGTAGCTTTGATGATAACTGGATAGCCTATTTGATTTGCAATCTTTTTCGCGTCTTCGATATTTAAAACAAGTCCTTCGCTACCAGGGACAACTGGTACTTCAGCGCGTTTCATCTCTTCTTTAGCAACGTCTTTAATACCCATTTTTTGAATAGATTCAAAACTTGGTCCAATGAATTTAAGTTGGCACGCATCGCATAATTCAGCAAAATCACCATTTTCTGCTAAGAAACCATACCCAGGGTGAATGCCGTCACACCCTGTAGATGTTGCAATAGATAATATGTTTGGGATATTCAAATAAGAATCTTTAGATTGTGTTGGCCCGACGCAATATGCTTCATCAGCAATTTGAGTATGTAAAGCGTCTTTATCTCCTTCTGAGTATATTGCCACCGTTTGTAAACCTAAATCATGACATGCACGAATAATTCTTACTGCGATTTCCCCTCTATTTGCTATTAAAATTTTATTCATTATTTTACCTTAAATAACGGTTGGCCATACTCTACCATTTGCCCGTCTTCTACTAAGATTTCAGCAATTTCACCACTGACTTCGGCTTGTATTTCATTGAATAATTTCATAGCTTCTAATATACATACTGTTGAATCGTTTGTTACAGAATCTCCAACTTGCACATAGGCACTTTCTTCTGGAGACGGTGATTTGTAAAACGTCCCAACCATTGGCGCATTAATTGTTTGCAAGTTATCTTCTGCAGTATTAGTATTTGTATTACTATTCATGCTAATTTCATCAGCACCTTGTGTTCCTGCAGGAGTTGATGCCACGCCTTGTTGTGGTGCTATTTGTTGCATCGGTTGTTGTGAGATTTGAGGTGTTATAATTTCAGTTTCTTTTTCTTTTTTTAAATTTACAATATTGCCCTTATCCTCAATATTAATTTCAGTCAAACTAGATTGGTCAAGAATTTCTATCAATTCTTTAATTTCTTTAAAATTCATAAATACTGACTCCTTCAGATTGTTTTCATTTACCTTGTTTATTTTACTTTAGTGATATGTTCAATTCAAGCATATACATACTTTCTATAATAAACTGATTAACTTTTATCGTGTTCTATATACCTATAAGCGTGCTGAAATCTAATTTTTTTGAGTAAGATGATGTGATATTTGATTTAACAAAAAGAAAGCGAAATATATTATACAATAAATCGCATAATTTAACTTCTCGTATTTATAAGTAAATTACATCACTATAATTTAGATATCATCAAGTTTTCTAATTTGATGATAGTTCAATCCACTTCTTTATGTTCAGCTACAAATCGCTATGTATCATAGCGTAATACACTTAATAATTCTTAGGTTAAAGATTAAATATAAAGTTAAACATTTATAATTTAACATTTTAATTATAGAATTTATAGTATTCATAAACATAATATTATCTAATATAACCTTTTATATTCATAATAACCATAAAAACCTTTCCAATATATAAATTGGAAAGGTTTTTGCTCATCACTTTAATTACATATCATTTTTTAAACAATAAAATGTTAGGCTCTAGAAATATAGCTACCGTCACCTGTATTAATTACAAGTGTGTCTCCTTCATTAACAAATAAAGGTACATTCAATGTATATCCTGTTTCAACTGTAGCAGATTTAGTAGCACCATTTGCTGTGTCCCCTTTAATACCTGGTTCAGTTTCTGTTACTACAAGTTCAACTGTTTTTGGTAATTCAACACCAAGTGTTTCATTACCATATGTTTGAATTTGGACTTCCATATTTGCTTTTAAGAAATTTAATTCGTGTTGTAAATAATCTCCTTGTAGCTC
Organism: Staphylococcus sp. KG4-3; assembly: GCF_033597815.2. Classification (NCBI taxonomy): domain Bacteria; kingdom Bacillati; phylum Bacillota; class Bacilli; order Caryophanales; family Staphylococcaceae; genus Staphylococcus; species Staphylococcus halotolerans. The sequence goes on from NZ_CP166245.1 coordinate 1,540,948, forward strand.
TGTTTGATCAAATGTTTGATTATCCATGAAAACATGTGTATCTCCATCGGCATATAGATATTGCATACGACGATTCTCAATCATAGCAGTTTCTACTTTTTCGCCACCTCTGAATGTTTTCTCTTGAATCGAACCAGTTCTTAAATTACGTAGCTTAGAACGTACAAATGCAGAACCTTTTCCTGGTTTAACATGTTGGAAATCTAAAACTTTCCAAATGCCATTATCTACTGATATTGTTAAGCCTGTTTTAAAATCATTAACCGAAATCATTCAGTTTCCTCCTCAATTATAAGGTCTTCTATAAAATAATAAGGTTTTTGGAAGATTTAGTAAAGCGTTCACAGCCATTTTCTTTAATTAAAATGTCATCTTCAATACGAACGCCACCTAACCCGTCTAAATATATGCCAGGTTCAATTGTAACACAATTATTAATATCTAATGGCGTCTCCGATTTTTTAGAAAGATTAGGGCCTTCATGAACGTCTAATCCAATACCATGACCAAGTGAATGTCCAAACGCCTCACCATAACCTTTTTCAGTGATATAATCTCTAGCAATAGCATCTAATGCTTTACCAGTAATACCTTTTTTAGCGGCGTCAATTCCCTTTTGATTCGCCTCTAACACAATATTATATATTTCTTTAAGTTTTGGATCAGGTTCACCTATTGCAAATGTACGAGTAATATCTGATGAATATCCTTTGTAATATGCACCAAAATCTAATGTAATTAATTCTCCTGAATTTATAACTTTATCACTAGCAACTCCATGAGGTAACGCACCACGTTCACCAGAAGCTACAATTGTTTCGAATGAAGTTCCTTCAGCGCCAAGTTCTAACATTTTACTTTCTAACTTTGCTTTTAGTTGCTGTTCAGTCATACCAGCTTTTGCGACAGTTAAAATGTATTCGTATGCCTCATCAACGATATCTGCTGCTTTTTGAATCAACTCAATCTCTGATTCATCTTTAACTTCACGTATCTTTTCTATCATACCTGAAATGCTAATTAAACTAATATACGATTTACTCAACTGAAGATATGTATCATAGCTGACTAAGTTTCCTTCAAATCCAACATTTTGTACGTTTAATTTTTCAAGTTGATTTTTGACTTCATCAATTAAACTACCTTTTTGTTTGATGATTTCAAATTCTGGGGCTTGTGCAGACGCTTGTTCAATGTACCTAAAATCAGTTAGCAATAAGTTGTGATCTTTCGTAATAATTAACGCCCCACTTGTACCAGTAAAACCAGATAAATAACGTCTATTAAAGTCAGATAATACTACCACTGCTTCTAAATGTTTGGCTTCTATAGCGGTATTTAATTTATCAATTCTTGTCATTTGTTATCCTCCTATACAATAAGTTTGTACATTTTCTTTTTATACATTAAAATGATAGCATAATTATTGTATAAATTTATAGTTTTTGAATTAGGAGAGAGTTATGAAGAAAAAAATAGTGGCTATTTTATGTGCTTCATGTGTACTTGCTGGTTGCGGAAGTCAAAACCTTGGTCCTTTAGAAGAAAAGACGACTAAACTTCGCGATGAAAACCATAAGTTAAAGGGGAACATTCAAGAATTAAAACAAGAAATTAGCAAAGAGCAAAATAAAGTTGCGGCTCTAGAGAAAGATAAGAAAGACATTGGCAAAGCGAAAAGTAATAAAAAGAAAGCAGCTAATTTAAAAGCATCATCTACATATTATCAAGATATCGCTAAATTAATTGATCAATATAACGAAATCGAAAGTGATGTATCTAAAAACAAAGGCGATAAGAGAGTACAAGATAAACTTGCAGAACTTAAAAATAAAATAGATACCGCATTTACGACATATAAAAATGATGTCAATAAAGAAAAAATGGATAGCGAAGATAAAACCAAAAATAAAAATATAACTAAATTGGACAAAGACTTAAATTCAGCATTTAGTGATATTAAAGATGGTTACGATGCTAAAGATAAGAAGAAGATTCAAAAAGGTCAAAAAGCTTTATCAATCATCAGTATTAAAGATAGTCAAAGTTAACAACCACATAGGAGTGTTTTAGGTGAAACAAGCAATATTTTATATCATTATCGCAATTGCAATTGTAGGATTAGTACTCAATCTTGATGCCTTTATCTTCAGTTTTGTAAGAATGGTCATTAGCTTAGCCATTTTTGGAGGTATTATATATGCAATTTACTATTTCTTCTTCTTAACTGAAGATCAGCGTAAATACAAACGTGCGCAACGTAAGTATAAAAGACAAAACAGAAAGAAAAAGTAACGTATACTAAGATTTATAAACCCCTGAAAAGATTATCTTAAAATAGATATCTTTTCAGGGGTTTATTTTATAATTTATACTTATTAAAATTCCTTAATATGTGTTGCTGTTTTAAATGTCGAGTCAGCAATTTAAAACTAAACTATTTACGATAGTTCCACTCGTCAGATTTGTATTTATCAATTAACTCATTGATTTCATTTTGCTGTTTTTCATTGAGTTCTAGTGGCTTAAAGTCAATATTCAATCCTTTTTTAAAGCCTATTTCAAATGCTTTTTCCATCTCTTCTAAACTAATATGGCGATCTGAAATATCATTAATTGCCACAGCTTTTTCTACAAATGCTTGCTTCATTTTATCTTTAAGACGATCATTTTTAAAAACAAACATGTCAAACAAATCATCTATGTCTACATCTTGTAGCAAAGAGCCATGCTGTAAGATAACCCCTTTCTGACGAACTTGAGCACTTCCAGCAATTTTACGTCCTTCTACAACTAATTCATACCAGCTAGGTGCATCAAAACAAACTGCACTTCTTGGTTGCTTTAAATTTGCTCTTTCCTCTTTTGATTTTGGAATAGCAAATGAAGCATCAAAACCTAAATATTTAAAACCTTCTAGTAATCCTTCTGAAATAACTCTATAGGCTTCAGTAACTGTTGAAGGCATGTCAGGGTGTGATTCTGGAACAATGACGCTGTACGTCAATTCTTTATCATGTAACACACCTCTGCCACCAGTTTGACGACGTACAAGGCCATAACCTTTAGCATTCACCTTTTCAATATCTATTTCTTTAGTTAGCCTTTGAAAATAACCAACTGATAAAGTCGCAGGGTCCCATGTATAAAACCTAATTACTGGATCTATCTCTCCTCTAGATACAAAATTAAGTAAAGCTTCATCCATTGCCATATTATAATATGGGTCTTTGCTACCAGTATTTATAAAATTCCATGTTTCTGTCACTTTCAAAACTCCTATCGCTAAATTAAATTGTGATAACAGCAATTTTGTGTTATCGTTTTCAATAATTGTTCAAGTTTGTCAGCATTAACTATTTATCGTGAGAAAAATATTTTGATAAATTGCGCTAACAGTCTTATAATATATAATATCGGTTAATTAGGGAGGATGCAAGATGAGTAACTTTTGGTTTATAGCGTTAGCAGTTTTAATAATTATCATCGCTTACATGCTAATCAATTATCTTCTTAATAAAAGAGCAGTCACAGAATTAAACCAAAATGAGTTCCATGATGGTTTGCGCAAAGCTCAAGTTATTGATGTAAGAGAAAAAGTGGATTATGAATACGGACACATCAATGGTGCACGTAATATTCCAATTACAATGTTTAAACAAAGATATCAAGGTTTACGAACAGACCAACCAATCTATCTTTGTGATGCGAATGGCATTGCCAGTTATCGTGCAGCTAGAACTTTAAAGAAAAACGGCTACACGGATATCTACATGTTAAAAGGTGGATATAAAAAATGGACTGGTAAAATTAAATCTAAAAAATAACTTTATATCTTAAAATTAATGACATAAAGTGAATGTTCAAAATAAAAAGCGTGATCAACATTTAAAGTTGACCACGCTTTTTATTTTGAACAAAAAATCGAACTGGTTTTATACCAGTCCGATCTTTAAGTATTTATATATTAAAGGTAAATTCAATATAACCGTGTAAAAGTGTAAACTAACTATTCTTTTTCTGAACGTAAGTTTTCAAATTTTAACACTGGATTTCTTGCTGCTTTGGTTTCGTCTAATCTATCAATAATAGTTGTATGTGGTGCTTCTAATACAATATCCGGATTCTCTTTAGCTTCATTTGCAATTTGAATCATCGTATCACAGAAGTGGTCTAGAGTTTCTTTTGACTCAGTTTCAGTCGGCTCAATCATCATGCCTTCTTCGACATTAAGTGGGAAATAAATTGTCGGTGGATGTACTCCGAAATCTAATAGTCGTTTAGCCATATCTAGTGTACGAACGCCCTGTTCTTTTTGTTTAGACCCACTCAAGACAAACTCATGTTTACAATATTGACTATAAGGAATCTCAAAATGCTCTTTCAGTCTTGCTTTAATATAATTGGCATTTAATACAGCAGCTTCAGATACTTCTTCAAGTCCTTTGTTTCCCATACTACGAATATAAGTATAAGCTCTTAAATAGATGCCAAAATTACCATAGAATGGTTTAACGCGTCCTATAGAATTTGCTATATCATTATCATATTTATAAATATCATTTTCTTTGACAACCATTGGTTTAGGTAAAAAGCTCGCAAGTTCTTTTTTTACACCTACTGGTCCAGAACCTGGACCGCCGCCACCATGTGGCCCCGTAAATGTTTTGTGTAAGTTTAAGTGAACTGCATCAAATCCCATGTCGCCTGGTCTAACTTTGTCCATAATGGCATTTAAATTTGCACCATCATAATATAATAATCCTCCGGCTTCATGAACGATATTCCGAATATCCATAATGTTTTTTTCAAAAATGCCTAAAGTATTAGGATTAGTTAACATGATTGCAGCTGTTTTATCATTAACTAAACGTTTCAGATCATCAATATCTACTTCTCCGCGTTCATTTGATTTAACTGTTACAGACTTAAAGCCTGCAAACGCAGCTGAAGCTGGATTGGTGCCGTGTGCAGAGTCAGGAACGATAACTTCATCACGATGACCTTCTCCGTTTTTTTGATGGTATGCTTTAAAAATCATTAATGCTGTCCACTCACCATGCGCGCCGGCAGCAGGTTGTAACGTTACTTCATCCATACCAGTGATTTCTTTCAACTCTTCTTGTAAACTATGAATAATCTCTAAAGATCCTTGAACTTGCGATTCATCTTGTAATGGATGTGATTCTGCAAATCCAGGAATTCTAGCAATTTTTTCATTTATTTTTGGATTATATTTCATAGTACAAGAACCTAATGGATAAAATCCTGAATCTACACCAAAGTTTTTATTTGAAAGCTCTGTGTAATGCCTCACTAAATCTAATTCAGCAACTTCTGGTAGTTCTGCTTTATTTTTTCTAATATATTTTTCGTCTAGTAATTTTTCAACAGCGCCATTATCTATTTCTTTTTTTGGTAACGAATACGCATAACGACCTTTTTTAGAACGTTCAAAAATTAATGGACTTGATTTACTTACTACCATTTAATTCACCTGCTTTCTTAACAAATGTGTCAATTTCATCTTTTGTTCTCAATTCTGTTACAGCAACTAACATATGATTTTCAAATGATTCTGTTACTTCACTTAAATCGAAACCACCTATAATTCCTTTTTGTATAAGTGCATCATTAATATCTTTAACAGGTTTATCGAATTTCACTACAAATTCATTAAATGAAGTTCCAGTTGACACTTCTAAACCGACTTGTTTAAATTGTTCCTTTGCATAGTTTGCATTTTCAAAATTTTGTACTGAAATATCATAAATACCTTCTTTTCCTAATGCTGACATACAAATTGAGGAAGCTAATGCATTCAATGCTTGGTTTGAACAAATATTTGAAGTAGCTTTATCACGACGTATATGTTGTTCGCGAGCTTGTAATGTTAAAACAAAACCACGATGCCCATCTGCATCTTCGGTTTGACCTACTAAACGCCCAGGTGTTTTGCGCATTAATTTTTTAGTTGTAGCAAAGAAACCACAATGAGGGCCACCAAATTGTGCAGGTATACCAAATGGTTGTGTATCTCCTACTACAATATCGGCACCAAAACTACCTGGAGGTGTAAGTAAGCCTAGTGCTAGTGGGTTAGTATAAACAATAAACAAAGCTTTTTTACCTTCAATAAACGATTGGATTTTCTCTAAATCCTCAATTGAACCATAGAAGTTAGGATACTGAACAGCTACTGCAGCTGTATCATCGTCTATAGCTGCTTCTAACTTTTCTAAATCTGTAATAGTACCATCTAAATCAACTTCTACAACTTCAAATTCTTCACGTGTTTTTACATATGTGTTGAGAACTTGTAATGCTTGATAATGTAATCCTTTAGAAACTACAATTTTATTTTTACGTGTTTGATTAAAAGCTAAAATACATGCTTCAGCAAAACTTGTAATACCATCATACATAGATGAATTTGCAATATCCATGTCAGTTAATTCACAAATTAACGTTTGGAATTCAAAAATTGCTTGTAGTTCACCTTGTGAAATTTCTGGCTGATAAGGTGTGTATGCAGTATAGAATTCCGAACGAGAAATCATCGCATCTACTACTGCTGGTGCGTAATGATCGTATACGCCTGCCCCTAAAAATGAAGTGTGGGTTTCTTTAGTGATATTTTTACTTGCAACTCTACTTAAGCGTTTTGTTAATGTAGTTTCAGCTTCTGCATCTGGAATAGCTAGCTCTCTATTTAATAATATGTCATTTGGTACATCTCCAAATAATTCTGCAATTGATTCTGCACCAATAACATCTAACATTTCTTTCTTATCTTGCTCTGTTAATGGAATATAACGATGACTCACAGTAACACCCCTTTGTATTATTTGCTTATTTGGTTTTTCTTAACAATTTTTGCTTTAACTTGTCTCTTCCTTACTTGAACTAACACTTCTTTGCCCATTTCAAAAGCTTCACGATTTATTAGAGCTAAACCAATCGATTTACCAGTTAATGGTGATTGGGTACCCGAAGTAATCTCTCCTATTTGATTACCATCTAAATCCAATACTTCGTAACCAGTTCTAGGAATGCCTTTATCAATCATTTCTAAACCAACTGTTCTACGTTTTGAACCATGTTCCTTTTGTTCTTTAAGGACACTTTTGCCAATGAAATCGGCTTCAATTAATGGCTTGACTGCAAATGCGATGCCCGCTTCATACGGTGTGATTTCTTCACTTAAATCTTGACCATGTAGAGGTAAACCAGCTTCCAATCTTAATGTATCTCTTGCTCCTAAGCCACATGGAACAACGTTATGCTCTAGTATTTTTTTCCATAAATAAGGAGCATCATCCGCGTCGCAGTATATTTCAAAGCCATCTTCACCAGTATATCCTGATTGTGATAAAATTACGTTTTTCCCAAAAAACGCTACATTTTGTTTAAATTCGAAAGGTTTCATTGAAGATACATCTACATCAACATGTTGTTGAACTAAGTTACGCGCATTTGGTCCTTGAATTGCTAATTGACCATAGTCATTCGAAACATTAATTACTTCTGCATCGAATTTTTCGGCTTTCTCTTTCATCCAAACAAAGTCTTTATCTGTATTACCAGCATTTACTACTAATAAATATTGATTTTCGTCTAATTTATATGTGATTAAATCATCAATAATACCACCATTTTCATTACATAGTGCAGTATATTGAGCTTTATTTGTAGTCAAATTTTCAGTATCGTTAGAAAGTAGATATTGTACTAGCTGTGCAGCTTCACTACCTTTTATCAGAATTTCACCCATATGGCTTACATCAAACAAACCGATTTCTGTTCTAACAGCATTATGTTCTTCTTTAATACTTGAAAATTGGACTGGCATAGCCCATCCACCAAATTCTACGATTTTAGCACCACTATCTACAAAAGTTTGATAAAGTGGTGTTTTTTTTAGTTCATTGGACATGAAGAAACCTCCTATTGTTTAAGTAAAATATATTAAAAAAAACAGAGTAGACTAAGCTACCCTGTTTAAATTCTCCAGGAATGCGTCACAGTATTATCCTTTTGCCTGAGAGTTTCGTTAAACTTGCACCTTCGGCGATGGACTAAAGTTATAAATAATATAACTAACCATTCTCTCCAATACTGATCATTCGCAAACAATCTCTTCCATAATCTCACTTTGTAATGAGTGTAGAGATTTACTGCTATTTAATTTTATGAATGCGATTTCATTATATCTTGAAACCCTTGAGGAATACAAGCTTTTTAATTCAAAAAGAGATTTATTGTTTGCATTAGGTCTATTGCTATCATTTTTGATTCTATTGTAAACAATATTCAAGTCACAATCTAACCATATTACTCGTTTTTGTAATTTTAAAAATTCGAATGTTTGATCACTTTCAATAATACCTCCGCCGGTCGAAATAATATTGTAATGGTTTATGCATTCTTTTAGATACTTATATTCTAATTCTCTAAAGCCCGTTTCACCTATTTGTTTAAATATATCTGGAATAGATTGATTTTCTTGTTCTACTATGTACGCATCTAAGTCAACGTAGGATAGTTGATTATGCTTTGAAAGATATTTACCTAATGTTGTCTTACCAGTTCCCATAAATCCAATTAATATCAATGGTTCTATTTTAATGTTATTCAAAAATATCTTCCTTCTTCAAAAATAAATTAATTTGATTTTCATAATATTTCTCTATGTTATCTAAAGTTTTTAATTGTATACCAATTTGAAATACATAAATTGTAATTATAGATAAATATAGCATAAATACCACCAACACAAAAGGATAGATGTATGCATTACTATTAAATATATAGTTGTTTTTCATAAGAATTTCCTTTTTCAATTATGTTTAAATTAACTTTCAACGTCTTATAATTTACAACACTAAACTCTACAGATTTCACATTATTCAATAACGTTATATTCCCTTTACCGTTAATACTTTTGATTATTTTGCTATTTTTAAATTCATAAATAATATTTTTATCTTTATTTTTTATGACTACTTTGTTTTTACGTATGTCATTTACTTTAATTTGAGAATTTTTTCCTAACAAGTCACGGGTTAAATCAGCAGCAAAAAATTCTAAATCTAAATTGGTTTGATTTGCTAAGCGCGCTTCGATAAAGTGCGTTGTTTTAAATAACGAAGGTAATATTGTAAATATCAATATAGTAATGAATAATGCAAACAATACTTCGACATACGTAAATGATTTAAGTTTTTTTGCCATAGCATTTTTCATATTTAGTTCCTTTTCTTGTTATACAAAGTTTTTGATTACTTAGTTTTAGATGATAAATATTTAAATTCACTCCCTTTTTCAGAACTGATTTGTCATATTGGTGTAAAGAGCTAATTATAACCCTTTTCAGCTCCATATCGATTATTTTATTTTGAACTTCTTTGGAAAGTTGCAACATTAAAGGGATAAATAAAATACATATCAAGGTTATTGTTGAAAAAGATAAAAGTGCATCTATAAATAATGAACCATTTAAATTATACTTTCTCATATCTTAAGCGGCCTTTTTCTATATGAAATATTATTTTATATAAAGATTTATCGATACTTAGATATAAAGAACCAAATTTGTTTACATCACCATTTTTGTCGAAGTTTATATAAGATAAATTTGTACGAGGATGTATATAGGTATTTTGAGGTAAATCGATAGTAGAATTCTGCATATATTGTTCTTTTACACGGACTTGAGTTGAAAAATCATTGAATATTAATGTGATAGATTGTTGGTCTTTAATTGCTTTTGACTTTAAGTAATTAAATTGCATTATTAAGTTACTAATCTTTGAATGTGGTGAAGTTAAGTTATCTTTGTTAAAAGATAGTCGTTGCATTTGTATAAAAACAAGCAAACTGACAATGCTCAATACAAATAACATTTCAACATAAGTAAATGATCTACTAGCTTGCAACTGCTTCACCATCATGAATAGATATTAATGCGCCTGATTTACATCGTTTTTGATTCTCTTTTATATAACCTTCGTTAACGAGTTCTTCCATAGTATTTGGCTTCTTATTGAACTTCAAGCTATAAGCTTCAATTTGACTATCTACCATTTTAAGCTGTGCTTCACAACTAGTAGTTTGTATGTGTGAGGATTGTTTAGCTATATTAGGTATAATTAATATTAATAACAAACTTATTATTAGTAAAACTAATAGCATTTCAATGAGTGTGAATGCCTTTTTGTTAAACTTATATTTAAAATTTTTCATATATTATTAAACCCTCATTTCATTTTATTGTTTGCATTAAATCAAACATTGGTAACATGATGACTAAATATAATGACACAATCATAATAGCTATTATTAAAAATATACATGGTTGTATAAATTTGATTATAAATTGCATTGATTGTTGAATTTTATCAATAATGATTTCACTATATAATTTTAATTCCACTTCAAGACGCCCTTTTTTCTCACCTTCTTCTATAAAAATAACTAGCTCTTCCTCAAAGCATGATAATTTTGTTAGAATTTCACTCAATTTCAAACCTCTCTGTGTACCAGTCGAGAGCGCGTAAGCTAAATAATTTAAATAACTGTCATCTTTTTGCTCGGAATAAATGTCCACAATTTTATGTAGACTAATTCCATTTTTATAAAATAGCGAAAACTCTGAAGCTAAGCGAAAAGTTTTATAAAGCTTAAAGAATTTTGAAACAATGGGCATTGACAACATTAACTTTAATTTATAATGTACAGAGAGCTTTATATATAACAACCAAAATAGTGCCAGAGTTATCAGAACAACAATAACCAAATACCATATGAAAGAAGGCAAATTTACTATTATAAAAGTTAGTTTTCGCTGTACTGAAGTAATTTCTACTCCCATATTATGATATAAATTTTGAAACTCTGGAATAATAGTATGATTAAGAACCATGAGCATAATGATGAATATGGAAAGTAAAAGTAAAGGATATTGTATTGTTTTAAGTAAACGTTTCTTAATCTTATAATTACGTATTAAATATTCTTGAGCATGTGGTAATGTCTCTGTTAAATTACCAAACATCTCTGCAAAATAAATTAGCATAATAATTGATTTAGGATACTTTAGTATTTTAAGAATTTCAGAGCAATCAGCACCATGTCTTAATTCCGCTTTAATTAATGATTTGATTTCTAGCGACCTAATCTTGGTATGTTGTAGTAAAAAATCAAATGAATCACTTAAAGTAAAGCCATGTTCCAGTAAGTCTTTTAACTTTGATAGCAAATCAATTTTGTCCTTTTCACTTAATATTGTAAAAGGATAAAATTTATAGATAACGTTCCATCGATGTTTCACATATCATCCCCTCTTTTGACATTTTGTTTAACTTATAAGATAAGTTATGGAAATCTTTGGGTAATGTATAACTATTTTTAAAGAAATGATAAATATCTTCTTTTTTTACCTGTTCATATACAAGTTCCCTAACACCTTCTTTAGTAGTAATAAGCCTTTGATTTAATATACTAATGATTGATTGTATAAGCTGTTGTACTGTTATCCCCATTTCTAACAGTCTTAATATCACACCTTTACAATTACTAGCATGAATTGTAGAAAGTACTAAATGGCCACTTAAACTGGCTTGTATAACATGTTTAGCTACATTTGCATCTCTTATTTCACCAATTAAAATAATATCTGGATCGCATCGCAATATTGCTTTAAAAGAAGTTTCATAATTTATCCCTGCCTTTTCATTCAATGATATTTGAGTTATACCATTTATCAATTGTTCAACGGGATCTTCAATTGTAATTATATTTAAATTTAAGTGCTCTTTAGCATAAGACAACATGTGATACATTAACGTACTTTTTCCAGAACCAGTGGGTCCACTCAATAAAATTAATCCTTGCTTTTTGTTCATTAGATTATATAAATGCGTTATGTTTTGGTTATGTTTTTGCTTTTGAAAATGTTGCGGGATAATCCTAATAACGCAGCTTTCATTTCCTAGAGATAAAGGAAGCGTTGATATTCTAAGGAAATAAATTTGTTTTAATTTATAAATATACCTACCACTCTGAGCAGCGTTGTGTTTAGAGACATCTAATCCAGCTTGGTATTTCATATAAGTTAGTAATTTAAAATACGTATTTAATTGTAATGTTTCTATTGATTTCAAATCATCACGGATTCTAAATTTAATCAAAACTTCTTTATCTACAGGAATAAAATGTATATCTGATGCATCTTTATTAATTGCCTTTTCAATCATACTATTAAACAATAACTTCAATAAAAAAACACCTCCTACATATATACACGTAAGAGGTGTGAAAATTACTTTTGTTTTGTATCAGTGATATTACTATAGAAATTCAACTCTACTAAATTTACCCATGTAAATAAGGATTCATTTGTTCATCTTCCACTGTGGTATATGGTCCATGTCCTGGGAATAAAGGTAGATCATCATCTAATTCAAATAATTTGTCTAATATTGAATTAACTAATGTTTCGTAATCACCTTTATATAAATCAGTTCGACCTATACCCTGTTTAAATAATGTATCACCCACAACAGCAAATTCATTAAAAACAAACGTCAAACTTCCTGGAGAATGACCAGGAGTATGTAATACCTTGAAATTAAACCCTTCTACACTTGCATCGCCTTCTTCTAGCGGTTGTGGTGCTGCGTGGCTAATAACATTAGGTAATCCATATTGTTTGAATTTTTCTGAACCATTTTTAGTTGTATTTGTTAAGAAATCAAATTCCGATTTATGCATAAATACTGGTACATCATATTTTTCAATAATGTCATCTAAAGCACCAATGTGATCAAAATGACCATGAGTAAGTAATACAGCGACTAATTTTTTATTAATTTGATTTAACTTTTTAATAATTAAATCACTATCATTAGCTGGATCAACTAAAATGACACTTGTATCATTCTCTATAAAATAAACATTTGTTTCGACTAGACCTAAAGATAGACTCGAAATTTTCATTCTAGTTACCTCCGTCGTTCAAATATTTTTCTACTGCCTTTACTTTCTCATTCATATTGCGTGATTTATCTCGTCGATCATCAATTCTAATATTTGTACATACACGGCTTAGCCCTTTATCAAATGGTAATTCATGAATTGCTTGTACAACTTCGAATAAATCTTTTAAATCTCCTTCAATTAATGTGTTCATTGGCGTTAATTGATAATCAATTTTACCCTGTGCTTTATATTCTTTTAATTTAGTTTGAATTTCGGCAATATATTTACTCACGCTCGGTCCTTCTGTGCCGACCGGTATAACAACTACGTCTACGATAGCCATTATTTAACACCATCCTTTTCGATAATATAAGTGTAAATTAATCCTGCAGCGCCTGTAATACCTGCATCATTTCCAAGCTGAGCTTGTACAATTTCAGTGTTTTGTTGAGCAGGCGTAAATGTTAAATTATGATATTCTGTTTTAATATTCTCAATTAGTATCAATCCTGCAGTGGACATACCTCCACCTAAAACGATGTATTTCGGATTACTCGTAACGCTGACTATACTACATAAATAAGCGATATAATTAGCTACACGTTCTGTTATAAAGATACAGAATTGATCCCCAGCTTTTGCAGCATCAAAAACTGCTTTTGCGCTTACTTTATTATCTTTAATTAATTGTAAAATTGAAGATTTAAATGTTAATTTAGGATAATAGAAATTAACCAGGTTTACGACACCCGTAGCAGACGCCACTGTTTCTATACAACCTGATTTCCCACAATTACATTTGAAGCGTTGGTCATGGTCTACTCTAAAATGTCCTATCTCAGCACCAGAACCATTATGGCCATGCACGATTTCACCATTTGAAATAATGCCACCACCTAATCCAGTACCAAGTGTAATAGCAACTACATCTTCTGCACCATTACCCGCACCTTTGTGCTTTTCACCTAAAGCAGCAACATTTGCGTCATTATCAACATAAACTGGACAATCTACAAATTGTTTGAAAATATTTCTTACATTTACTGTGTCTTTCCAGTATAAGTTAACTGCTCCGTTTACTTCTCCCGTTTCAAAATTCACAGGTCCAGGCACACCAATTCCAATACCTAAAACATCTGAAAAAGTGTTGTCTGATTTATCTATATGCTGTATGAAAGAATCATATATATTTTTTAATAGTAAATATCCAGTAGTATCTGAAGTATCTGTATCGATTGACCATTTTGATAAACGGTTAAGATTTTCATCAAAAATTCCTAGTTTACATGTAGTTCCACCAATATCTGCGGCTAATATAATTTTGTTCATTTAATTTTCATCCTTCTCTGATTTATTAAAAGGGTGCACATCCTCTAACTGTAGTTCAAAAAAACTTATATATCAAGGGGATTGGAGATTTTACACCAATAAGTATTCCAGATAATAAGACTTTTTGAATCTAGCCTTTATAAACCATTTAATATAGATTTATATTTCCTTAATTACATTTTAATCTTAATCAATTCTCAATTGCAATAATTATGAAACAACTTATCTGACAGTGAAAGATACTTGTAATTTATAGCATTTGAAAATTAAAAAGCATTGAATTTAAATTGTCAATATAGCGTTTATAATAACTTATGATAAATAGTCATAATATAATATTTTAGGTCGAGGCAAAACACTGCCTCGACCTCTTCTACAACTTCGTTTATTCATTTTTTCTTTGATTAATAATTAATCGACATTTTAAAAAGTCGTCCTTTGAAATAAGCCCTATGTTGAATAGCGATTTTATTTCTTGTTCCATCATTTCATACATGTCTTCTTTATCTTTAAAGTAAACGATAAACCCAAATTTTTTAAGGAGTTGCTGCACGTCATAAAATGTATTAATTTTCTGAATCACTATCATCGCTCAATTCTTTATTTAAATTAATATAATCATTATTACTAGGGTCAGACTTTAACGCAGCTTTTATGTATTTCTTGGCTTTATCTTTGTTATCAAGAGACCTATTTGCAATGGCTAATTGATAGTTTAAGAGTCCTGAGTTAGGGTGTTCCCTTAATCCTCTTTCCCATACTGCAATGCCTTCTGCTTTCGAGTCTAACGTTGCTTTAATAAGTCCATTTAAATAATAAGTTTCGTCATCAGCATAATTCTTATTGATAGTATGCTTTACCATATCTTTTGCATCATCATAATTTCCTTGTTTCATTTCGTTTGTAATAATCGTATTGTATATATTATCTTCTTTAATTGTAAAAATTCTGATTTGAGCGGCAATAAATAAGACTAGTATTAATATTATTAGAAACCAGAAACGATTTTTATTTGTTCTAAAATAGAATCCTATTAATGTTATTAATAACCCACCAATGAAACCGCCTATATGTGCAACAATATTTACATTTTGCATAAATAACGATAGTCCAATCATAATTAAAAGTACAATTAATAATTGACCAATTAATTTGCGGTTGAACTGTTTACCTACATACATAAATATAAAAATTGCTCCAATTAACCCGAATATGGCACCACTTGCACCTACGGAAACGGTATCTGTATTAAATGAAAGGGATGCAAAGTTACCAAATAAACCAGCGACAATATATATTACAAACATTCTCCAATGACCCACGATAGCTTCTACAATTTTCCCAAATATAAATAGACTCAACATATTCATTAAAATATGTTCAAAATTATAATGTAAAAACATAGAGGTGATCAATCTATACCATTCACCATGTACAACATTAAAATGAACAAGACCACCTACATCTAATAATTTTAAATCTGAAAAACGATTTAAAAACAATGTCATAGCTAACCAAATAATAATATTAATTGCTATTAACGTATATGTTACAGGGGCAAACTTAAGCATATGTTTTTCAATAGGATTGTTATTGAGAGTGCGTTGTTTATAGTATGATTTTGTATGCTTAGTTGTACGATTATACATTTTTTTCACAAAGAAGTTTGGCATTATTCTTTCTATATGCTCTGCTTCTCTAATGATTTTAACCTTAAATTTAACCGGTTTAGTTTCATTTAAGTTCTCATCTGTAAATATTTTATCTGTAAAAATATATAATTCATAATTCTTGGGTTTAAACCCTAGAAATGCAATGATATTATCTTGGTTTTCTTGTATTCGAGTTTTATCAAACCTAACATCTTGAGTTGAATTAGCGCCATATTTAAATATCACGATACTTTCCGATTTCTTATTCGCTAACCAAATTTCATCATTATCTTTATTTGTGTGAACAACATGATAGTTCAGATATTTAATCCAAGTATATATGCACTTCCAATAATGTTTCTCAGTGATCATATTTGCCTCCATTATTTAGTTGTTGCTATGATTAATTTTTCAACCGGTTCGTCATGTACTTCTATCTCAAACGAATTTAATTGAAAGTCGTATAGTAGACTGATAGTAGATTGTTTATTAGTACTTAAAAATTTATCAAAATACCCACCACCATAACCAATACGGTAACCAATATTATTAAATACGACGCCAGGAACTACTACTAAATCTAAATTATTGGTGATTTCAGTATCTGCGTTAACGTGATTAATGCCTTTATCATCTGGACTAATGTGATTTAAATCATCTACATGTTTAAATGTCATTTCCCTCGTTTGATAATTTGTTTCAGGTACAAAAACAGTTTTTCCGTCTTCTATCATTTGTTGAATAATTGGATATGTATTTACTTCATGGGGCATCGATAATACAATGCCAATCCGTTGTGAAAATCTGTATTCATCTGTATTAAAAAAATGATCGCTTAAATATTGATCTGCCTCTTGCTTATTCGATTGTTTCATAAATTGTCTCATTAAATTAATATTTTTTTGACGCAAAGTTTTTTTGGACATCTTGAACACCTTCCCCAAATACATACTTATATTATTATAACGTTAAAAAAATGTAATGTCATTTAACTGCTTTTTAAAACAAACGAAAAAATAACCAGATCCTGTATTAGAATCTGGCTTAAAATATTAATTATTTTGTTTCACGGTGCATAGTGTGTTTGTTATCACGTGCACAGTGTTTTTTCATTTCTATACGTTCAGGATTAGTACGTTTATTTTTTGTAGTAATGTAGTTTCTTTCTCCACATTCTGTACAAGCTAGAGTTACGTTTACGCGCATGCTAATTCCTCCTTACCTTTTCAAAATACGACCTATTAATCATACCATTTAGTTATAAAATTGAAAAGTATTATTTTTCAATAAAGACGACTATATCAGTATTTATAACAAAATCGCTTATTTTATTTTTTAGCTCGTTCTTTAAAATAGTAGTTTATAACATCTCTACCTAAATCTCCACCATTTAACCACGGTTCTGGAACTGGTTGGTTTGTATAGACAATTGAAAATGCAAGTTTAGGGTCCTTAATTGGTGCATAACCAACATAAGTTGAGTTTACTCTTGATTCACCATTTTGGAAAACTTCGGCTGTACCCGTTTTACCTGCTGATGGAACTTCGGTATCATTAAAACTTTGATAACCTGTGCCGGGTTTTTCATTAAATGCCATTTCAAATCCATCTTGAATTTGTTTAATTTGCTCTCCTGAGTTATTCACTCTGTTTAGCACTTTCCCCTTAACCTTCTCTTTAACAGGGCCCAATGTATCTTTATTTGTTGCCTGTCTAATTTCTAAACCAATATGTGGTTGAACTCTATACCCGTTATTACCAATTGTAGAAACATATTGTGCCAATTGTAAAGGTGTATACGTATCATATTGTCCTATTGCTAAATCAAGGAAATTACCTGGATTATCAGTTAATGGTTCAATTTGTCCATTTGTTTCATTCGGTAAATCAATACCTGTTTTAACGCCAAGCCCTACTTGATTCAATCCTTTACGTAGCTTTTGACCCGCCTCAGAAATATCATTTGGTAATGTCATATTTGCTGAATAGGGAGATCCAGCCATTTTCAAAGCTGTCTTGAACATATAAACGTTAGATGAGTGCATTAGTGCTTCCTTATCGTTTATCGTTTTTCTACCATCTTGGTTAAAGTAAGAGCGTTTTGTCAGACCACCAGCAAATTTCAGTGGTTCATCGACCATTTGATCACCAACGTTAATTGCATTATTTTGATAACCGGCTAATAAAGTGCCACCTTTTACAGATGAGCCAACAGCAAATTGTGATGTAAATGTGCCTATATCATAATCCGTTAAATCGCCATTCTTATCTATTTGTTTACCTGCCATCGCTAAAATATCGCCGTTATTTGGATTTTGTACAACTATTAGTGCATTATCCATATCTTTAGCGCCTTCACTACGAAGTTTTGATATTTGCTTCTCTAAGTATTCTTCGGTTTTTTTCTGTAAGTCGATGTCAATACTAAGCACTAAATCATCTCCACGAGAGCCAGGATTAATGACTTTGGAATCAATGACTTCGCCTGATTTATCCGTAGTATATTTCATTTCTTTTTTCTTGCCTTTTAAAATATCATCATATTGATATTCTAGATATGATTTTCCTACACGATCATTACGAGAATATCCTTTAGCCAAGTATTGCTCGGTTAATTCTTTAGGAATACCTTCTTCAGTTGTAGATACATCTCCAAAGATACCTCTTAATGTATCACCATTTGGATATTTTCTATCCCAATCCATTGTCGTATTTACACCTGGCAAATCAGATAATTTTTGTGAGACCGCTGCGTATTCTTCATCAGTGACATCCTCATTTTTAATCATTTGTGGATCAAGCGCTGAACCAGACATCATTTCTCTATAAATAGCTAAGACTTGCAAATCTTTATCACTTAGTGTGTTGATTTGCTTTTTCCCAATTTTTTTATATAAGGACTCGTCATAGTCGTCTTGAGAAATACTACCATCATCAAGTAATGCTTGTTCGCTTTGCATTAATTCTCTCGCTTTATTTGGATGTAATTGAATCCAATAGTCTTGTTTATCTCGATCTGTTATTTTGTCAGTATCCATTTTAATTAAATCAGATAGATCTTTTGCAATTTTTAAAACTTCTGTTTGTGAAGTTTTTCTACCACGCGCATATGTAATCGCTTTTTTAGAAGCGTTATCAACAAGGACTTTACCGTTTCTATCTAATATACGCCCTCTCGGTACGGCTTCATTAACTGTTAAATTTTCGCTATTTTTTATCAGTTGTTTATAATGAGAACCCTGTGCAATTTGTAAATAACCTAACCTTAAGACAACTACTGCAAAAATAAATACAATCACACCAAATATAAAACTAATTCTTTTATTCATTGTATTTCTAATTTTTTCATCATTTGACTTTTCTTTTAATCTTTTTAACAAAACAGCATACCTCAATTCAAAAGTTCTCACTACAAATGATATATGAAATTAGCGAATATTTCTATTATTTTAGTTAAAAAAAATGACGACCTACTAAAAGGCCGTCATATTCGCTAGCTCAATTATTTAGCTGCGTTATATAATTCGTCAACTTTTTCCCAATTTACAACGTTCCAGAATGCACTAATATAGTCTGGACGTTTGTTTTGGTATTTAAGATAATAAGCATGTTCCCAAACATCTAATCCTAAGATAGGTGTTTTGCCTTCAGTAATTGGATTATCTTGGTTAGGTGTAGTAACGATTTCTAAGTTACCGTTATTAACTACTAGCCATGCCCAACCTGAACCGAAACGTGCTGCTGCTTTGTCTGCAAATTCTTCTTTAAATGCGTCTAAAGAGCCCCATTGTTCTTTAATTTTGTCAACAACAGTACCTTTTTCTTCTGAGTTTGGAGTTAATAATTCCCAGAATAATGAGTGGTTTAAATGTCCACCGCCATTATTGCGAACAGCTGTTTGAATGTTTTCTGGAACACTGTCTAGATTCGCAACAATTTCTTCAATTGATTTAGATTCTAAATCAGTTCCTTCTACTGCTGCGTTTAATTTAGTTACATAAGTGTTATGGTGTTTGCCATGGTGAATTTCCATTGTTTGTTGATCAATGTGTGGTTCCAATGCATCAAAACCATAAGGTAAGTTTGGTAATTCAAAAGCCATAAATAATCATCCTCCTAATTAATCTTTAAATAAAGCATAACAACTAATTATGATAACAACAATTAATCTGCTTAAAGTTTAATTGAAACGTTATTGAATAATATTTGTCATCTTTAGTTACTCTACTAGTATATCTCAAATTGGACTTATTTAAACATGTTTATGCAACAATTTTAAAAATTCAATTTAATTCATACGAAAGACCTATGATTTATGGAAAATATTTTGTATTTTTACTCTCATTTGTACAATTTATAATCAAGCTTGTTGACAAGTTTCACATACGCCATAAACTTCTAATTTATGTGTATGGATATCAACTTTAGGAAGAAACGCTCTAATTTGTTCAATAGGACAGAAATCAATTACTTTTGTATCGCCACATGACTCGCATATAAAATGATGGTGGTGATGGTCTGTGCAAGCAATTCTAAATTTCATCTCTCCGTCTAATTCTGTGCCTTCAACTATACCTAAATCTTTAAATAAATGTAAATTACGATAAATTGTATCAAACGATATGCCTGGGAAATTTTTATCCATTTCTTGCTGGATTAATTTCGCGTTGATATATTTATCTTCAGAAACAAATATATCAAGCATTTCACGTCTCTTATTTGTATATTTATGTCCGTGATTTTTAATGATATTAATAGCCTCTTCAGTTTTCATCGTTAGCATCTCCTTTAATTGTTCTTATTCTAAATTTCTGATACATCATCGTAATAGCGAGTATTAGTACAAGTAATACTACAATTACACCACCTGGTGATATATTCATATAAAACGCTAATACGAGTCCTCCAATGACTGAAATTTCTCCAATAACAACGCTTAAAATGATTAACTGTTTAAAACCTTTTGTGAGTCGCATTGAAATTGCTACAGGTAACGTTATTAGTGCACTCACTAATAAGATACCTACAACACGCATAGATGCAGATATAACCATTGCTACAATAATAATAAATATAAATTGAATCCATTTAGGTATTCCTATTACTTTACTATATTCTTCATCAAAAGATAATATAAATAATTCTTTGTAAAAAGAAAATATAAATATAAGAACAACGATGACAATTACAATAATTGTAAATAAGTCACTTAATGTTACTGCACTGATAGAACCAAACAATAATCCAACAATTTCTTGATTAAAGCCGTCTGCAAGTGAAATAAATATTGCACTTAAGGCGATTCCCGCACTCATAATAATTGGAATAGCAATTTCTTGATAGTTACTATAAGAAGTTCTTAACTTTTCAATAAGTAATGCGCCAATCACAGCAAATAGAATACCAAACCACATTGGATTTATAAATGCCACTGTTGGGATTATTGTAACAACAAACATTCCAAATGAAATACCACCAAGCGTGACATGACTTAACGCATCAGCAATTAATGATAGCCTCCTCACAACAATGAAAGCACCGATTAATGGTGCAATTAAGCCAATAAGAAGCCCACTTATAAGTGAATATCTCATGAAATCAAAATTTAGTAAGGCTTCAATCATGACGAACAACACTCCCTACTATGCTGATGATCAACAAATTGAATAGGATGACCATAAATTTTTGATATTTCAACTTCATCTAGCGATTTAAAATCTTCAGTTGTACCATGAAAATGTAAATGCTTATTCAAGCAAGCTACTTCAGTTGCTGTGTCTGCAACAACACCAATATCATGTGTAACAAGAATAATGGTTACACCTTCATTCTTTAATGTATCCAAAGTCTCATAAAATTCACTCACGTGTTTTGCATCAATCCCACTAGTTGGTTCATCAAGAATTAGTACAGATGGTTCACTGATTAACGCACGTGCAATTAACACTCTTTGCTGTTGTCCACCGGATAATTCAGCTATGTTTTTGTCAATTAAATGTTCAATATTAAGACGTGATAAAACAGTTTTTACACTTTGCTCATCTTTTTTATTGAACCATTGAAATAGTTTCTTGCGCTTGGTAAGCCCACTGATCACGACTTCTTTAACGCTAGCAGGGAAGCCTGCTTTAAACGCTTGTGCTTTTTGGGAAACGTAACTAATTTTAAGTAAAGATTGATTTCCATTATAGTCTTTCCCATCAACATAAATTTGGCCTTTTTGGATTGGTAATAAGCCAAGTATAATTTTTAGTAAAGTTGATTTCCCGGCACCATTTGGTCCTACAATTGCAACAAACTCTCCTCTATTAATTTTAATATTTATATTTTCAAGTACTTGTTTGTTGTCAAAATAATAATCTATATTTTTTAATTCGAATACTGGCGTAGACATGTTTTCACCTCGTTCTATACTATACAATGAGATATTAATTATGTAAATAGTAATGTTTACGAATTATCAAAAAAAGAGTAACATGCGAATTCTAAGTGGATCATTAGAATTCACATATTACTCTTGCCGTTCTAGCAGAACAAATTCCCAGCATATTTTTTATTATATTGTTTAAAAGTGATTAATTAAACCCTTTAATATCCGGTCAATTTTTAAGAAATATTATTATTGATTTAAAATTTTACTCTTCAAATCTGGATCAAATTGTTGTTGTTTTAACATTTCAATTTCTAATTTATATGGTGGTTTCTTGTTCTTTTTATCTTCACCCACATAAGGCGTTTCTAATATTTTTGGAATTTCTTTAAAAGTATCGTGATGTACAATATAGTTAAGCGCATCGAACCCAATATAACCAAATCCAATATTTTCGTGCCTATCTTTATGTGCTCCAATATCATTTTTACTATCGTTTACATGCACGACTTTAATTCTATCGACACCTATAATTTTATCAAATTCGTTTAAAACACCATCAAAATCTTCTTTTACGTTATAACCGGCATCGTGTGTATGACATGTATCAAAACAGACAGATAGTCTTTCATTATGATCTACTCCATCAATAATTCTGGCTATCTCTTCAAAGTTTCTGCCAATTTCAGATCCCTTACCAGCCATTGTTTCTAATGCTATTCTAACATCATTATCATTCGTTAGAACTTCGTTAAGGCCTTCTATTATCTTTTTGATACCTGCATCTGTACCTTCGCCAACATGAGCACCTGGGTGTAATACTATATCTTTCGCGCCTAGTGCTTGTGTACGTTCAATTTCACTTTGTAAGAACTCCACACCAAGTTCAAAGACATGTGGTTTAACTGTATTAGCAATATTTATAATATAAGGTGCATGCACAACAATATTTGATAGACCATGAGCTTTCATTACTTCATGACCTTTTTCAATATTTAATTCTTCGATAGGCTTTCTTCTAGTGTTTTGTGGCGCACCTGTATAAATCATAAATGTAGACTCACCAAATTTTTGGGCTTCTTCAGCTGAGCCTTCTAACATTTTTTTACCATTCATCGATACATGAGACCCTAATAACATAAAATTCACCTATCCTTTTCTATTTTTTCTTTCCTGTCTACTCTTTTGCTTACTAAATTGTTTGCGTTCTTTTCGTTTTAAATCATCCAAATCACGTTTAAATTTCTTCTTATAACCAGGTTTGACTTTTTTCTTATTACTTTTAACTTTATATTTTAATTGATTTGTTAAATGATCATCTTTATTTTTACGTGATTGACGTAAATTATGAGCTTTAATAGGCTTTAACTCATCGTCTTTAATATCAACGTTTTCAAAATGATAGCCGCGTTGTTCAATTAATGCAACGTTATTTTCTTCATCAGGGCTGTACAAAGTAATTGCAACGCCTTTATATTGCCCCCTACCAGTACGTCCTACACGATGTGTGAAGAAATCAATATCATTTGGTACATCAAAGTTAATTACATGACTTACACCATCAATATCAATACCTCGTGATGCTAAATCACTAGCTATTACGTATTGGAATTCTAAATTTCTAATACGTTTCATTTGTTGTTTACGTTCTCTAGGTGAAAGACCACCGTGAATCATGCCTAATTTCAAACCAGCTGCATTAAGTTGGTTTGCTAATTCATCAGCACTGTCTCTACTATTACAGAAAATGATACATAAATATGGGTTCAGTACATCAATTAACTTTAAAGTCTTTTCTATTTTGGCTTCGCCTTTTGTTGGAATTAAATAGAATTCTATATTCTTTTTGTTTTTTTCTGTATTTTCTATCTCTACAAAATCCGGATTTTCAAGATATTTATTTAAAAATGGATGTAACGATTTAGGTATTGTTGCACTGAATACTGCAATATGTGCTTTCTCATCTAATCTTATAGCAATATGATCAACTTCATCTATTAGCCCTAAATCTATCATTAAATCTGCTTCATCAATGACTAAGTAGGATGCTAAGTGTACATGTAAATCCCCGTGTTTAGCTAAATCATTAATACGTGTAGGTGTCCCTATAACAAGTTGTGGTTGATTCTTTGCACGACTACGATCTTTTTCAATATCTGTGCCACCTATGAATAATTTTACTGACACATCTTCTTTAAATTTTGTTATATGGCTAGCAACATCAAAAAGTTGTTGCGCTAATTCTCTTGTGGGAGCTACAACAATTGCTTGCGGTTCTTTGTATTCTGTATCTATTGAATTGATTAACGGTAATAAAAATGCATGGGATTTACCTGTCCCTGTTTGTGATTGGCCGATTAAATTTACTTGTTTTATTATTTTTGGTATTACTCGGCTTTGAATTTCAGTCGGTTGATCAAAATTCAAATCTTTCACAGCATCAATCAGACTTGGTTCTAAATTAAATTTCTCAAATGGGTGATTTGCCATGTCTTGGCCTCCTTAAATCTTCATCTTATCTATTATAAAGCATTACCGTATAATTTTGAACTAAATTATCATATCAAGTTAAATAAGTAATGCATGCTATAAAATGTTTTTGATTAGTAGTATTAATATAAACTTATAGCAATATCCCAATAATTTTCTCTAAGAATGTTAACTATAATATATTATTATTGTCATAGATCAATTATATTTTAATTGTCACGCAATAATTCATATTAACGGCTGAAGCATTGATTATGCCTCAGCCACAAATTGTTGTTATAAATATTCAAAGGGGTCTGTATTGATTTCAGACGCTTCAATATTAAATATTTTATCATCAACATTCAGCCAATCTTCTAAAAGTTGGCATAGCCCTTCTCTCATTACATATTCACTGTAATGGTTGATATCTAATAAATTAACGCCTGCCATTTTAGCGTCTAATGCATCATGGTGTTTTATATCTCCTGTGACAAAGATGTCAGCGCCTTTCTGACTGGCTGCATACTCAAATCCAATTCCTGATCCACCTATAATAGCTACTGTTTCTATGTTTGCGTTAACATCGCCAGAGAAACGTACACTTGGCATTTTTAATTGTGCTTTAACATGGCTCACAAATTTTTTCACTGTCGTAACTTCATTAAGTTTGCCTATCATGCCTAAACCGTAATTCGCTTGTTTTGTAAGTTCTATAAAATCATAAACCGGAGTTTCATATGGATGATGTTGTATTATTAAGTCTTGCGTTAAAGTTCTTTGTGTATGGTCAATCATAAATTCTAATTTATATTCTTGTACTTTAGAAATTTGATCTATTTCACCGATATGTGGGTTTGCACTATCTACTGGCTTAAATTGACCAGTGCCAGGGCTTTCGAAAAAACAGTATTGATAATCCCCCTCTTGAGCTATACCTGCTTCACTTAATACATCTTTAAAATCGCTTAAATTTTCTTCAGGAATAAATACTTGAACTTTGTAATAAGGTATATTTTCAGGGTTTAAAATCTGTTGTTTTTCTAAACCTAATTTATTAGAAAGCATCGCATTCACACCTTTTGGATAAACATCCAAGTTAGTGTGTAATGCAATGAGATTAATGTCGTTTTTAATTAGTTTACGTATGATTGCCCCATATCCTTCTTGTTGAGTAATATTTTTCACCCCTTTAAAAATAAGAGGATGATGACAAATTATTGTATTATAGCCTTTATCTAACGTTTCATCAACAATCTCTTCAGTGCAATCGAGTGCTGTTAATATACCTGTGACTTTGTTAGCTTTATCACCAATTAATAAACCTACGTTATCCCATGATTCTGCTGTATCAAAAGGTACATGTGTATTAATAGTTTTTAATAATTCATCTATAATCATTTATAACACCTCATTAATTAAATCTAACTCATCATTAATTTCGTCTAAACGTTGGGCATGTATTTTAGGATTTAAATTATTCTTTATCTTTAATAATGCTTCTTTTTCACGTTCCCATTTTTTGTTAAATAAATCATTTTTATCTTTAACCAATTCGGGTCCAAATTTTAATTCTATTTGAGTCATAGGTGGTATTTTTTCGAAGTACTCAGCAACAATAATTTCATAGATATGGCCTTTTTCTTCCATAATTTCTTCAGCTATTATGCCATAATTTAATTCAGTAAGCTTATTTCTAATGGCGCTTGACTGTATATTACTTTGTAACACCAATCTCGGTTTATTACACAATTTATTGGCGCCATCACTTATAATTTTAGCTATAAGAGGACCACCCATGCCACATATAGTAATTGTAGTTATAGGATCTCCATCTTGTATAACAGTTAACCCGTCACCTAATCGTACATCGATATGGTGACTGAGTTGATGTTCGCATACGTTTCGTTTAGAAGCATCAAAAGGCCCTTTAATGACTTCGCCTGCAATTGCTCTTCTTGTTAATTTATTTTCTATAGCAAAAATAGGTAGATAAGCATGATCCGAACCAATATCTGCTAAATATTCACCTTTAATATAATAACTTACTCTTTTTAATCTTTGATTTAATGGAATCATAAAAGTGCTCCCCTTTTAATATGTAAAAAAGGAGCGGAAGAGAAATCAAAATTTTTAATTTGATCTCGTATTCCCGCTCCCTGTATCACTAACTTGTTTTAAAGCTATTAAATAGCGTATTGTGCACTTCGTCAGCTATTATACATGTGTATATAGAGACACATCAATACCCATTTAATGTATAGTCGATGCCTCAAGCGCTAAAAATTAGTCCATAAAATCTTTTAGACGTTTGCTTCTACTTGGATGTCTTAATTTTCTAAGTGCTTTTGCTTCTATCTGACGAATACGTTCTCTTGTAACACCAAATACTTTACCAACTTCTTCTAGTGTACGTGTTCTACCATCATCTAATCCAAAACGTAAACGCAATACATTTTCTTCACGATCAGTTAATGTGTCTAATACATCTTCTAATTGTTCTTTTAATAGTTCATAAGCTGCATGATCAGAAGGGCTTTGCGCTTCTTGGTCTTCAATGAAATCCCCTAAATGACTGTCATCTTCCTCACCTATTGGCGTTTCTAATGAAACAGGTTCCTGAGCAATTTTCAGTATTTCTCTTACTTTCTCAGGAGGTAAGTCCATTTCTTCTCCGATTTCTTCAGGAGCAGGGTCACGGCCTAAGTCTTGTAATAATTGTCTCTGAACACGGATTAACTTGTTGATTGTTTCAACCATGTGAACAGGAATACGTATTGTACGCGCTTGGTCAGCAATGGCACGCGTAATCGCTTGACGAATCCACCACGTTGCATAAGTTGAAAATTTAAATCCTTTATTAAAATCAAATTTTTCAACAGCTTTTATTAATCCCATATTACCTTCTTGGATAAGGTCTAAGAATAACATGCCACGACCTACATATCTCTTCGCGATACTAACAACAAGACGTAAGTTAGCTTCGGCTAAACGAGATTTGGCAACTTCGTCGCCTTGCTCAATTTTTTTAGCCAATTCAATTTCTTCTTGAGCGTTTAATAAATCTACTCGTCCAATTTCTTTTAGATACATACGAACTGGATCATTTATTTTTACACCTGGAGGTGCACTTAAATCGTTTAGATTCAATTTAGAATCTTTATCAGAACTATCTTTTTCATTAACTAAACTAATATCGTTATCTGTTAATTGATCAAATAGTTCATCCATTTGGTCAGAATCCATTTCGAAGTTTTGTAATTTTTCAGCAACTTCTTCATGGCTTAGGTGCCCTTCTTTTTTACCTTTTTCAATTAATTGTTTTTTTACATCTTCTAAAGTTAGAGATGGATCAATGGTTTGCTTTTTAACTTTAACTTTATTTCCAGACATGAAAAGGCCTCCCGAATATAATATCAACTTGATATCCAAATATTTTATAGATAAAATTAGTAAAATCTACTCAAAACATTGTATCGTATACACATTAAGTGATTAAAAAATACAGACAAATACATATTTTTCAATTCATTCTACTTTTATTATGATTTACAATTTTTTCTAAATAATATTTTTGCAATTCTAAATCACCCAATCTTGAGGCTTCTCGTAGCTTCTGATTAAGCGATTCAATAGTTTCTTCACTTCTATTAGTTGTCAGTGTATTTATATAGTCATCAATTTCATGTTCAAAAGGTTCTTCATTTATCAAATAGTTATCTAATGATATAAATGCTTCTTTAATTTCATTGGAATCAATGTACTGTAATACATCACTAATATTGAACGTATCATTTTCAGAGTAAAACTCGTGTAAAATATTAAATATACGCTTAAAATATTCATTTGTAAAGTCTTCTAATTGAACTAATTTATGATAATTTAAAAAAGTGTCTTTATCGTTCATAAAATGCTTAAGTAAAGCACGTTCTGCCTTCTCATTTTTGTTTAAATTATTAAATTGTGGCGCAGACGGTACATGATAGTCTTGAGGTTGATAATAATCTTGTTGTTGTCCTACTATATTATTTAGACTATCCAAGCTAACTTTAAACAATTCCGAAACTTCTTGCAATATCTTTTTCCGCAAGATAGTTGAACTCATATAAGAAATATCGTTAGTGATTTCTTTTAAATATCGTTCATATGCTAAATCATTATTTTCAATTTCTTCTTGATGAGTATGAACTTTATAAATAATGAACGACTTTTTCTCATGTTCTACAAAGTAATTGAAGGCTTCAGCCCCATGCTTCCCAATATACTCATCAGGGTCCATATCTTTAGGTAACTGCACTACAAACACATTAAAACCTTGTTGTAACAGAATTTGTCCAGTTTTTAATGTAGCTTCTGTACCAGCGTAATCCCCATCAAACATCAAAGTTACATTAGATGTTAACTTTTTAATAAATGCTATATGTTCCTGTGATATTTGCGTTCCCATACTAGCAACAACTTGTTTGAGACCAGCTTGATCAGCCTTAATAACATCCATAAAGCCTTCTAATAAAATTAATTCATCAGTTTTTCTGATGGATTTTCTAGCGTGATCAACGTTATATAGTAATCTACGCTTTTGAAATATTGGTGTTTCTGGGCTATTTAAATACTTTGGTTCTTGATTTGTATATGTTCTACCAGAATAACCGACAGTTCGTCCTTGTGCATTGGTTAACGGAAACATAATACGATCTCTAAAACGGTCATAGTAACTAAAATTTTCCTCGTTTCGAGATAGCAACCCAGCTTCATATGCCAGTTGAACATCATATCCTTTTTTCTTTAAAAAATCATGACAAAAATGTGAGTTGTTTGGCGCATAGCCAATTTTCCTCGCGTCGATCAACGCATCAGTAAAACCTCGTTCTTTCAAATAATTTAGGGCAGATTCACCTTCCACTGTTTTTTTCAGAGCATAATGATAATATTCTTGCATTAATTCATGCATTTCAATCATTTTTAAATCGTCTGATGCAACTTGATGTGAGCCCTCTTGGTTTGAACCAGACGATTCTGTTTCAACTTTAATATTAACTCGTTCCCCTAATTCTTTAACAGCGTCAGTAAAAGAGATGTCTTTAATTTCTTGTGTAAATTGGAAAACGTTGCCCCCTTTTTTACAACCGAAACAATGACAAATTTGCTTATCTTCTGACACGGTAAAAGATGGGGTCTTTTCATCATGAAAAGGACACAAACCTATATAATTGCGTCCCCTTTTCTCTAACTTCACATACTCACTAACCAAATCGAGTATATCAGTTTTTTCTTTTATTTCGTTAATTGTAGATTGTTCGATTCGCAAAATAATCACCTATTAGACATTAGTTACACTATTATAAATGTTTTATTTATTTTTTGAAACTATTTTGCTCTATAATACTAATAATGTCATTTGCAGTTTCTTCAATCGCTTTATCTGATACGTCAATTATCGGACAGCCGATTCTTTCAACTAAGTCATGGAAATAATTAAGTTCTTCTTCAATACGTTGTTCTGTAGCATATCTAGCACTGTCTCCTAATCCAAGTTGTTTCAAGCGTTCTTTACGAATTTTATTTAATTTTTCTTCACTTATTTTTAAAGCAATACATTTAGATGAATCAATATTAAATAGATCGTCTGGTGGTGTAACCTCGGGTACAATTGGAATGTTCATAACTTTATAACTTTTATGTGCAAGGTATTGAGATAATGGCGTTTTTGAAGTTCTTGAGATTCCTAATAAGACAATATCTGCTTTTGATAAACCCTTTGCATCTTTACCATCATCATATTTAACAGCAAATTCAATAGCATCAATTTTTTTGAAATAAGCTTCATCTAATTGATGGACAAGACCCGGTTCAAAATATGGCTGTTCATCAATTTTATCCAATAAAATATTCATCAATGGCCCCATGATATCTACAGATTTAATATTAAATTCACTGATTTTCGCTTCCATATATTTTCTTATTTCTGGTTTTACTAATGTATAAACTACAATTGCTTCAGTATCTTTTGCGACGGAAATGACTTCGTCCACGTTTTCTAAAGCTTCAATGTAAGGATATCTGCTTATTTCACTGTCACATTGATTTGGATTAAATTGTGAAATACAGGCTCTTGCTACTAGTTCTGCGGTTTCACCCACTGAGTCGGATGCGACTATTATTCTAATATTTTCCATTAATTTAATACCACCTATTCATTTAATAATGATACAAAGATTTTAGTTATCGTCGTTTTAGAAATGCGACCTTTAACTTCATACTTTCCATTTTCTTTTTTAACCACAATAGGCAAAGAATCAATTTCTTTTTCAATCATGAGATTCGCTGCAAATATCACTCTTTCGTCTTCTAAAACGAAACTTAAATTTGGCATGCGTGTCATGATAATATTCACGGGTATCGTATGTATATCTTCCCCCATCATTGAAGCTCTTAATAAATCTTTACGTGAACAAACTCCCATAAAATCCCCGTTATTGTTAATTACAAACAGCGTACTAACATCTTCTAAAAATATAGTACATATCGCATCATAAACAGTCATCTCACTTTTTACTACTACTGGGTGAGATGCGTAATCTTTAACTACATATTGTTTTAATTCATCGGCTATTAATTTATTTTTGGGTTTTCCAGAATAATAATAACCAACACGTGGTCTAGCTTCTAAAATACCAGACATTGTTAAAATAGCTAAATCGGGTCTTAAAGTCGCGCGTGTTAAATTCAGCCGTTCAGCTATATGTTCACCAGTAATTGGGCCATTATTCTTCACAATTTCAACAATTTGCTGTTGCCTTTTACTCAGTTCTATAACGCTCACCCCTTTAATCAATTTACTCAATTATACATTGAATTTTAAATTGCTACAAATACATATATTTACTTGCTTATAAACCATCAATACATTAAAATTAGATTTAAAGCGAGTTAAGGATAGTGAAAGCTTAACAAAGTTTAATGGCTACAACTAAATGATTTGTAAAAGCGAGTGTTCACACTAACTTGGGTGGAACCGCGGGTTAACAAAAAATTCTGTAAACAAACACATATTTTGAATATGTGATTAAAAAAGATTAACTCGTCCCAAGACACGGATAAAGTTTTATTTTTTTCTGTGTCTTGGGACGTTTTTATGTTAAAGAGGAGTGTATTTTTTATGGCAAAAGATATGGAAACAATTGTTTCATTAGCGAAACATAGAGGATTTGTATTCCCTGGTAGTGATATTTATGGTGGTTTATCAAACACATGGGATTATGGTCCACTAGGCGTAGAATTAAAAAATAACGTTAAAAAAGCTTGGTGGCAAAAATTCATTACACAATCTCCATATAACGTGGGTATTGATGCTGCAATTTTAATGAATCCAAAAACATGGGAAGCGTCTGGTCACCTTGGTAACTTTAACGACCCTATGATTGATAACAAAGATAGCAAAATCCGCTATCGTGCTGATAAAATTATCGAAGATTATATGGCAAATGAAAAAGGCGATGAAAATTTCGTTGCTGATGGTTTAAGCTTTGATGAAATGAAACGCATTATTGATGAAGAAGGTATTGTTTGTCCCGTAAGTGGAACAGCAAACTGGACTGATATTCGTCAATTCAATTTAATGTTCAAAACTTTCCAAGGTGTAACTGAAGATTCTACAAATGAAATTTTCTTACGCCCTGAAACTGCACAAGGTATTTTCGTAAACTATAAAAATGTTCAACGTACAATGCGTAAAAAATTACCATTTGGTATTGGTCAAGTAGGTAAGTCATTCCGTAATGAAATCACACCAGGTAACTTCATTTTCAGAACACGTGAATTCGAACAAATGGAACTAGAATTCTTCTGTAAACCAGGTGAAGAAATAGAATGGCAAAATTATTGGAAAACGTTCGCAAGCCAATGGCTAAAAGATTTAAACTTAAGCGAAGAAGCTACACGCTTACGTGATCATGATGCTGACGAGCTTTCTCACTATTCAAATGCAACTACTGATATTGAGTATCGATTCCCATTTGGCTGGGGTGAACTATGGGGCATCGCTAGCCGTACTGATTTCGACTTGAAACAACACAGCGAACACTCAGGTGAAGATTTCCATTACCATGATCAAGAAACAGGCGAAAAATATATTCCTTATTGTATCGAACCATCATTAGGTGCTGACCGTGTCACATTAGCATTTTTATGTGACGCTTATGATGAAGAAGGCGTTGAAGGTAGTAAAGATTCTAGAACTGTATTACACTTCCACCCTGCGCTTGCTCCGTATAAAGCAGCAGTATTACCATTGAGCAAAAAGCTATCTGGTGATGCGATTAAAGTATTTGAAGAATTGAGTGCTAACTTCTCTATAGACTTCGATGAATCACAATCAATTGGTAAACGTTATCGTCGTCAAGATGAAATCGGTACACCATACTGTATCACTTTCGACTTCGATTCTTTAGAAGATGAAAAAGTAACTGTACGTGATCGTGACACTATGGAACAGGTTCGTATGCCAATTACAGAACTAAATGCTTTCTTAGCTGAAAAAGTTAAATTCTAATTCAGTTATAATTAACATTACTTATAAATAAACCAAACGTTAAATATAACGTTTGGTTTATTTTTTTATATTTAACATTTAAAGATTCCTACTAAGGAAGTTTAGTGTAATGCTTTCACTAAATTGATGAACATGCGCATAAAATGTTTAATCAGTTTGTGTTGAACATATGATTGAACATTTTATTTTTTAGAATATACAGCCACTTTGGCATTTAACTATTTTTATTGAAAATAGAAGTTATCTTCGATGTCATTAATATAACTTTTAAATTTTTGAACTCTACTATCATTAAAGATTTAAAATTTTCTAGTAGATTATCAGAAAGTTAGTTTTTCTATCTATGTATATCAACAATCCTTATAATATGATTTTGATTTTTTAAACTTATACTATAGGGTTACATAACATAATTATAGTTAGTTGGAGATTAATGTTTTTCTTGTATTTTGTGGTATATAATCATTTAGCAAAAGCTTATAAAGTTTTTACTTGAGCCTTTTTAAATGAACTATTCTCTAAAAATAAAAACCTCGCTAACAATAAGATTTTTATATCTATTGTTAGCGAGGTTTTTTAACTTATCATGTGTTTATTCAGTTGATTTTATATGAAGGCTGATAAGAATTAATATCTATACGACGTAGTCAAGATAAATTATCTAATCTATGTAATTGATTGATTAGCTTTTGACTTTTAAAATACATTCCCACATATTCTTTATATAATAGAATCATTAATTCAGACATCTCATTGACAACATCATCATGAATACTAAGAGAACTCATTTGACTAATTGGTAATTTTTGAAGAATATCTAGCAAATAAAGTGTTTTATTAGATAAAACGAGCGCATGTGGATCTTGATATTTAACACCTTCAGAAATAGCACCATCATACTTAAAACTATATGCTATTAATTTGGACTGATCATCAATGCCAGTAATAGCACACTTATCAAATGTAGCATTAAATCCAAAACGGTTCATACATTTTAATAAAACAACTACAGACATCAGTTGCGCTGAAACACCATTTTTAATTTTGTCCAAAACAAAATGTAAAAGGTCATAGCTATATTTAGAAACTTCATCTGCTTCAAGTGAACGATCAATTGTTTCGGCACATAAACTAGCAAAACTACTTTCGTAAATATCTAAACGAAGATTATAATTTTGTTCAATCACATCGACGGAGCTCAATGTCCCCATGCCTTTCCACTTAGAATAAATAAACAAGCCATACACAAATAATTGGGTGTTGGCTTGTAAACCACTTTTACTTTTTTTAGCTCGCCTTACCATTAAAGGTACCTTTGCGCCATGTTCATTCAAAATTGTTATAATTTTATCGGATTCGCCATAATCAACTGTTTTTATGATTATACCTTTTTGTTTAATCAACACAATAGCTCACCGACTTTCAAAAATTCTTTGCCCTAATCTTGATCTTCTAAGTAACCCATTTGACGTATGAAGTTTACTTTGTTACGCCAATCTTTTTGAACTTTTACCCACAGTTCCAAATAAACTTTGGAGCCTAATAGACGTTCTATATCAAGACGAGCACGTTTACCTACTTCTTTTAGCTTTTTGCCGCCTTTTCCAATCACAATACCTTTTTGAGAATCTCTTTCTACGAAAATGGTAGCTTCAATTCTCACTCTATCTTCATCTTCTTTAACCATGCGATCTACGTTAACCCCAATGGCATGAGGTATTTCCTCGCTAGTCAAATGTAGTATTTTTTCGCGAATTAGTTCTCCAACTACAAATTGTTCTGGATGGTCGGAAATTTGATCATCCGGATAATATTTAGGGCCTTCTGGTAAGTAAGATTTTAAAACATTGATAAAATGGTCAACGTTGTGACCTTCTAATGCTGAAATTGGAACAATTTCAGTGAAATCCAAATATTGCTTGTATTTTTCAATTCGTGGCATCAGTTCGTCTGGATGTACTAAATCAATTTTATTCAATACTAAGAATACTGGTGTTTTAATAGTTTTGAGCATGTCCATAATGTACTCGTCACCACGACCGATATCTTCATTAACATTTACCATAAACATAATAGCATCAATTTCAGATAATGTATTTGTAGCGACTCGCATCATATAATCGCCTAATTTATGTTTTGGTTTATGAATACCCGGTGTATCCAAAAAGATAATCTGAGCATCTTCTTGCGTCATAACACCTTGTATTTTATTTCTAGTAGTTTGTGCCTTGTCAGACATTATTGCGATTTTATGCCCAATTACTCGGTTTACAAAAGTTGATTTACCAACATTCGGTCTACCTATAATTGAGATAAATCCTGATTTGTGTTCTGTCATTAATTTAAATCCTTTCCTGAAAATCCTAATGGTAGTAGTTCGTTTACTGTCGATTCTATCATATCGCCTTGATGATTTGTCATATACACTGGCATATCATCATCACATAGTTCTTTCATTACCTGTCGACAAGCACCACATGGTGAAGAAGGTTCATCTGCATCTACAGTAACAGTAATTGACTCAAAATCTCCTGGTCGATAACCATCCGCAATTGCTGACACTAAACTAGATCTTTCTGCACATATAGACATGGGATAAGCAGCATTTTCTACATTAGCACCGTAATATGTTTTTCCATCTTTAGTTTTTAAATACGCACCAACTTTAAAATTACTGTATGGTGCATATGCATTTGCTTGAGCATTTCTTACTTCTGTAAAATAATGTGATTGGTAAGCCATAGTTTATCTCCCCTATTTAATGATAAGTTATCCTCAAATATATTTATTTTTTTAAATTGCTATGTCTTATTAGTATAAACAAATTTTACAAAATTGCACTACTATTTAAATACATAAGGTGAAAAAATAATGAGCCCTATAACTAAGGCAACGAGAGAAGCAAGTACAACACTAAAAGCAGCAATATCTTTAGCTTTTTTTGCCAAAACATGATAGTCACTAGTAACTAAATCCACTACATATTCTACGGCAGTATTAATTGCTTCAAACGCGAGTACTAAGCCGATTGATATAATAATAAAAAGCCATTCTACTTCGTTGATTTTAAAAGCAAAACCCGCAATAATTACTATTAAAGCTAATAAAAGATGTAATAAAAATTTATGATCCTTTTTTATCAGTACTAACATGCCATGAAAAGCATAACTAAATCGTTTCATATGCGCCTCTAATCTCTTGTTAATCCATAGGCATTAAGTATTTGTTCTTGCCGTCCGAACATCTCTTTTTCATCTTGTTCATTCATATGATCGTAGCCTAATAAATGTAAAAAACCATGTAATGCAAGAAAACCGAGTTCTCTTTCAAAACTATGACCATAATTATCAGCCTGTTCTTTCGCAACATCAGTACAAATTATTATATCCCCTAATACTCTTGGCATATCAAGCCCAGTTATTTCTGGTTCATCTTCTTCTAAAGCAAAAGAAATAACATCTGTTACTTTATCTTTATCGCGATACATTTTATTAATTTCTTGAATTTCTTCTTTATCAACAAATGTCACAGACAATTCGGCTTCTTCTTCTATATTTTCTTGTTTTTTAGCAAAAGTAAGCAATTCATCTATTTGGGTTAACCATTCATTTTGTACTAACTCTGTATGATCACTAAAATCTATTGTAAACATTTATTCTTCTCCCTCATAACGATCAATAATTTTACTTACTAATGGGTGACGTACAACATCACTTTGGTCAAGGTTATGAATACTTAGTCCTTTTACATTTTCTAGCTTTTTAATCGCTTCTTTTAATCCACTTTTAACACCTTTTGGTAAGTCTATCTGTGTTTTATCTCCAGTTACTACCATTTTAGAACCGAAACCTAATCTAGTTAAAAACATTTTCATTTGAGCATGAGTGGTGTTTTGTGCTTCATCCAATATGACAAAAGCATCATCTAAAGTTCTACCTCTCATATAGGCTAACGGAGCAATTTCAATTATGCCTCTTTCTATAAATCTGGCTGTTTGTTCCCTTCCTAAAACTGTATTCAAACCATCATATAATGGTCTTAAATATGGATCTACTTTTTCCTTTAAATCACCAGGTAAGAAACCTAATGATTCTCCAGCTTCAACGGCAGGTCTAGTAAGTACAATACGTTTTACATTACCTTTACGTAGTTGTTTCGCTGCATAAACAACTGCCAAGAAAGTCTTACCAGTACCAGCTGGTCCTACACCAAAAACTAGATCATTATGGTGCATTGCATTGACATACATACGTTGTCCCATTGTTTTAGCACGGATTGTTTTACCATATGCATCTTTAGTAATTTCATCTTCATATAAATCTAATAAGTATTGAATCGTACCATTTTGAGCCATTTTCACAGCAGCTTCTACATCTTTAATAGATATAGAAACGCCTTGTTGAATGACTTTCAGTAAGTTTATTAGCACAGATTCTGCTTTTTCAACATGCTCAACTTTCTCACCCTTTACAGAGATTTCTTGTCCTCGAGCATGCACAATGACATCAAAGCCTTCCTCAATTGATTTAAGATGTTCATCATTATTACCAATGAGTGCTTGCGCTTCGTTATTGTCATCTATTTGAATAATTCCAGGCATATAAGTACTCCTTTACAAATATATTCGTTACTTCTTATTTTATCCTATTAGATTTTAAGTTACAAAAAGTTTTTAATAAACAATAAAT
Organism: Staphylococcus sp. KG4-3; assembly: GCF_033597815.2. NCBI lineage: Bacteria > Bacillati > Bacillota > Bacilli > Caryophanales > Staphylococcaceae > Staphylococcus > Staphylococcus halotolerans. Next base: position 1,578,988 of record NZ_CP166245.1, read on the forward strand.
CATTTCAGATATTTATTCAGTTGAATTTTTATGATTCAAACTCACCATTCAAGTTACACTCTCATTATATCACGAAAATGACTGATATTATTTTAAAGAGTATTGAATCGTAAGTGATTTCCACAATTTTAACAGAAGATTTACATTCTATCTAATTGAATAAATTAAGCAATACGTAAATTGAGTAATTATTCAATAATAGTTAAAAATTTCTTATTTGTACAGTGTTTTGCAACAAAAAATAACGCCCTATAAAAATCTACATACGTTGATTTTTATAAGACGTTAAAATATAAAATTATAACCTTTTAGGTCTTTCCAATACCTCTGACCAAATAATACCATTCACCACTTCATCATCAGCAAACCTAAACTGATCATTATTAGCAGGACTTTGAATAGCATGTGCATTCATCAATTGTTTCAAGCGAATTCTTTTTGTTCTTTCAGATAAATATTTATCTGCAATGATTGCACGCGCTTTTTTCTCAGTTCTCTGAAGCCTTTTCTCATTTTCACGATCAATTTCAGTTCGAACATCTTGAATTTGCCCCATTAAATCAGCTTCAAGCTCTTTTTGTAATTTATCATCTTGTTGCTGTTGAGCTCGTTTTGCTTTGTCTGCTTCAGTTTCATTATCTCTTCTTGTTTTACGCTCAGAACTTGGTGATTCCATTTTTTCTGCACGTGTTTCCGTTGGTGAAGATTGTGAACGTTCGTGTTGAGGCATTTGCTCAGGTTCTCTTCTTTGTGACGTAGGATCTTCATTAATATGCTTTTCAATCTCTTTGAAGGTTTTACCTATTTCATCTAAGAATCCGCCTTTTTTCGGTTGCTCACCATTACTATTTGGTCCTTTATTTACTGGTGGCTTTTGATTTTGTCTATCTTTATGGCTATTATCATTAATAGCTCCGATTATTGTTACAATCACAGATATTACAAAAATAATAATACCTATATTCATTTAATCACCCCTAAAGTTATTTATCCGGTGATTCATCATCTTGTTGATTTGTACGTTGATTAATAGAATTTCTCATACCTGTATCTGCCTCAACATTTTTCAAGTTGTAATAATCTTTTACGCCTAAATTTCCAGAACGTAAAGCTTCTGCCATTGCTAATGGTACTTCAGCTTCGGCTTCAACAACTTTAGAACGCATTTCTTGTACTTTCGCTTTCATTTCTTGTTCTTGCGCTACGGCCATAGCACGACGTTCTTCAGCCTTAGCTTGTGCAATATTCTTATCTGCAAGTGCCTGTTCAGTTTGCAAGTCTGCACCGATATTTTTACTAATATCAACATCAGCAATATCAATTGATAAGATTTCAAAAGCTGTACCAGAATCTAAACCTTTACTTAAAACAGTTTTCGAAATATTGTCTGGATTTTCTAATACTTCTGTATGGTGTTCACTTGAACCAATAGTAGAAACAATACCTTCACCTACACGAGCTATGATTGTTTCTTCACCAGCGCCACCAACTAAACGAGCAATGTTGGCACGTACTGTAATACGAGCTTTGGCTTTTACTTCGATACCATTCATAGCAACACCAGCGATAAACGGTGTTTCTATAACTTTAGGATTTACTGACATTTGAACAGCTTCTAAAACGTCACGACCAGCTAAGTCGATAGCAGCGCCACGTTCAAATGGTAAGTTAATATCCGCTCTTTGTGCTGCGATATTCGCATCAACTACACGGTCAACGTTACCACCAGCTAAATAATGAGATTCAAGTTGATTCGTAGTTAAGTTAAGTCCTGCTTTATGTGCTTTAATAAGCGGTGAAATAACTTTTCTTGGGGATACTCTACGTAATCTCATACCTACCAATGTACCTATTCCTACTTTAACACCAGCAGCAATTGCTGAAATCCACAATCCGACTGGTACAAATGAAAATAATAACAATAATGCTATTACTACTATAGCGACAATAATAATTAATCCAATCATACTTTCTCTCCTTTATGATTCGTTTTCTCTTACAACAACTCTCGTGCCTTCTACTTCTAAAATAGTAACTTGCTTATTTCTTAAAATAAAAGAACCATCAGAAACTGCATCAATACGCTCATTGTTATAAGTAATAATTCCTGCAGGTCTTAAATCAGTTGAAGTTGTTGCAGTTTGCCCAACTAAATGAGAGCGATCTTCGTGTGAAGTGTAGCCTGCTTCTGCATTTGTAGAATCTTTTAATACAACCTTGTCTAAAAATGGAATTTTCCGTTTGAATATCTTCACAAGTATCACCCATTCAATAATTGATAGAATTAATGCAACGACGACATTGGCAATCATATAAACTAAGTTATCTCCTAAAGTAATAATACTAAAAACTATAAGTGCCATACCGATAATACCGATAACCGCGCCGACTACAAAAAGTTCAATTATTACAAATATAACGCCTATGCCAAATAAAATCACAGAATATAAATTGACATCTCCTTTTATATAAAATCCTAAAAAGAATATCAATAAAGTTAATGTGGCAACAATTCCTATTATGTTAATTTTATTTGAATACAATTGGTATAAGAAACCTAAAAAGATAATACATGTTAAAATTAACGCAACTACTGGATTTACAATGAAATTAGCCATATTATCAACCCAGTTCCCACTTTCAACAAAATTAGCTGAAAATATTGTATGTAAACTACTTGAAAGAATCACTCTATCACCTCGCTCTCAATTTAATTATACATGAAATCAATACGTGATTATAGCGTTTACAGCATAAAATTTCGTAATCAATAAATTAATTTTTAAAATTTTCTTAATTGGAAGAATTTATTAAGAAACGCTAATAATTTGTATTGGCAATTACTATAAAACAAACGTTATATAAGAATTTAGATAAAAATAATAGCCTTTAGTTGATTATCAACTAAAGGCTATTTTGGTTTATAATTAATGTTGGTGTTGAGGGAGTCAACGAAACAATTAATTATTTGAATTTACGTTTACGTGCAGCTTCTGATTTCTTTTTACGTTTAACGCTAGGTTTTTCGTAAAACTCACGTTTACGTACTTCTTGAATTGTACCGCTTTTAGAAACTGTACGTTTGAAACGACGTAACGCATCTTCAAGTGATTCGTTCTTTTTGACTACTGTTTTAGACATGTGTATTTCCCTCCCTCCAAATATCAACGAAACTTTATTATCATCACATGGTATTAACCATGTATAACTTAGTATAATATATCTGATTAATGTGGTCAATTAGTAAAATTTTAATTTAATGATTCATATTACACACTACATTTGAAATACCGTTAAATCAATGGTTTTAATTTTTAAAATTATGACAAAGCTGCATATTGAATGGAAGTTTTGATTTTTAATGTATGTTCATTTAACGAGTTAGACAATTATATAATTATAAAAAATCATATTACAAAATCTAATTTTTATGATATGTTTATTGTGCGGTTAAAAAATAAAGGTTAGGAGAATATAATATGTCACAACAAAATAAAGATAACACTCAATTATTCATCATCTTAGGTTGGGTATGTACTGCAATGTCATTGTTATTTATTCCAATTTTATTTGGTGCTGGCGGCGTGATTTTTGGTTATTTATTGCGAAATAAAGGACAAGTACAACATGGAACTATAATGATGATAGCTGCTATAGCTTGTGCAATTCTAGGATTTGTTCTAGGTATGGCTGCATTCGGGTATTAATTATTTTCCTCTAAAAAAGCTCATCTATTCATTTAGGTGGGTTTTTGTATATTCATGTAGTATTGCTATTGTAATGAGTTCCGCTTTTCTGAGATTTGATTTTCTAGTCACTAGGTCAACCACATTTTGACGTGATAAACCAAGTTTTCAGGTATACTATAAGCTGTTTCGGTTTCGAATAATTTATTCATCATCTGATTGATTTCATTAATCGTGTACATTATTGCACTTCTTTTGCTTTTATATACTTTAATTATTAGCAACCTAGCGATTAATGTGACTACACTTTTTGATATATCATTTCCAAATGATACATTTAACCATGCAAGTATGAGTAGAATAATATAGTTTTCATAATGTTTTAATCTTAAAGTTTAATTATAAATAGAATAAGCACATGGATCCCTGTCTCATCATAGCTAACATTTTTGAGTGAAACTTCTAACTACTCTAACCATCATAGATATAGTAGGCAAAAACATTACAAGTAAGACAATATAATATATATCTACGACAGTATTTTCCCATTTAATTGGAACAAAAATACCGCTTAACATAATCATAAATAATATTACTATGTTTATTAGAATACTAACTCCCAGATGACTTAATTTCGATGTCCCCTTATAATTAAATATATTTTTCCAATACTCTAAATACATTATTTTCTCCTTTATAAATTAATTTCAATATTAAAACACAATATTAAGGCGAGTACGTAAGTGCCTACTTTATTTATAATCACGTGAAATTATTACATTTTAGACAATAATAACAGTTAGGTATTCAAAAGTGTATTGAGCAATTCATTTTTATGCAATTAGGAATTAAAATCATCCAATTACGCAATGTTTAAACAATTTATTTATTGATTGATGTACAATATAATAAATAAAATATAAAGAGGTGGAAATTATGATTACAGACATCGTTAATGCAATTATCACTATCATCCAAGCAATCATCGCTGCTATCCCTAAGTAAAAATGTAAGCGCTTCACATTAATTAAAAAGGACTAAAACAGATTTTATTCTGCGTTAGTCCTTTCTTTTTTCTGTTAGTCATTTCAATTCCATTTTAATACAATAAAACTTATCACTTACCTTACAAATAGTACTGTAATAAGTTTTATTTTTGAATTCGTAGCTTATCCAACATCTGTTTGAATTAGGATTAATCTAACAGTTCTAATTCATAACTGATGGCACTTAGCACATATAGAGGTGCTGTTTCAGCTCTTAATATTCTAGGACCAAGCCCAACTTGATATGCATTGTCATTAAACAATGCTAACTCTTCTTCCGCTAAACCACCTTCAGGCCCAAAAATCACTAAAACACGATCATTTGGCTGGAATGTTTTTATCAACTTTTTAAGATTACTAACTTCACCTTGTTTTGCAGCATCTTCGTACGCTATCAAAATATAATCATATAAATCACTTTGTTGAAAAACTTCTTTTAGTGATGCTTTATAATCGATAGAAGGTATTGCTAATCTATAGCTTTGTTCGGCAGCTTCTTTGATAATTTTCTGCCAGCGTTCTAATTTTTTAGTTATCTTACTATCATTTAATTTTACAACGGAGCGTTTCATTCCCACAGCTAAAAATTCACTAGCACCTAGTTCAGTTGCTTTTTGTAACAACCATTCATATTTATCCGCTTTGATTAAACCGCTGCATATAGTAATGGTTTGAGGTAATTCTGAATCTATATCAATCTGTTCAACTAGCTCGATTTCAATTTCATCAGTATCTATATTGCTAATTTTACATTTATAAACAAATTGATCCGAAAAAGTAATAATAATTTCATCATTCATTTGATACCTCATTACATTCAAAATGTGATGGATGTCACCTTTTTCGATAATGGAAAAACGCTGAAGTGAATCAGCGTTTTGATTAATAAAGTATCTTTGCATGTCAATCGCTCACTTTCTGCCCTACGATACAGACCCAGCTATTTTCATGGTTAATAGACAACACTTTAAAACCAGTGCTTTCCATGTGTCTTACAATCGCTTCGTGCTTTTCTTCTATAATACCAGACGTAATAAAATAACCATCTTCATTCAAGGTATTATATGCATCATCGATCATTTCTTCAATAATATGAGCTAGAATATTAGCAATCACAACATCAAATTTTTCAGCTTCTTCTTTTAATAAATTTCCAGTCGTGACTTCAATTGCATGGTCACAATTATTTTTCTCAAAGTTATCTTTAGCAACTCTTACTGCCATTTCATCTACGTCTAATGCCTTAATACGTTTTACACCTAACAAATAAGCAGCAATACTTAATATACCTGAACCAGTGCCGACATCAATAACAGAATAGCTTGGCTTCACATATGATTCTATTGCTTTTAAACACATACTAGTTGTAGGATGGTCACCAGTACCAAACGCCATGCCTGGATCTAACTCAATGCATAATTCACTTTCATCTTCTTTTTGATATGTTTCCCAACTAGGAACAATTGTGAACTGTTCTGAAGCTCTAAATGGATGGAAATAATTTTTCCATTCATTTTCCCAATCTTGCTCACGTAATGTTTGTTCTTCGTACTCAAAAAGTGAAAGATCCAGAGAAGTAACTTGCTTAATTGTATTAATAAGCTCAGATTTAAACTTTTCTGTATATTTAATTTCATTGAAGTACGCTTTTATTCTTACACCTTTTTGAGGATAATCATTAGCATTTAATGCATAAATTTCACCAAATTTATCCTCAAATGCTTGTTCTAAATCTTTAGAATCTTCTATAACTACACCATTTGAGCCAAAATCTTCTAATATATCAGAAATAATTGATGAGGCCTCGTGATTAATGTTGATTGATACTTCAGTCCAGTCCATATATTATTCTCCTTTAAAGAATCTTTTAGCTTTATCTCTAAAATTTGATGGTTGTTCTGAAATCTCTTCGCCATCAATTTCTGCAAATTCTCTAAGTAATTCTTTTTGACGTTCACTTACTTTAGTTGGTGTAACTACTTTAATATTTATAAATAAGTCACCATATCCATAGCCATGCACATTTTTGATACCTTTTTCTTTAAGACGGAATTGTTTGTCTGTTTGAGTGCCTGCAGGAATAGTCAACATTACACTGCCATTTAACGTCGGAACCTTAACTTCGTCACCTAACGTTGCTTGCGCAATACTAACGTCAAGAGAATAATAAATATCGTCGCCATCTCTTTCATATTTTTCTGAAGGTTTAACTCTAAAGACGATGTATAAATCACCTTGTGGTCCTCCATTTTCACCTGGAGCACCTTCACCAGCTAATCTAATTTGTTGTTCATTATCAACACCTTCAGGTATTGTCACATTGATTTTAACATTTTTGTTTTCAGTGCCTTTTCCGTGACATGTTGGACATGGTTCTTCAAATTCTTGACCTGAGCCACTACATACTGGACAAACTTTTTCAGTTCTAACTCGACCAAGTATTGTATTTTGTTCAACAGAAACATGACCAGCACCACTACAATAATGACATGTTTTTTTCTTAGTGCCAGGTTTAGCACCTTCACCATCGCATGTGTGACAAGTAACATCTTTACGTATTGAAATTTCTTTCTCGCTACCAAAAACTGCTTCATCAAAAGTAACAGTCATCGTATATTGTAGATCGTCACCTTTTCTTGGCGCGTTTGGATCACGTTGTTGTCTGCCGCCTCCGAAGAACGAACTGAAAATATCTTCGAAACCGCCGCCTCCGAATCCGCTAAAGTCTTGGCCACCAAATCCTTGACCACCAAATCCACCTTGTGGTCCGTCATGGCCAAATTGGTCATAATTAGCACGTTTGTTGTCATCGCTTAAAATTTCGTATGCTTCTGAGATCTCTTTAAACTTCTCGTCTGCACCTTCTTCTTTATTTATGTCAGGATGGTATTTCTTTGATAATTTACGATAAGCCTTTTTAATTTCATCTTTAGAAGCGCTTTTACTAACACCTAAGACTTCATAATAATCTCTTTTGGCCACTGTTATCTCTCCTTTTACGGTTTTATTAAATCTTTTATAAAAAAGGAAAAAGTCAAAGCCAATGTTCAATTGACTTTGACTTAATTTGGCTAAGCAATTGTGTCATATATTTCTATCAATAACAATTAATTAGTCCATGACTACACTTATTTTTGCTTATCTTCGTTGTCGTCATCTTTAACTTCTGTGAAATCTGCATCTTCAACATTGCTATCTTGAGAAGCGTTTGCATCTTCACCTTGAGCTTGTTGTTGAGCTTGTGCAGCTTGTTCGTAAACTTTAGTTGATAAGTCTTGAACAACTTGTTCTAATTCTTCTTTTTTAGCTTTGATATCTTCTATATCTTCGCCTTCAAGCGCAGATTTTAATGCTTCTTTTTTATCTTCAGCATTTGTTTTATCTTCTTCGCTGATATTTTCACCTAAATCAGTGATTGTTTTTTCAACTTGGAATACTAAACTATCTGCTTCATTTCTCAAATCACTTTCTTCGCGACGTTTTTTATCTGCTTCCGCATTTTCTTCAGCATCTTTAACCATGCGATCAATTTCATCGTCTGAAAGCGCTGAGCTTGATTGTATTGTAATGTTTTGTTCTTTGTTAGTACCTAAGTCTTTTGCAGTAACGTTTACAATACCATTTTTATCAATATCGAATGTAACTTCGATTTGAGGTACACCACGAGGAGCTGCTGGGATATCAGTTAATTGGAATCTACCAAGTGTCTTGTTATCCGCTGCCATTGGGCGTTCACCTTGTAATACATGGATATCAACTGCTGGTTGGTTATCTGCAGCTGTAGAGTATACTTGTGATTTTGATGTTGGAATTGTAGTATTTCTTTCAATTAGTGTGTTCATACGTCCACCCATAATCTCAATACCTAATGATAATGGTGTAACGTCTAATAATACTACGTCTTTAACATCACCTGTGATAACGCCACCTTGAATTGCTGCACCCATTGCTACTACTTCATCAGGGTTAACACCTTTATGAGGGTCTTTACCTACTTCTTTTTTCACTGCGTCTTGTACTGCAGGGATTCTTGTAGAACCACCAACTAAGATAACTTCATCGATGTCAGAGCTAGATAAACCAGCGTCTTTCATTGCTTGACGAGTTGGTTCCATAGTTCTTCTGATTAATGAATCTGCTAATTCTTCAAATTTAGAACGAGTTAATGTAAGTTCTAAATGTAATGGACCGCTTTCCCCAGCTGAGATGAATGGTAATGAAATTTGTGTTTGAGAAACACCAGACAAGTCTTTTTTAGCTTTTTCAGCAGCATCTTTAAGACGTTGTAAAGCCATTTTATCTTTTGATAAATCTACACTATTTTCTTTTTTGAACTCTGCAACTAAGTGATCAATAATTACTTGGTCAAAGTCGTCCCCACCAAGTTTATTATCACCTGCTGTTGAAAGTACTTCAAATACGCCGTCACCTAATTCAAGGATTGATACGTCGAAAGTACCGCCACCTAAGTCAAATACAAGAACTTTTTGATCTTGTTCTGTTTTGTCTAAACCGTAAGCTAATGCAGCTGCAGTTGGTTCGTTAATAATACGTTCAACTTCTAAACCAGCAATTTTACCAGCATCTTTAGTAGCTTGGCGTTCACTGTCATTGAAGTATGCAGGAACTGTAATAACAGCTTTATCTACGCTTTCGCCTAAGTAATCTTCTGCTGTACTTTTAAGGTTTTGTAATACCATTGCTGAAATTTCTTGTGGTGTATATGATTTACCTTCAACGTCTACTTTGTAATCTGTACCCATGTGACGTTTGATAGATTGAATTGTATTAGGGTTAGTGATTGCTTGACGCTTAGCAACTTCACCTACTTGAGTTTCATCATTTTTAAATGCAACTACAGATGGTGTTGTTCTAGCACCTTCAGGATTTTGAATTACTTTTGGCTCATCGCCTTCTAATACTGCAATACATGAATTTGTTGTACCTAAGTCAATACCTATTACTTTACTCATAAATAAATTCCTCCTGTTATGTTTGAAAATTTGGTGTTTTCAACAATAAAATAATTTATTGATTTACTTTAACCATTGAAGGTCTTAAAATTCTTTCTTTCAATTTATAACCACTTTGTAGCTCTTGAGTAATTTGTCCAGATTCGAAATCAGGATTATCATCTTGAACTACAGCTTGGTGGAAGTTAGGATCAAATTGTTGACCTTCAGTTTCTATTTTTTCTAAACCATTATTTTTCAATGCATTTAATAAGCTTTCATGAACCATTTCCACACCTTTTTTAAGTGATTTAAACTGTTCATCTTCGCCATCAATTTGTAAAGCACGTTCAATGTTATCTATTGTTGGTAAGATATCATTTAAAACATCTTGTGCTTTATACTCTTTCATTGTCTGGTTTTCTTTTTGAATTCTACGCTTATAGTTTTCAAATTCAGCGTATAATCTTAAATATTTTTCTTCATTTTCTTGAACATCTTTTTTCAATTGTTGAATTTCTTCATCTTTAGGATCTACGTCTTCTGAGATATTTTGTGAATCGTCCTCCTGCAGATTATCTTGTGATGTTTCTGTAGTTTCATCAGTGTTTTCAACCGTATTTTCTTCTGAAGTTTGTTCATTTACATCTTCGTTTTGGTCGAAAACTGATTCATTTTTTTCTGTCATTGTCTGCCCTCCAATACAATTGTTAATTACCAAATCGTATTTAGTAATCTGATTACGTTCTGATAATTCATTGCCGTTGGTCCGATAACCGCAATTTGACCTTTAAGTCTATCATCAATGTGATATTCACTTGTAACGATTGAAATATCACTTAAACTTGATTCAATTTCATGACCAATTTTGACATTAATAGCTGAATTAGACATTTCATCAAGTAATTGTGTGATTTTATTCGATTCTATATATTGTAGAATCGGTTGAATTGATGATACGTTCGTTTCATTCAACGCATCTATGAGTTTAACCTTTCCGCCCATAAAAATGCCATTACTTTGATTATCAAAATGAATATCTATTGTATTCAACATGTCTTTTATAAAATCTTTTTCAATATCTGATTTCACAAAAGTATTCAAGTCGTTTTCAAAATGATGATCGTTCCACTCGTTATATTTAGCAGTAACAAAATTAGAAACATTTGTAAGTTCATTATTTGATAATGGAACTTGAGATGCTAAATGTAAGTTTTCAACATGACCTGATGAGAATACAACAACCATTATAACCAAATAAGCATTTGCTCTAAACAAATGAATGTTATTAATAATATCTTTTTTATGATTTGGACGCATTACCAACGTTGTATACTGAGATTGATTTGAAAGTTCATTTGCAAAATCACTGAGTGAAGTCGCAATATCATAATGGTTTTCAACTAATAAATCTCTCAAACGTTGAATTTTAGTTTGTTGTTGATGAGATGTTTCTTGTAATAATTGATTCACATAATATCTGATACCTGATTCTGAAGGATATCGTCCTGACGACGTGTGCGTCTTCTCTATTAGTTCAAGAAGCTCTAATTGCTTCATCTCATTCCTAATAGTAGCAGGACTAACATTCAATTTATGCCGTTCAATCAGTGTTTTTGAACCAATTGGCTGACCTAAATCAACATAATCTTCAACAATTGCATTTAGTATGCTTAATTGTCTATCACTAATCATGTTTTCACCTCATTAGCACTCCTTTGTTTCAAGTGCTAATTATAATTTATCAAATTGGTCAAAGTAAGTCAATGTTAAAGCACTGGATTTTTATAAATTTTTATACATTAAGTAAAAAAGATTCAAACACTAAGTTTCCGACGACTTTTCCGCGATCAGTCATAGAAATGTAGTCCTCTTGTTCAACAATAAGTCCTTTTTGAGTTAAATCTTTAAGCGACTGCTCATAAACTTGCTCAACTGTTTGATCAAATTTTTCAAAAAACCTATTTTTACTTACACCTTTATTCATTCTCAAACCTAAGAACATTTCTTCTTCCATTTGTTCTGTTTTCGTTGGATAAGTTGATTGTAATATAGGTCTTTCATTGCTGTTCACTTTTTTTATATAGTGATTTACAGGATTAACATTACTGTAACGTTCACCATTCACATAGCCACTTGCACCTGCACCAAAACCATAATACCCTTCATTTTTCCAATAAACTTTATTGTGTTCCGATTCATGGCCTGTTTTCCCAAAATTTGAAATTTCATATTGATGCAAATCAGACTTATTCATTCTCTCAATTAGATACTCGTACATTTCTTCACCAATATCTTCATTTGGAATTTTCAACTTACCTTTTTTATACATATTATAAAATTGTGTTTTAGGTTCCAATATAAGTCCATAACTTGAAATATGATCAATATCCATGCTCAATGCCTTTTCTAAACTATCCTTAAAATCTTCTAACGTTTGTTGTGGTAAATGGTACATCAAATCTAAACTTATAGAAGGGATGCCTACTGCACGCGCGTTAGTGACAGCTTGATATATATCAGTAGTATGATGTGTCCTACCTAATATTTTTAAAAGTTCAGGTTTAAACGTTTGTACGCCCATTGACAATCTATTTACACCAAAATCTTTTAATAATCGAACTTTTTCAATTGTCAATTCATCTGGATTAGCTTCAAAACTAAACTCACCTTTAATTTTAAACGTATCAGTAATTGCAATTAGTAATCGCTTCAGTTGTTCATAACTTAATGCTGTTGGTGTTCCGCCGCCTACAAACACAGTTTCTAAAACTCTAACTTCGCTATCGCACATCTCTTTAATTAAGCAATCTAAATATTCATCTACTGGTTGATTGTGTATAAAATATTTATTGAAATCACAATATGTACATATTCTTACACAAAATGGAATATGGATATATGCACTTTTCACTTCCATATTGCGTGCACCTTCTTTCGTTTATTAAAGACTTAGAATCATCATAAAAAACTGGGCCATAAATCTTTTGGATTTAAGGCCCCAATTTTTAATTTATATTAATCTTCATCCATCTTAAGTACAGCTAAGAAAGCGTCTTGAGGGATTTCAACATTACCTACTGCTTTCATTTTAGCTTTACCAGCTTTTTGTTTTTCTAAAAGTTTTCTCTTACGAGTAATGTCGCCACCATAACATTTAGACAAAACATTTTTACCCATTGATTTAATATTCGTTCTTGCTACGATTTTTTGTCCTACAGCTGCTTGTACAGGAACTTCGAACTGTTGTCTAGGTATCAGCGTTTTAAGTTTCTCGACTAAAGCTTTTCCTCGGTCATATGCAAATTCTTTATGCACGATAAAGCTTAAAGCATCTACTTTCTCACCATTTAACAAGATATCCATCTTCACTAAATCACTTTCTTTATTATCGATAAATTCATAATCGAATGAAGCATACCCCTTAGTATTAGATTTTAACTGATCAAAGAAATCGAACACTACTTCTGATAATGGGATCTCATAAATAATATTCACACGAATATCATCCATATATTCCATATTTATAAATTGACCACGTTTGCGTTGGCATAACTCCATTACTGCACCTACATAGTCATTAGGAACCATCATAGTCGCGCGCACAAATGGCTCGTATATTGTTTCTATCTTATCTCTATCAGGCATGTTCGCAGGATTATCCACCGTTACTTCATCGCCTGTTTTTAAGATGCATTCATAAATAACTGAAGGCGCTGTGGCAATAAGTTCTATTCCAAATTCACGCTCAATACGTTCTTGGATAATTTCCATATGCAACATACCTAAGAAACCTGTGCGATAACCAAAACCTAAAGCTTGTGATGATTCAGGCTCAAATTCTAACGAAGCGTCATTTAATTGTAATTTTTCTAGTGCTTCTCTTAAATCATTATAATCTTTGTTATCAATTGGGAATAGACCACAGAAGACCATTGGATTCATTTTCTTATAACCTTGTAATGGTTCAGCCGCTGGTCTATCGGCATGGGTAATTGTGTCCCCTACACGTGAATCATCTACATTTTTAATGCTAGCAATGATATAACCAACATCACCGACAGTCAATTCATCAACTTGTAATTGTTTTGGTGTATTGATACCAACTTCAGTCACTTCGAATTCTTTGCCAGTTGCCATCATTTTAATACGATCGCCTGCTTTTACAATACCTTCCACCACCCTGATAGAAGATATAACTCCTCTATATGGATCATATTCTGAATCGAATATAAGTGCTTTTAAAGGTTCTTCTGGGTCACCTTCAGGCGGTGGTACTACTTCAACGATTTTCTCTAAGATATCTTCAATACCAATATTTGATTTTGCACTTGCCAGTACTACATCATCTTTATCGATACCGATAACGTCTTCTAATTCTTGTTTCACTCGTTCGGGTTCTGCCGCTGGCAAATCTATTTTATTGATAACTGGTAATAATTCTAAATCATTATCAAGTGCTAAATACACATTAGCTAAAGTTTGTGCCTCTATACCTTGTGCCGCATCCACAACTAATATAGCACCTTCACATGCAGCAAGTGATCTAGACACCTCATAAGTAAAATCGACATGCCCTGGTGTATCGATTAAGTGGAACGTATATGTTTCCCCATCTTTAGCATCATATTTTAAACGTACTGCATTTAATTTAATTGTTATACCGCGTTCTCTTTCTAAATCCATAGAATCCAATAATTGAGACTGCATGTCTCTAGTCTCGACTGATTTTGTATTTTCTAAAATTCTATCAGCTAATGTAGATTTACCATGGTCTATATGTGCGATAATGGAAAAGTTTCTAATATTTTTACGTCGATTATAGCGTTCTTGTTTATCCATGTATTATCCTTCTCACTTTCATAATTCTAGCCCGTAATATGTATGACATTCTTTGATATAATAACGTTTTTAATAGTTAATTGCAAACTTGCAAAGTATTTTAACAGTAATACTCATTAAGTCATAACATTTTAAAGAGATTTTGAATTGAACTTTTGTGTTACTTTTTTATCTTTCTATAGTAGATTGTATCATTTATATCTCTTTTACGCGCCTTAGATAAATAAATGATTGCAGAAAGTTGCTTGTTTTGATAAAATATTTCTTGTTGTAATCAAATTAACTTTGATAGCGAAGATCACTTTTAGGAGGTGACACACATGCCAAACATTAAATCTGCAATTAAACGTGTTAACACAACACATACTGCTGAAGCTCGTAATATTTCTCAAAAAAATGAAATGCGTACAGCAGTTAAGAGAGCTCATTCAGCTATAGAAGCTGGTGCTGATAACAAAGCTGACTTAGTGAGCTTTGCTTTGAAAAAAGTAGATAAAGCTGCACAACGCAACTTAATCCACACTAACAAAGCTGCTCGTATCAAGTCTTCATTAATGACAGCTGCTAAATAATAAACAGATTCAAGCAACTGCTCGAGTCTACTAATCAAACAAACCTTAGGTGATAGTTCGCCTAAGGTTTGTTTATTTATATTTGTATAATTATTTTTAAAATAGCAGTCACCCTTCATCAATTAATTTATTCAAGATAATATATACCACCTTGGTTTAATTTATATATCATAATCTTTTTAGTGTGACCAGTCTTGCAAACTTATCTTTCAAAAACTCATCAAACATCTATCTCTTGGTATTTGCTTATTAAACAAAAAGACTGTCGACAATATAAAAGTATTATCAACAGCCAAATTCTATGGACAAATTCAATATATCATTTAGATTTAACATAAAATGATACTATTTAAAAATCCAAAATCAATTAGTTAAAAATCCACTAGAAAAACTATTTTAATACTGTCAAATCTCACTTCATTAAGTTAATCGTGACTATTTGTATATAATTAAAGTGACAATATAAACAGTTCTAAAATCAATTGTTTATCCATATATGATGACTTCAATTTATAATCTGTTTCTGCACATGTATCAATTATGTTTAATAACTTCTCTAATTGATAATTTCTTGATTGGTTCAAAGCTAATTTAACACGGTATGGATGTACATTGATTGTTTTAGCTATTTGTTGGCCGCTGTAGCCTTTTTGACCTAATATTTTACATTGATAAAATAAGCGATAATTACTTGTAATTAATGCTAATAATTTAATTGGTTCTTCTTTCATTGCTATCAAGTCTTTGACCAATTGTATAGCTTGGGATTTTTTATTTTTCTGAATATAATCAGTTAATAAAAAGACATTTTGTTCTAAACTTCTATTAACAATTTGATGGACATCTTGCTTATTAATCGTAGCCCTATCACCTAAAAATAGTATTACTTTTTCAAGTTCTTGTTTTACAATATTAAAATTAATACCCGTAAGTTCTAAAAATAAGTCTAACGCATCTTGTTTTATATCTTTGTAATTTTCGTGAAGTTCATTTTTCATCCATTTTTTTATCTCTTCTTCGGTCATTTGTTCAATTTTGATTAAATTAGCGTGTTTCTTTAAAGTTTTAACTAACTTTTTTCTTTCATCTAATTTTGATTGATAGACTTCAAATATTATTAAAGTTTCCCCATCATATTTTTCAATAAATTCAATTAGTTGATCAGTATTATGATTTAGGTCTTTTGGCGCTTTTTCGCCTGTAAATACATATGCATTTTGAACTAATACTGCTTTTTTGTCAGAAAAAAATGGTAAGGTTAGTGTTTCTTCAATTATAGGAGATAAATCACTTTCATATAAATTATATTTAACAAAGTTAAAATCATCTTTAGGGGCATTCAAGTAACGGTTAATGACCTCAGCTGACTTTTTTTCAATAAGTTCAGGTACTTCACCGTAAATTGTAATTATCTTATCGCTCATCTTTAGCACCCTTTCATCACTATTACGCATTTAATTATTATAGCATGGAGAAGTTGATCTCTCTACATAAAATCATTGGTTCATTTCGGTATTTATAGTTAATTGGGAATTTAATTTTATAGTTACCTCTCCATACTCATTTGATTGGAAAACTTGAGCACCTAACCTTTTTAATTTAGTTATAACTTCTTGATTCGGTAGATGGTACCGATTTGTCTTACCTACAGAAACAAGACAAATTGTTGGTTGTATTTTTTGTAAAAATTCATTGCTAGTACTTGTTTTGCTTCCATGATGACCCACTTTTAGTATATCTATCTTTGACAATTTAAAATTACGCAAAAGTATTTGTTCATTATTAGTGGTAGCATCTCCCATAAACAACATTTTAATCTTATTATATTCTATAAAAGTTACAATAGAATGTTCATTTAAATCCTGTGAATACTTAATTGTTGTATCAAGTAAAGTAATATTTGCTTTACCTAAGTTAAATTGTTGTATGTTTTTAAAATCAATTAGCTTTATATGATTTCTCTCACTTTGGTGGATTAAAGTCTTTAATTTATTCATATTAAAACTCGTTGTATTAATGATTATATTTTTTATCTTGAACTTAGTTATTAAGTAACTTAATTCACCTATATGATCCACGTGGGGATGTGAAATAATAATATAATCTAAAGATGTTAGACCGTGCTTTTTAAGTGTAGGTATTATATGATATTTAGCAATATTATGATTTCCTTTCATTGCTGAATCCCTAGCTGAGTACATCGATGTGCCACCAGTATCAATAAGTATGCTTTCTCGTTCATTTGTTTCGAATAGAAATGCATCTCCTTGATTCACATTTAACATTGTTAATTTATAAGAATCATCATGAGGAATGATTGTAGAAATGATATACAAAATAAGCACAGTTATGATAAAACATACATAATATTTATGAACTAAAAAAACTAATGCTATAAAAACTGTAACAAAAGTTAAAGTAATAAATATTTCATTAAGTTCAGGTACATGCCATTTATAAATGTTCATGTGTATGAATAGATTGATAACTACATCATGAAACGTCATTAATAAATTTAGTGGTGTGCTAAGAAAGCTTAGTTCTAGGGGAAAATGTAAGAGGATAACGATGAAAATAACAAATGGAAATAGTATAAATGTATAAAAAGGTACAAAAAATAGGTTAGTTATAATACCAATCCATTGAATATGATTAAAATAAATAGCACTTATAATAAATGAACCCAGTTGCGCAATTAAAGATAGATAGAAAATATTTTTTATCAAATGAGCTTTTTCTAATATTGGAAGAGCAAACAAAATAAAAAATGTGATAAGAAAAGAAAATTGAAAGCCTAAATGATAGATAAAAGGTGGATGAAGCGAAGTCATAAAAATAAATGATAGTGATAGTAAATTAAGCGTATTTTTTGCAATTGATTTAGATAATATAATTAACAAGAGACAAGTTATAGTTGCTCTTATAGCACTTGGAGCTAAATCTATATAAAAAACATATAATGGTAAAATAACGCAAATAACTATTTTAATGATAACGATTGGGCATTTCATATGGTTTAACAAAAAATATAATATGCTTGTTAATGTACCTATATGCATTCCACTAATGGCTAATAGATGATATATCCCAATTTCTTTATATTTATCAATGTCGTCTTTACTAATTTCTGATACGTCACCACTTATAAGTGCAAAAACCTTACCCGTAGATTCTATGTGTAAATGCTTAAGTCGTTCTAATACGTACTGTTTGTGATAATCTAAAATATATGAATAATCGCTTTTGGATTTATAACAACTATTAAAATCAATATTATTTATAAAAAGTGATAATTGGCTATACGGGTGATTGTTGTACGACTTAAATATGGCATCAATTTTGCAATTTTGCCAAACAATTTTTGATTGTACTGCCCTAGCATTTTCACTTTTTATTTGATAATAATATTTAAAAGTACGCTTTCCTATTTTGACGTTTCCAGTTAATTTTTTATTGTTCAAATTTGGCTTGTTTATAAAATAAGCTTGAGTATGCACAGTTTGTTTCGTTAAAAAGTTATGTTGTTCAACTGTCACTTTTAAATGATATTGAAAATAAATATTAGATAATATTGATATTAATATAATGAATAGCATTTGAAACCATCTTAATCTTTTTCTAATACCTATCACCATTATGATTAAAAAGATCAGCATCGACAATGATTTGACATGTAGCCATAAAATACCAACTAAATATGCTAATGCATAAAAAATCAAAAAGTTATTGATTCATTAAGTATTGTGCTACATGTTCTTGATTGAAAGGGATTTTCGTGTGTTCAATACCTGATTGATCTAATAATTTCAACGCATAATCGTGATTGTGATAATCTTCAGCGTAATAAATTGTTTTAATTCCTGCTTGTATAATTGACTTCGTACAATTCAAACAAGGAAAATGAGTAACATAAATTGTTGCACCATCAGTAGATACTCCCTGTTTAGCACACTGTAATAAGGCATTCATTTCAGCATGTATAGTCCGTATACAGTGACCATCTTCTAATAAACAACCTTCATCAATGCAATGAACCTCACCTGATACAGACCCGTTGTATCCTCCAGCTATAATTCTATTATCCTTTACAACAGTAGCGCCTACTGACAAGCGTTGACACGTAGAGCGTAATGCCAATAAATGACTTTGTGCCATAAAATATTCTTCCCATTTAATGCGATCCATGATGATAGCCTCCGTCTTTTGATTAAAATAAAATTTTGATTTAATTATAGGTTAATTTGTATCATTTAAAAATGCAACAAAAACTTAAACTACAAAATAATCACTTATCTTTTCCAGTGTTTTTGACCCTATGCCTTTAACTTCTTTCAATTGCTCCACTGATTCAAAATTGCCATGTTGCTCTCTATATTCAATAATAGATTTAGCTTTTGTAGGACCAATACCATTTACACTTAACAATTGAGTTTCGCTAGCACTATTTAAGTTTATTTTCCCTTCTTGTCTATCGTTCAATTCAGTTTTCAAAGCTAGCGTTTGGTCTTGTTGATGGTTATTTGATTTACTTGAATCATTAGTACTTGCGACTGCTGTTTCTCCCTTTTGGGGAATATAAATAACTTTTTGGTCCAACAACTTTTCTGCAAGGTTAATCGTTGAAAGATCTGCATTATCCAAAACCTGCGCTTTATCTAATAACTGTTTGACTCTATCTGTAGACTTCATCTCGTAGATATTAGGATGTTTAACCGCACCTTTTACATCTACAATAATAACTTCATTTTTGGATTTTCTAGGATTTTCTTTACGTTTAATATTGGATTCAGTTTCATTAGATTGAGATTCACTTGCAGCTTTATTTATAGATACTGTTGAAATTTCGTTCATCTCTTTGTCATCCGTGTGAATAAATTTATTGCCTAAAAAAATAAGTGTTAGTAATAAAACGATTGAAATAATGCTAAATATAATTTTATATTTGTTAATAATTTCTTTCCATCTTTCCCATTGAAACAACATAAAAATCACTCCTTTATACAATACACGTACAAAGGAGTGATTTTACTTTTATTTTTTAACAATGAAAAACAAGCGGTGCCCTTCAGCATCATGATTATCAATTTCAAAATCAACAAATGTCTGAATATCCTTAAAACCTACTTGAGCAAGCATATCCTTGTATTCTGATTCTAGATAGGTACGCTGATAGTGAGATTCATCAAATCGATTATACTTACCATCAGATTGCCTAATGAAAAATGACATATCATGCCATACACTTAATGGTTCTTCACCTTTAACAGCTTCCCATCCGAGAAATACATCATCCGATTCATCTATATAACTTTGATTATTAAATAAAGTATCCATTTTAAAACTTGTGTGTACATCAAACATAAATACACCATTATTATCTAAATGCTCGAAAACACGTTTGAAAGTAGCAACAACATGCTCTGTCTCTGGTAGATAATTTAATGAATCGCAAAAAATAGTGATAACATCAAATGATGTGTTGAGTTGAAAATCAGTCATATCGCCTTCTAGCCAATTAACATGTTCTGATTTTTGTGTTGCTATCGCAAGCATATCGATACTAAGGTCCATCCCAGTCACTTGTTTAAATTCATTAAATAATGACGTTAAGCTGCCTGTACCGCATCCTATATCTAGGATAGAGCCTTTATTTTCTGCAAAATAATTTACAATCTCTAACCAAGACTCATAAGGTTGATCAAGCGTTAACTGATCGTAAAACAGGCTCATTTCTTCATATTGAGACATAATTAATAAACTACCTGTCTATATGATTCTAATGGTGCATCTCTATATAATTTTTCAATATTATAATAATCTCTTTCGTCTTTGTGGAAAACGTGTACGACTACATTTGCTAAATCAATAAGAATCCATCTCGCTTCATTAAAGCCTTCCATACGCTTAACTTCAATTTCTGCTTCATTAGCTGCGTCTTTAACTGCTCGTGCAATTGATTGAACTTGTTTTTCATTATTTCCGTGACAAACTACGAAATAATCTGTCATATCGCTAATACCTTTCATATTTAATGAAATAATATCTTCTGCTTTTTTATTCTCTGTTGCTTCGACAGCTAGCTTTAATAGTTGATCTGATTTCATCTAATCATCCTTTACTCTTTCGTCACTGTAATTATAATAATTTAAACATGCAATCGTTGCGTCATAAACATTAATATCTTTATTAATTAAATATAACACTGTTCGCTTAGATATTTCATATATAGTTTTATCTAAGCTACCTTGATTGTATGCTAAATCTCTAATTTCTTCAACGCCTGGGGTCTGACGGCCTGGTTCTATATAATCTGCAATAAATACAAGTTTTTCGGTTTTCGTCATTTGGGCACGGCCAGTCGTATGATTTTTAATTGCAAGTAATACTTCTTCATCTTTAATACCATAGTGTTCTTTCATAATTACTGCGCAAACTGGGCCGTGTAATATTTCAGAGCCATAACTTAGTAAATTGCGATCTAAATCTTGTTGTGTAACAATTTGATACATTGAACCTAGGTCATCATACTTTGAATAATCATGTAAAACACCTGCAAGTTCAGCTTTATCTTTGTCCCCATCATAAATGTCTGCTAATTTCACAGCTGTTTCTGCTACTCTTAATGAATGGTTAAACCTTTTTTCAGGCAATTTCTCCTTAACAATTTCAACTGCTTGATCAATTTTCATATAATCCTTCCTCTCGGATATATTGTTCAACACTTGGAGGAACCAAAACCTGGATATTCCTATTAGATTTTATTCTATCTCTAATTAACGTTGAACTAATATCAATGCGCGGGATTGTAATTGCTATCATATCTGCATCAACACTTTGTTGTGCCTTGTCTCTATTAACAATTACAAATGTGATGAGCTCTTTTAATTCATCTATTTCATACCACTTATCTAGCTGATTATACTGATCAGTGCCAATTACCAAATATATTTTAGCTTCGGAGTTTTCTTGTAATATAGAACGAACGGTATCAAATGTATAACTCTGTCCTTTTCGCTCTATTTCGTCTAAATAAACTTCGCCGAATCCAAGTTCTTTAATAACATTGTGAATCATTGTAACCCTATGATTTGCATCTAAGTAGTCATCATGAACCTTTAAAGGTGACATATAACTTGGTAAAAAATAAAATACATCTGGTTTAATGACATCATTAACTTCACTAGCTACTACCATGTGAGCAAGGTGAATCGGGTTAAACTGCCCACCATATATTACGATTGATTTTGTCATTATGGTAATTGTATTTGCTTATTGTCTTGAGATTCTTTATACAACACAATCATAGACCCGATTACTTGCACAATGTCACTACGCGTTGCATCACTTAAAGTCTGTGCTAAATCATTTTTATCTTCAGAATTATTTTGTAACACATGTATTTTAATTAGTTCTCTATTTTCTAAAATATCTTGTAGTTGATCTACCATATTATCATTTATACCCGCTTTACCTATTTGAAAAGTTGGGTCGACATTATGGGCTTTACTGCGTAAAAATCTTTTTTGCTTACCTGTTAACATAATTAGCTCCTTTATAAATGCTTTAAAACTGCCTCTTTCATAATTTGGATTTGAGGTAGTTCATTTGTCCATATTTTAAAACTCTCTGCCCCTTGATATACAAACATATCAAGGCCATTGTGAATTGGATTTCCTTTCGCTTCTGCTATTTCTAAAATAGGCGTTTTAAAAGGTACATACACAATATCACTAACTAAAGTTCGCGAATCTAAATTATCTAGATTTATAACTACTTCCTTGTTTTCATGCATACCGGCAGGTGTTGTATTAATCACGATATCAAATTCATCTAGTGCTTTTTCAGCTTCTTCCAAAGTAATTTGGTTCACATCTAAATCCCAATTTTCAAAACGTTTCAAAGTTCTATTAGCAATTGTTAATTTAGAGTGTACATGCTTAACTAATTCATTTGCAATACCTTTACTTGCACCGCCAGCGCCTAAAATTAATATATAAGCATTTTCCAAATCTGGATATACCTGTTTTAAGCCAGTTACATACCCAATACCATCTGTATTGTAGCCAATCCATTTACCATCTTCAATTTTCACTGTATTAACAGCGCCAACTGTCTTGGATTGATCATCTATTTCATCTAGATATGGCAATATATTTTCTTTATGAGGAATCGTCACATTAAATCCAGAAAGTGCTTTTTCATCAATAATTTCTTTGATTAGGTGAAATTGGTCTTCTGGTATGTTAATTGCTTCATAAGATGATGGATTGTTTAACGCTTCAAAATTCGCATTATGCATGATCGGGGATAATGAATGTACTATTGGGTTACCTATTACCGCATATTTCATGTTTATGCCACCTTACATTATTGAATTTCTTAATACTACATCAACATTTTTAGGTACGCGAATTATAACTTTAGCACCTTCATCAATTGTAATAAACCCTAAACCAGAAATCATCACGTCGCGTTTTTCTTTTCCAGTTTCCAACCTTACCGCTTTAACATTTTTTAAGTCAAAATGCTCTGGGTTATTAGGTGGCGCAAGTACAGCACCTAACTGATTGCGCCATAATTCATTGGCATTTTCAGTTTTGGTACGGTGTATATTTAATTCGTTAGAAAAATAACAGACTAGTGGTCGTTTCCCACCACTTAGGTAATCGATTCTTGCTAGTCCACCAAAGAATAGAGTTTGACCTTCATTTAATTGGTATATACGTTGTTTAACTTCCTTTTTCGGCATGATTGTCTTAAGTTCATTTTCAGTGACATAATGTGTCATTTGATGTTCTTGAATAACACCAGGTGTATCATACATGAAAGAAGTATCGTCTAAAGGAATATCAATCATATCTAAAGTCGTACCTGGAAATCTTGATGTTGTTACTACGTCTTTTTCGCCAACACTTCGTTCAATTAATTTATTAATAAGCGTTGATTTACCTACATTTGTCGTACCTACAATATAAACGTCTTCACTGTTTCTTAATGTATTGATTGAATTTAATAAATCTTCAATCCCTTCATTTTTTTCAGCAGAAATAAGTACAACATCATCAGCTTCTAGCCCATATTTTCTAGCTGTCTTTTTCAGCCACTCTTTCACACGACGCTTATTAATTTGTTTAGGTAATAAATCTACTTTATTGGCTACTAAAATAATCTTTTTGTTACCTACAATACGTTTAATTGCATTAATAAATGAACCTTCAAAATCAAATACATCAACTACATTCACAACAATACCGCTTCTATCAGCTAAGCCATTAAGTAATTTTAAGAAGTCTTCACTATCTAACCCTACATCTTGTACTTCGTTGTAATTCTTCAATCTAAAGCATCTTTTACAAATGACGTCCTCGCGGTATAAATTATGTTCTGGTACATAACCGGGCGCATTTGGATCTTCAGCTTGTAATGGTGCACCGCAACCAATACATTTCAATATTTCAGTTTCAGCCAATCAATTTTCCTCCCATGTAATATAACCTTTTTTTCTAAAGTGTTGTAACAATCTTCGCTCGATTAAACGATTAAATTTTGTTATAAAACCATCTGTTTGCTTTACAGGAACAACCATAATTGTAAATAAGCCTCTTCTATTACCACCAAATACATCTGTTAGCATTTGATCTCCTATTACTACAATCTCAGAGGGTTTCAAATTCATTAATTTTGATGCTTGGTTAAAAGCTCTACCTCTTGGTTTTTTCGCCCTAAATATATAATCAACTTTTAATGATTCTGAAAAACTTCCAACACGTTGTTTATTATTATTAGAAACAATTGTTACTGTAATACCTGCTTCTTTTGCTTGTTCAAACCATTGCTTAACAGCCTCTGTTGGATTTGCTACATCCCATCCTACAAGTGTATTATCTAAATCTGTAATTATACCTTTAACACCAGATGCTGCAAGTTTTTCAATATCTATTTGAAAAATAGATTGAACATATTCATTTGGCATAAAATAATGCTTTATCATACCCATTTTATTTTCACCTTTTTATATAGTTTTAATTAAGTGTTCTACGATTCCACTTGAAGATATTGCTGCTTTTTCTAAAAATGCTTCAAATGTTATACCCGCATCGCCATCTGCTAAATCTGAAATTGCTCGAGTAATTATAAATGGCATGTTGAATTGATGACAAGTTTGTGCAATCGCCGTGGCTTCCATTTCCGCTGCCATAGCTTGCGGAAAATTTGCTTTAATTGCCGTGCGTTGTTCACTTGTACCAATAAAACTATCCCCACTAACGATCAAGCCTGTCTTGGCATTGATTTGTTGTTGCTTAATAGCTTCAATTGCTTTATCTATTAATTCTTTATCTGCAACAAATTGCGCCGGCATTTGTGGGATTTGTCCTAATTGATAGCCAAAAGCTCTTGCGTCTGCATCATGATAGGCAACCGTATCACTTACGACAACATCTCCTACATTTAATGATTTGTCTAGTGCACCAGCAGAACCTGTGTTAATAATTAAGTTAGGCTTAAATTGATTAATTAATAATGTAGTTGAAATCGCTACATTCACTTTACCAATACCACTCTGTGTAAGAATTATGTCTTTGCCTTCTAAATTCCCTTTATAAAAGATTACATGCGCGATTTTAATTTCTTCTAAATTTTTTATTTTATCTTTTAAGATTGCTACTTCTTCTTCCATAGCACCTATAATACCAATCACATTTATTCACCTCATCTTAAAATCCTAGCCTTTGTTATTCTACCACATTTAAAGAAATAGCTCGATATTAGTTCTATGTTTTTATTCAAATTCCAAATACTCAATTCATTATCTATTTCGATTATTAATCTAAACTATTTCTATCATATTTAATTATTACGCAAATAATAGTTAAAACCCTGTAAGTATGCATCAATGACATTACTTACAGGGTTTTATAAAATTATTTATTAACTACCAAATAATTCAGTTAGTCCTTGTAATGAGAACACTCCTGTTACAATAGTTACTATGACTGCAACAATACCAAAAATCAGCATCCACGTTGGGTGTTTATAATCTCCAACTATAGATTTACGTTTACTAGCAATTAATATTGTACCTAACGTAATTGGTAAAATCAAACCATTTAATGCCCCTGCAACTATTAATAGTGTTACAGGCTTACCTAGTAATAAGAACACTAAAGTTGAAAACACAATAAAACTAATTACAATAATATTTGTTTTATTATAGACTGATTTATGAAGTGTTTTTAAGAACGTAGCACTCGTATATGCAGAACCAATAACTGATGACATGGCTGCAGCAAATAATACAACACCAAAAATATTACGTCCTATCGGTCCTAGAACATGTTCAAACACAGAAGCTGGTGGGTTTTCTGAGTTTAATGTTACGCCTGTAACTACTACACCTAGTACTGCTAAGAATAGCAATGTTCTTAAAACACCTGTTGTTAAAATACCTGAGATGGCTGCTTTATTTACAAATGGTAAGTATGCCTTCCCTTGAATGCCTGAGTCTAATATTCTATGTGCTCCTGCAAAAGTAATATAACCACCAACCGTACCACCGACTAAAGTAATTATAGGCAAGACTAGTGCAAGTGGTTGCTCAGGCATCACTATATGTTTGGCCGCTTCAGCATAAGGTGGATTAGCTTTGAACATAACAAATGCTACTACAATAATCATCAATACGCCTAAGAACATTGTAACTACATCCATTATTTTCTGTCCGCTTTTACTAATAAAAATACCAATTGATAAGACGGCGGTAATTGCTGCACCAATTTTAACGTCTAATCCAAATATGGCATTTAGGCCTAGTCCAGCACCAGCAATATTACCAATGTTAAATGCGAGACCGCCTATTGCGATAAGAATAGAAATAAATGTTCCTAGCCCATTGAATATTTCATTAGCTATTTCTTGTCCTCGTTTTCCAGTTACAACTAATACACGCCAAATATTGATTTGTGCACCTATGTCAATAATTATTGATAACAAAATTGCAAACGCAAAACTTGATGCAAATTGTGCAGTAAAAACAGCAGTTTGTGTTAAAAATGCTGGCCCTATTGCAGATGTCGCCATTAAAAATACTGACCCTAATAGTAGTCTTTTGTGGTTCTTAGTAAACTTAAATTCTTGCTCATCTGACTTTAATCTTTCCCCCATAATTTAGCCCTCCAGCCTTGAAATAGAAATACCTTCTTTCGATAATCTTTCTCTTATTTGCGATACAAATTCAAGCGCATGCGCACCATCTCCATGTACGCAAATAGTATCAGCTTCTATACCTATTGTATTGTTATTTTTGGTAATAACTTTTTGTGATTTTACCATATTTATAACTTGTTCGATAGCTTCATTTGTATCTGTAATAAGTGCATTGGCATCTTTCCTACTTACAAGCTGTCCATCATCTTCATAGCGTCTGTCAGCAAACACTTCTGAAGCAGTTGTTAACCCTACTGATTTAGCTTCAGATATAAGCAATGTATTTGATAGTCCAACAAATATCAGTGATTCATCAAAGTCATAAACTGCTTGCGCAATTGCTTGTGCAATTGCTTTATCTCTTGCTCCCATTTGATATAGCGCTCCATGAGGTTTGACATGATTCAATGAAACATCATGTATTTTACAAAATCCTGAAAGTGCACCAAGTTGATAAACTACAATATCGTAAATCTCATTCGGTGTAATATCCATATTTCTGCGACCAAACCCTTGCAAGTCCGGTAAACCTGGATGTGCACCAATTCCAATATCATGTTTTTTTGCGAGTGCAATCGTTTGATTCATAACATGTTGATCACCAGCATGAAAACCACAAGCAATATTTGCTGATGTAACGAGTGGGATAATATCTTTGTCGCCACCAAAAGAATAATTACCAAATGCTTCACCTAAATCGCAATTTAAATCCACTTTCATTTTGTTTCCTCCTTAATAATTTGATGCCTATCTAAAAACTTGATATCTACTTCTTCAGCATTTCCTTCCGCATATAAAGGATATGATAATACAGCATATAGAAAATCTGCGGTGGTTGTAAATCCATCTATAACCATTTCATCAAGTACTACTTTCAATTTCTTAATTGCTAATTGGCGAGTCGATGATTTAACAATAACCTTAGCAACCAACGAATCATAATTAGGGGAAACTGTGTACCCATGATATAACAAACTGTCCACACGAATATTAAAACCTTGTGGTAAATGTAACGATTGGACTGTACCTAGTGAAGGTTGAAATTGTCTTTCTGGGTTTTCAGCATTAATTCTTGCTTCTATTACGTGACCATCAAAAATAATATCTTCTTGATTAAATGGTAACGTACCACGTTGCATCAAATAAAGTTGCGCTTGTAACAAATCGCGATTAGCTCTCATTTCAGTTACAGTATGCTCTACTTGAATACGCGCATTCATCTCAATGAAATAGTATGCATCTTTAGTAACTAAATATTCTATTGTGCCTGCGCTCCTATAATTTGAAGCTTTTGCAACCTTAACTGCATCTAAACACATAGATTCTCTCATTTCATCAGTTATAGCTGCACACGGTGATTCTTCGATCAACTTCTGATTTTTTCTTTGTACTGAACAATCTCTTTCGCCTAAATGTATGTAATTTTCGTTCCCATCGCCTATCACTTGAACTTCAACATGTTTTGCAACTGGTATAAAGGCTTCTACATAAATACGATCATCATCAAAATATTTTTTTCCTTCGCTTTTTGCCTCTTTAAAAGATTTAGCAAGCATATCTTCAATTTTAACAATTCTAATTCCTTTACCGCCACCACCACTAGCAGCTTTCAACACAAGTGGATAGCCAATTTCTTGTGCAATGTTTTGCACTTCACCAATTGATTCTACAGCTTTAGTCGATCCTGGAATAATTGGTACGCCTGCATTATCTACAGTTTGCCTTGCAGTAATTTTATCCCCCATCATTTCCATTGTTTTTTGCGTAGGGCCTATAAAGTAGATATCATTATCTTCTACTTTTCGTGCAAAAGACGAACTTTCTGATAAAAATCCATACCCAGGATGAATCGCATCCGCGCCTGTAATTTTAGCTGCGCTTATAACTCTATCTTGGTTTAAATAACTTTCTAATGGGTTAGCGTCACCAATACAAACTGCTTGATCCGCTAAACTGACATGTAAACTTTTTTCGTCCCCTAGAGCATATATTGCAACCGTTTCAATACCTAGTTCTCTACAAGCTCGAATAATTCTTACTGCAATTTCTCCTCTGTTTGCGATTAAACAACGATACATACGAACACCCCTTTTTCAAACTTATTTCACTCTTATAATCTGTTGATTATATTCAACATTAGAGCCATGCTCGACAAGAATTTCATCAACCACACCAGAAACGTCACTTACTACCTCATTTAAAACTTTCATCGCTTCTATGTAACCAATCGTATCTCCTTTTTTAATTTCGTCACCAACCTTTACTATTGGATTGGTTAACTCTTTCTCATCTTGTAAGAAAAATGTCCCGACCATAGGCGATTTGACTGATTGATAACTTGATTCATTTGTTTCACCATTAGATGTATCGTTTGAATATGCTTCGCTTGACTGATTCGATGGTTGATTTGAAACAACATTATTAGCTACACCTTCTGTGAAATCTATTGATATTTCATGTTCAAAATCTTTATAAGTGAATTTCTTAACTTCATTTGATTTAACTAATTTAATTAATTGTTCTACTTTTTCTAAATTCATTATTATTCTCCTTTAAGTAATTTATTAATTCGATTTGAAGTCTTTCTCAATTGAGACAAATCGAAAATAGGTGCTTTTAATATTTGATTTTGCTTTTCATTAAGCTCTTGCTCTTTTCGCTTTAGCTTTTCTGTAGCTGTTGCTACCGTAATCCATTCAAACTTAATCTTTTCATTAGGTTTTTTCTGTGCAAGTATCGATAAATCGGCAGCACACACTGTTGCGATTTTAGTATAGCCACCAACCGTTTGCTTATCATTTAATAAAATAATAGGATTACCATCATTTGGAACTTGTATACTACCTAAAGCTACAGGTTCAGAAATAATATCTGCAGATTCCATTGGTGCAATTTTTTCGCCTTGTAAACGAAAACCCATGCGGTCAGATTTTTCTGAAATTTCAAAGTCTCCGCTTACTAACTTTTGTTTACCTTCATCACTAAAGCTATCTATTTGAGGGCCTTCAATTATCTGAATTAATTCTTGGTTTAACGCCTCAACTGGACAACTCAAACCTATACGTTCTGTGTACATATTATTTTGTCGACATGTGATTACATCAGAAGACTTTAACGCTCTGCCATGATAGCCACCTATCTTACTTCTGGTGTGTGTTGAATAACTATTAGCTACTTTTGATATTTCAAGTGGTTTTCCGAACAATATATATCCTCTTGCACCATCAACAACTGTGCCTATTTTTAATTCATCACCCTTCTTAACAAAAATAACTGTTTGGTGAGAGATAGCTTGATCGTTTAATGTCGCTTCAAAAAGCCCACCTGTTAACACAAATGTATTATCCTTTAGAAATTGTATTGTCGGCCCAATTATAGTGAATTCAATGGCCGGTCCATCATTACCTATTAATGTATACCCTATTCTTAAAGCGTAAGTATCTAGAGCCCCAGCTGTTGAGAAACCTTGATCTTGATAACCAACTCTACCTAAGTCTTGAACTGTACTAAATAAGCCAGGATTTAATATTTTAATACTCATACTATATATTCACCCACTTTGAAATTTCGAAATCATCTTGTAGTTGTGACTGTTGTATATGCTTAAACGTTTCTTCATCAATAGAATAAAACTTAATTGTATCTCCTGAATTATACAAGCACATTGGAGAGCGATTGATATCGAATACTCGAATTGGTGTACGACCAATTATCTGCCATCCCCCAGGCGATTCCATTGGATATAAACCAGTTTGATTATTAGCAATACCAACTGAACCGGCAGGTATACTTGTTCTTGGTTCTTGCCTTCTTGGAGTATGTAATTGTGGATTCAAACCTCCTAAAAATGGAAAACCAGGCATAAAGCCAAGCATGTATATTAAATATGTATTTTCTGTGTGTAATTGTACAACTTCTTCTTCTGATAAATTATTATATGAAGCAACTTCATTAAGGTCTTGACCATATTCTCCGCCGTAAAAGACAGGGATATTGATTTGCTTAGCTTCTCCTCTTGTATGCGCTTCCAATTTATTGTCTGATTGATCCAATTTAAGTTCTTCAACTAATTGGTTAACATCACATTGGGCGATATCAATACTAAGCATAATTGCTCTATAACTCGGTACAATATCTATAATAGCAGGATGTTTTTGATTTATAATATACTGTCTAATCTGTTGAACTTTATTAAAAATCTCATGATTTATTTGAGCTTCGAAATAAATCATAATAGTTTGTTCATTTATTAATTTATAGTCCAGAAACGTATCCCCCTTTATACTTTCTACAATTAATTTTAAATAAAAACTTAATTACGTGATCAACAATATCATTATATCATTCATTTTATTTTTCTGTTTAATAGTAAATAATTATCAACAATAATAATAAATGCAAATACATAAAAACCTTAATATTTAATTATTAAGTAGAGTCATTTTTTATAAATACACTATAAAATAACTTTTAACGTTTTTTAAATACAATCCATAAGTATAGAAATACTACAATATATTTTAAGTACCCCCTAGCAGTACGAACACTACTAGGGGGTACTTAATTATATTATTTAATATTAACAATTTTCACGTTGATTTCTCCACCATTTGGTAATGGTACACGTACTTCATCATCTAATTTTTTCCCAATCAAGCTTTTTGCCATTGGTGATTCGTTAGAGATTTTTCCTTTAAATGCATCAGATTCTGCAGAACCGACAATTTGATATTCTTCTTCTTCATCACCAGGTAGTTCTACAAAAGTTACAGTTTTACCTAATTGCACTTGGTTATTATCACCATTATCTTCAATAATAAGTGCATTACGCAACATATGTTCTACACGTTGGATATCTTGTTCAATAAAACCTTGCTCATCTTTAGCGGCATCATACTCTGAGTTCTCTGATAAATCTCCGAAAGAACGCGCAACTTTAATTTTTTCCACGACTTCAGGTCGCTTAACTGTTTTTAACTCTTCAAGTTCGTTTTCTAACTTTTCAAATCCTTCTTGAGTCATTGGATATTGTTTTTGATTTTCCATTATGTCATCTTCCTTTACATATAAATACTATTGTTTACTTACTAAAGTTTGAATCTTAGTTGTCATTATATCGATTGCTACTTTATTACTT
The DNA here is from genome assembly GCF_033597815.2 of Staphylococcus sp. KG4-3. Taxonomy (NCBI): domain Bacteria; kingdom Bacillati; phylum Bacillota; class Bacilli; order Caryophanales; family Staphylococcaceae; genus Staphylococcus; species Staphylococcus halotolerans. The sequence continues at coordinate 1,611,427 of NZ_CP166245.1, forward strand.
CCACCTTCTGGAATAATAATATCTGCGTATCTTTTTGTAGGTTCTATAAATTGATTGTGCATTGGTCGAACTACATTTAGATATTGATTGATTACAGAATCCATTGTACGTCCTCTTTCTTCAGTGTCTCTAAGAAGACGTCTTAATATGCGTAAATCAGCATCTGTATCGACATAAATTTTTACATCCATTAAATCTCTTAATGTTTTGTTTTCAAGCGCAAATATACCTTCTACGATAATAACATCTTTTGGCTCAAATGCAATCGTTTCCTCACTTCTTGTATGATTAGTATAATCGTATGTTGGCACTTCAACCTGTTTACCATTTCGTAGGTCGGTTAAATTTTCAATTAACAAGTCATTATCAAAAGCGAAGGGATGGTCATAATTGGTTTCCAAACGTTCATCAAAAGTTAAATGCGATTGGTCTTTATAATAATAGTCTTGAGCCAATAGTGCAACACTATGACCTTCTAAATTTTTCATAATTTCATTTGTGACTGATGTTTTACCTGATCCAGACCCACCAGCTATACCGATTATTGTTGTACTTTTCATTATCCAATTTCCTTTCTCATCATGTTATTTGCATAAATTGGATGATTAACTTTAATTTGCACAATTTGTAATGGGTGACGGGCAGCATCAAGTTCATTACCCTCTTCGTCATAAATTGTCTCTACAACTTGTCGAAAAGTCTCAATTTCTGGGCCGAAAAATTCTATTTCTTGTCCAGGCTCAAATTTATTTCGTTGTTGAATCGTTGCAATCTTAGTTTTCTCATCATAATCTAATACTAATCCACAGAAGTCATAAGCTGAATTTTTCTTATTCTGATGCCCAAACATCTGCTCTTCATAACCAGGTGTACCTTCTATAAAAGCGGAAGCAGTATCTCTGTTGGCACATTTATCTAATTCTATCAACCATTCTGGTTTGATTTTGAAATTTTGAGGATCCTCGGCATAAGCATCAATCACTTTTCTATAAACAGAAACAACTGTAGCAATATAGTGAATTGATTTCATACGCCCTTCTATTTTCAATGAATCAACACCAATATCCATCATATTTGGAATAGATTCTATTAATTTTAAATCTTTCGGGCTCATTGCAAATGGTGTGACTTCCTCATCTCCATAATATAAGTCTAATTCTCCGTCAGCTTCCACTTGCAGTAAATCATAATCCCAGCGGCAACTTTGACAACAACCACCTCTGTTTGAATCTCTTGCAGTCATATGATTACTTAAAGTACATCTACCTGAATAAGCAATACACATAGCTCCATGTATAAATGATTCAATCTCGATGTCTACTTGCTCTTTCATTTCTTTCATTTCCATTGCACCGGTTTCACGTGCTAAAACAACTCTGTCTAGACCTTCGTCTTTCCAAAATTCAACCGCTTTATAATTTGAAAGAGATTGTTGTGTAGATAGATGAATTTCTAGTTCTGGCGCAACACTTTTACAAGTCTCAATAATTAACGGGTCTGCAACAATGATTCCTGTAACACCTGCCAATGCTAAGTCACGTAAATAGTCATCTAGACCTTCCATGTTTTCATCATGAGCGATTATGTTTGTAGTAACATAAATTTTAGCATTATATCGTTTGGCAAATTCAACGCCTTCTTTTATTTCTGCTAATGTAAAATTATCGGCGTTTGATCTCAAACCATATGCTTGTCCACCCAAGAAAACGGCATCTGCACCATAATGTACGGCGATTTTCAGTTTTTCTAAATTGCCAGCTGGTGCAAGAAGTTCAGGCTTTTTTATTTTAGGTATATGTTGAATATTAATTTCTTCTAAAATTTCCACTGTTCAACCTCCATTAATATACCGTTTGTTTATATAAGAATCCTTCATCAAATGGACGATGTTCTGGTTGTATTGCTTCAATTGGATCAACAAGCATAAATTTTTCGTCGTCATAAGCTTCAGGATCTTCATTATATAAATCAATGGCTTCTCTATATTGTTCAGTACATACATTTATATATTCTTCTGACTGTAACACGCCATCTATTTTCAATGCATCTATACCAGCCTCTAATAATGGTTCTAATTCTTCTATTAAACATATATCATGCGGAGACATAATATGTGTGCCATTATAATCTTCGAAGACTGGATATTTGTTATCACGTTCTTCGTCATATAATAATAATTCATCAGCTACTAGATTACGCTCAATCTTTAATTGGCGTTCTTGAAATGTGTAATAATTGCCTAACAACATGCGCTTAGATTGAAACATGCATGTCATACCATGTACTTGTACTTCAATTTCCACATTTGCATTAGCTTTTATATTTAGTATTTCTTCTAAATTCAACTCTCTTGCTAATTGAGCACGTTTGGCGCCTTTTTCCCCCAGTAATTGCACTGAAAATAATTTGTCACTAACGTTTCCGCATCCCAATTTAGTGGAATTGGATTATCCTGATTTTTAACAAACATAATTACAGCCGGATCACCAAAAATAATACGATCTACTTTAATTTCGTGCAAAAATTCTATATAGGATTCAACGGCATTTAAATGATAGTTGTGAAAAAGCCCATTCACAGCTGCATAAACCTTTTTATCATTACTGTGTGCCAAATTTACAGCTTCTCGCATAGCCTCTCTATTAAAATCACCAGCAAGCCTCAATCCAAATTTCTGCTCGCCTATCACAAACGCATCAGCGCCTTTTTCAATCAACACTTCAATATGTTTAACAGATTTGGGTGTAACTAATAATTCTGTCATTGTGATTCTCCTTTAATTGAAATTGCTAAACCATCATCTATGTTTAAAAAATTAGTTGTATAGCCTTCATGATTAATTAACCATTCGTTATACTCTATTACTTTTTTAACCATTTGACGTACATTACGTGTGCGTACCACAGATATATCCGAAACAAAACCGTGGTATAAAACATTATCTGTAATAACAACACCGCCATCTTTTAAGATAGGCGTATAAAGTTCAAAAAATTTCTTTGATTGTGCTTTTGCAGCATCAATAAATATCATATCGTATGTTTGACCGTTCACCTTATTGAACTGTTCTAACGCGTTGCCTTCTATTATATTTACTTGGTTATTAAATCCATATAATTCTATATTTTCTTTTGCTTTATTTATCATTTCTTCATCACGTTCTATTGTTGTCACTTGAATTTCTTTAGATATCGAAGCAAATTGCATTGCGCTATAGCCAATGGCAGTACCAATTTCTAATATGTTTGTTGATTTATGTAATCTGATTACTTGTTTTATCATCTCAAGCGTCAGTCTATCTACAATTGGGACATTATTTTTCTCTGCAAACGTTCTTAGAGTTTCTATATTTTCATCTGTTTGCTTGTGTAAATTTAATAAATAGGATTGATTATTATCCATTTCTTCATAACTTCCTTTGTTGTAAAATCATACTTTGGATTCAAGCAATAAAATAAATCAGCCATTTAGTGACTGATTAAATAATTTAAACAAAATATTAAATCCTAAATTCAATATGCGTATTTATTTTAATTGTGATTCAGTATAAAATTTTTTCTTTTATGTATGTACGCACAAATTTAACTTTATATATTTTATCACAAACACATAGATAATATAAGTGTAAAGTCACAGTGAATACCAAATTAAAAAATAGAATTATAATACATGTCATTGTTTTATCTATTTTTCATAGTATTTAGTATTGTATTTTCCATTGATAATAAAATTAGAATCATGTCATAAACATGATTACAAAAAACGCCTCGCTTTAATGTTATAATATAGAAATTTCACGGTATAGAACAACGTATTTCTTTGCATAAAATTGCATATTCTACTGACGTACTAATAACTGAGAAATATAACTATGAGGATTATAGTATCGACCATAAGCTCAAAATCTTATCCAAAGGAACTAGATGTGTTCAAACTTATAAGATTTTAAATATAAAAGAGAGCTAATCCCTAATGGGTTAGCCCTCTTATTTTGAGAATAGGTATTTTAACCCCAAACTCTTATGCTTTTCGCATTTTAATTACTATCTATTATTCGTGGTCGTGATCATGATCGTCCATTTCAGTATTAACCACTTCTTCAATCATGTCCCACTCTTCATCTGTTTCTACAGGTAAGAATTTACCACCTTCACCATTTTCATCTGGTTCATTAATCATTGGTACCAATTCTATTAAATCATCATCATCAGATTCTGCGCCTTCTTCAGCAAGAATCACATATTCTTTTTTAAATTCTGGGTGGAAGAATTCTAATACTTTACGATATAAGACTTCATTACCTTCCTCATCGTATAGAGTAAGTAATTCCTCTTCGTTGTTAATTTCTAATTGAGAATCGTGATTGTGTTCGGTCATAATTAAACGCTCCTTTTTATTGTAATGAGTCTAAATAGCCTTGCAATATAAAAACCGCAGCCATTTTATCAATTACTTTTTTTCGTTTCTGTCTAGAAACATCTGCTTCAAGCAGTGAACGTTCTGCAGCCATAGTGCTTAAGCGTTCATCCCACATGATTATCTCTAATGATGGCAGTGCTTCTTGAAGTTGCTCCTTGTATTGTAACGAAGCCTCGCCTCGAAATCCAATAGAATTGTTCATATTTTTTGGTAATCCGATAATTACGGTACCAACTTTCTCTTTTTGTATAATATCTACAAGTTGATTTATACCTAATTCATTTTTTTCTTCGTCTATACGGAGTGTATCTAATCCTTGGGCTGTCCAACCCATAAGATCACTTATTGCAATGCCAACAGTTTTACTACCTACATCTAAACCAATTATTTTATGTTTTAACATAAATTAGTTAGTTTTCTCTTGTAAGTAACTAGAAACTAATTCTTCCATAATGTCATCACGATCAATGCGACGTATTTGATTTCTAGCTTCATTATGACGTGGAATATAGGCAGGATCACCTGAGAGTAAATAACCTACGATTTGATTTACTGGATTATATCCTTTTTCTTTCAACGTATTATAGACATTTTGTAACACTGTTTTGACATCTTCTTTTGGAATTTCATCATAATTAAATTTCATTGTTTTATCAAAATTTTCCATATACAACACTCCTTTTGTATCGAGATAAAAAAGTTCTTATTCTCATTCTACATGAGAATGACTTGAAGTTATAGCGATTTAATGTAATCTTTAATAAATCGTAATGCTTCTGTTATGTTTTCCGGCTGAGTTCCGCCACCTTGAGCCATGTCTGGGCGACCTCCACCTTTACCACCTACAATTGGTGCCATATTTTTAATAATATCACCAGCTTTTACTTTATCAGTAAACGCTTTTGGTACAGTTGCTACTAACGATACTTTACCATCTACATTACTAATTAGTACAATTACTGTGTCTTGTAGTTTTGATTTAAAATCGTCCATCGTTTCACGTATAGCTTTGGCGTTAGGCACTTCAACTTCGGCAGCAAGGAATTTCAAACCATTAATTTCTTCAACTTGGTTTGTAAGATCACCCATTTTCAGTGAAGTAACTTCTTTATTTTTTTGTTCTAGTTGTTTCACTAATTCTTTTTCTTCTGTTTGCATTTGTATTACTTTATCTAATACTTGGTCATCTGTTTTAACTTTTACTTGAGTTTTAACAGCATTAAATTGCGTTTGTATCGTTTCTAAATATAGAAAAGCTGATTTACCAGTTAAAGCTTCTATTCGTCTAACTCCAGCACCAGTTCCTGATTCACTTACGATTTTAAATAGACCAATTTCAGAAGTGTTATTAACATGAATACCGCCACACAACTCAATTGAGAATGGTGCCATATTTACTACTCTAACTACATCACCGTATTTCTCACCAAATAATGCCATTGCACCAATTTGTTTAGCTTCTTCTATAGGCATTTCTTGGATGTTAACTTCAATGCTGTTCCATATTTCTTCATTAACTCTGCGTTCCACTTGATCAATTTCTTCTTGAGTCATAGGGCCGAAATGTGAAAAATCAAATCTTAAACGATCTGCTTCAACCAATGAGCCAGCTTGATTAACGTGTTCGCCTAACACTTCTTTTAATGCTGCATGTAATAAATGTGTTGCACTGTGGTTTTTCTTAATTGCACTACGATCTTTATGGTTAACACTTGCAGACACTTCTGTATTTGTTTTTACTGTACCAAATTGAATCTCACCTTTGTGTAAGTTTTGACCATTAGGTGCTTTCGTAACTTCAGTTACTGCAATTTCAAAGTTTTCATTACTTACTTTACCTTCATCGGCAACTTGACCACCACTTACTGCATAAAACGGCGTCTCTTTAAGGATGAAATAAACAATCTCACCAGCTTCTGCAGTATCAACTAATTCGCCATTATGAATGATATCAGTTATTGTAGTTGCTCTGTCCATCACATCATAACCAACAAACTTACTTTCAGTCGTAATTTTCTTCAATACTTCACTTTGCACTTGCATTGATTGTGAATTTTGTCTTGCTTGTCTAGCTCTATCTCTTTGTTGCTGCATTTCAGACTCAAATGTAGCCATATCTACTGATAAATTTTCTTGTGTTGCAATCTCTTCAGTTAGTTCTACAGGGAAGCCGTAAGTATCATACAGTTTAAAAGCATCTTTACCACTAATTTCATTAGATTGGTTTTTTGCTTGAGCTACAAGATTATTTAAAATAGTGAGCCCTTCTTCTAATGTCTCGTGAAAACGTTCTTCTTCAGATTTGATTACACGTTTAATAAAATCAGACTTTTCTTTTACGTTTGGATAATACGGTTCCATAATATCAGCAACTATATCAACTAATTGATACATAAATGGTTCATTGATATCTAAAGATTGGCTAAATCTTACAGCACGACGTAACAAGCGACGTAATACATAACCACGACCCTCGTTAGCTGGTAATGCACCATCAGCAATTGCAAATGCAATCGTACGAATATGATCTGATATAACTTTAAATGCAACATCATATGCATCTTTTTCTAAATATTTTTTCCCTGATAGTGTTTCTACTTCACGGATTATTGGCATGAATAAATCTGTTTCATAATTTGTACGTACATTTTGAGCTAATGATGCCATTCTTTCTAATCCCATACCTGTATCAATATTTTTATTAGGGAGTGGTGTATATGTGTGGTCTTTATTATGATTGAATTCACTAAAAACTAAATTCCACACTTCAAGGAAACGCTCATTTTCTCCACCTGGATACATTTCTTCAGCTGGATCATCTTTACCATAACTATCTCCACGGTCATAGAAAATTTCTGTATTAGGACCGGAAGGACCTTCACCAATGTCCCAGAAATTTCCTTCAATTCTAATAATTCTACTTTCTTCTAAGCCAATATCCTCGTTCCATATACGATACGCTTCAATATCTTCTGGATGAACAGTCACATACAACATTTTAGGGTCCATTGCCATCCATTTCTCACTAGTTAAAAATTCCCATGCAAATTCAATTGCTTCTTTTTTAAAATAATTACCAATTGAGAAATTACCTAACATTTCAAAAAATGTATGATGACGTGCAGTAAACCCTACGTTTTCAATGTCATTTGTTCTAATTGCTTTTTGTGAATTCACAATACGTGGTTTTCTTGGCGTTTCTCTTCCATCAAAATATTTTTTTAACGTTGCTACGCCAGAATTAATCCATAGTAAAGAATCATCATCAATTGGAACTAACGGTGCTGATGGTTCAACCATATGACCTTGTTCTACAAAATAATCGATAAAATTTTGTCTAATTTCACTTGCCTTTAAGTTTTTCATACCTTAAATTTCCTCCATCTCAACTCAAGTTATAACAGTAATTCATAAAAAATGAAAATAAAAAACGCCCATCCTCATAAAAGGGACGAACGTTTCGCGGTACCACCCTAGTTATAAGCATCAGTAAATCTTTATAGACTTCATTGTTAAAATTATGCAATTCAACGGTCTTAACAAATTTACTAACATACACTTATCACTCAATTAGTTATTATGCTTACTGACACAAAGTAGCTTTCAACTATATTCATTGTACTTTTCACCAAGCAGTACATCTCTGGATATAAAACATAGTTTACTTATCTTCATGCGAAGTTATTTATATTGTATTTATTTTCAACAACAATGTCAATCTTCAACGAAGTCATACGGGGAAAATTCCCCCATATTAATCATTGGATTTATTTTAAATATATTTTCTTCAGACAATATAATATCTGAATCAAAGGATTTACTGACATCAGCACTTTCAGTTTCTTCATCATTATTAAAATACGCTTTAAGAAACACACACAATTGTGTCATTCTCACTTGGCCATGAGTCTTTAGGCCAATATCGAATGCTTGTGGGTCTCCTAAGAACACAAGTGACTGTTTGGCACGGGTTAAACCTGTATATAATATAGGTTTTTGAAGCATTCTAAAGTACTGTTTAACCATTGGCATAATAACGATTGGAAATTCTGAACCTTGTGACTTATGAATTGATGTACAATAAGCGTGTGTTAATTCCATTAAATCTTGCCGAACAAACGTAATCTCGTTACCTTCAAAATCAACTACCAAAACATCTTTGTTTAACGCATTTTCTTTAGCCCAGAAGATACCTACAATAACTCCAATATCACCATTAAATATATTATCGCTTGGTCGGTTAACAAGTTGTAATACCTTATCACCTTTTCTAAAAACAATGTCGCCAAACTCAATTTCTCGAGTATCCTGTTCTTTAGGATTCAAGATATCTTGTAATACTGTATTTAGTTTCTTTATACCTGCAGATCCTTTATACATCGGAGCTAATACTTGAATATCACTCATATCATAACCTTTATTCACTGCACTTGATACTACTTTTTCAACAACAGAGGGTATCTGTTCTGTTGTACAGTTTATAAAATTACGATCATGAAATCGTTGTGTAATATCAATCTTTTCTCCTAGCTTCATCCTGTGCGCTAATTCAATAATACTTGAACCATCTTGTTGACGGTAAACTTCAGTTAAATTCACACGAGGAATCATTTTCGAGTCAATTAAATCCTTAAATACTTGACCAGGTCCAACAGATGGCAATTGATCCTCATCCCCGACTAGTATAACTTGCGCATCGATAGGTACAGCACTTAAAAATTGATGAAATAACCATGTATCAACCATTGACATTTCATCAATTATGATAAGTTTTGCAGAAATTTCATTATCTAATATATCTTCTGGTTGCGTATCTTGATTCCAACCTATTAGACGATGTATCGTCATAGCCTCCAAACCAGTTGACTCTGATAAACGCTTCGATGCTCTTCCGGTTGGCGCGCCTAAAACTACTGGATAATCATCATTTTGATAATCGTCATAATCTAAGGATAAACCATGCAACTCTGCATACAGTTCAACAATTCCTTTAATAACAGTAGTTTTTCCTGTACCTGGACCACCTGTCAGCAACATTATTTTAGAGTTAATCGCTGTTTGTAAGGCTTCTCTTTGCGAATCTGCATAAGTCACTTTATTGCGATCTTCAATTTCACCGATTTCAAGCAGTAAATCAGATTGCTCTATTTCTTTAAGTTTGTTTGTATAAGTAAAATTACGGTATAAATTTTGTACGCTTTTCAGTTCTGAGTAATACAGACTTGGAATAGCGACTTCATTTTCTTGCTGGATTAATTTAGTGTCATTTACTAAATCCTGTAAAACTTGCTCAAGTTGCTGTGTTTCTATTAATTCAGCTGGCGGTTGTGATAACATATCTTGAGTCATCTCTAGTACATTATTAGTTGGTAAATATGTATGGCCTTGTTTTATGCATTCTTCTTCTAGCACGTAAAGTAAACCTGCTTTAAGACGTTCTGAATCATTAAATTGAATGCCTACATTACGTGCTAAAGTGTCCGCCTTATTAAAGCCGATACCTTTGACGTCATATACAAGTTGATAAGGCTTGTTTTCAACTACATTGAGTGTTTCGCCTAAATATGCTTGGTATATAGCCATTGCTAGCTTTGGCCCAAAACCTAAATCATGAAGACGAATAATAATTTGTTCTGTTTCTTGATTACTTGCAATTTGTTCAGCAATTTGTTTTTGTTTCTTTTTAGGTAAGCTAGGTACTTTTTCTAATACAGTTGGATCATTTAATATGTCGCTAATTGCATTTTCACCTAATTTATTTACAATACTTTGTGCTGTTTTTTTACCTATTCCTTTAAAAAGGTCACTGGATAAATAACTTATAATTGCTTCTTTTGTTTGTGGTAACTCTTTTTCAAATGTTTCAGCCTTTAATTGTTTCCCATATTTCGCATGCGTAACTACTTGGCCTTTAAATGTATAAACGTCACCTTCAGCAATATCTGGAAAAAACCCTACAATTGTAGGCATTGAATCAAATGTCTCGTTGGATTCAATCGTATCAACTTTTAAAACCGTATAAAAATTTTCTTTATTTTGAAACAAAATCGCGTCAACGGTCCCTTTAATCATTGAATTGTTAAATAGTGTAGGGTTTTCCATAAGTTATTCCTCCTCTGCGATAGATTTAAAAGTTTTAATAGCATGATGGCTCATGACATGATCTGGATTGGCATCGACAGCCGCTTCAAAGTGGCGAATAGCTTCGTCAGTATTTTCTGTTTGCATATAAGTCGCTAAACCTAAATTATAAAGAGCATCTGCATGTTTTTTATCGAGTACTAATACTCGGTTTAACTGGTCAATAGCTTGTTCAAACATCTCTAAATGACATAACACAAGTCCGTATTGGAATTGTACCTCAGCATCATCACGGTCATCTTGTTCCGCTGCAGTCATTAGGAATGGTAAAGCTTCGTTAAATGCTTCTAGTTGATTGAAAGACATTCCAATCATGTAATTTGTATCAACTTTATCAACGTTAAATTTTAGCGCTTGTTGGTATAATTTTATCGCTTCATTAAAACGACCTTCATTGTAATATACATTACCTAAATTATAATAAATTGCACCATTTTCCGGATCTAAAGTGATTGCTCTTTGAAAGAATTTTTCAGCTTTTTCTACTTCTCCCGCTTCAGCCAATAATATTCCAGCATTTATGTAATTTTCAACTTCTTTTGGACTAGCTTCTATATTTTCAAATAGTGCTTTAAGTGCTTCTTCAAAATTACCCTGTTTGATTAATTTATATATTTGCTCTTGATTCAACTTTAACCCTCTTTTCTGACTATTAATTATAACATTTACTCATTTTTTTGAAATATTAATTTTAAAAAAAGAAATCGCTAGATACTATATTATATAGTCTACTAACGATTTCTAAATAATACTTCATCTTTTGGTTTATAAAACGTAACTTAATTGTCCAGATTCTTTGAAAACATCATCAATTGTAGCACCACCAAGACAGACATCGCCATCATAAAGTACAACAGATTGACCAGGCGTAATCGCACGAACTGGTTCATCGAATACTACACGAATTGCATTATTATTCTCTTTTTGTACAAATACTTTGGTATCTTTTTGACGGTATCTGAATTTTGCAGTACATTCAAATCCGTTTTCTAAGTCGACATCGTTTACAAATGAGATATCTGATGCAATCAAGTAATCACTGTACAATGCTTCATGGTGGAAACCTTGTTCAACATATAATACGTTATCGTTTAAGTTTTTACCAACTACAAACCATGGATCACCGTCTCCACCAATACCTAGACCATGACGTTGCCCGATTGTATAATACATTAGTCCAGCATGCGTACCGATTTTTTCACCTTGTAGTGTTCGCATTTCTCCAGATTGTGCTGGTAAATATTGTGAAAGAAATTCTTTGAAATTACGTTCTCCAATAAAACAAATACCTGTTGAATCTTTCTTTTTAGCAGTTGCTAAATTTTGTTCTTCAGCAATACGACGTACTTCTTTTTTATCGATATCACCTATTGGGAACATTACACGAGATAATTGATCTTGTGATAATTGATTTAAGAAATAAGTTTGATCTTTATTGTTATCCACGCCTCTTAACATTTCAACGTGTCCATCCTCGTGACGACGCACACGTGCATAATGACCTGTAGCAACATAATCAGCACCAAGTTTTAATGCGTGTTCTAAAAAAGCTTTGAATTTAATCTCTTTATTGCACATTACATCAGGGTTTGGCGTACGTCCTTTTTTATATTCATCTAGGAAATACGTAAATACTTTATCCCAGTATTCTTTCTCAAAATTCACTGCATAGTATGGAATATCTAATTGATTGCATACTGCGATGACATCATTATAATCTTCAGTAGCTGTACATACGCCATTTTCATCAGTATCATCCCAATTTTTCATGAATATACCTATGACATCATAACCTTGTTCTTTTAACAAATGTGCTGTAACGGAACTATCTACGCCACCAGACATCCCGACAACAACTCGTGTATCTTTATTTGACACTTATACGTCCTCCTTAAATTTATGATAAATTTTATGAATTTCTGTAGCTATATATTTTATTTCTTGTTCAGTTGTTTGTTCATTAAAACTAAACCTTACCGAATGTTTTGCTCGATTATCTTCTTCATCATACATTGCTTGTAATACATGTGATGGTGTTGTAGTCCCTGCAGTACAAGCTGAACCTGATGAAACATATATATTGGATAAATCTAATAAAGTTAGCATTGTTTCTACATCTATAAATGGTAAATATAAATTTACAATGTGGCCAGTTGAATCTGTCATAGAACCATTTAATTCAAATGGGATTGAGCGTTCTTGTAATGAAACTAAGAATGTATTTTTAAGATTCATTAAATGGACATTGTTTTCGTCTCTATATTGGTTTGCAAGTGTAACAGCTTCAGCTAATCCAACAATTTGCGGTAGATTTTCAGTACCAGCTCTACGTTTAGCCTCTTGTTCTCCACCTAATTGTTGATATTTTAATGAAGTGCCTTCTTTTAGTAGTAGTATTCCAACGCCTTTAGGACCACCAAATTTGTGTGCAGTAATACTCATTGCATCAATGGCAAATTCATGAAAATCTATTTCTAAATGACCAATCGCTTGTACTGCATCAACATGAAACAGCGCATTAGATTTACCAACAATTTCTTCAATATCGTACATTGGTTCGACGGTACCTACTTCATTATTAACAAACATGATTGAAACTAAAATCGTTTGTTCTGTAATAGCATTTTTTAATTGTTGAAGGTTTATTATGCCTTGTTTATCAACATCTAAATATGTGACTTCAAAACCTTCTTTCTCTAGTTGCTCAAATACATGGAGTACAGAATGGTGCTCAATTTTGGAAGTGATAATATGTTTTCCTCTGTGCATCTGGTCATAAGCCATTCCTTTAATAGCAGTGTTATTAGATTCTGTCGCACCACTTGTAAAAATTACTTCACTTGGTTTTGCGTTAAAAGAAGATGCAATTGTACGACGTGCTTCATCTAAATACTTCCGTGCATCTCTCCCTATACTATGAATGGAAGACGGATTACCATAATGAACAGAATAAATATCCATCATTTTATCAATTACTTCTTGCTTAACTGGTGTTGTAGCAGCATAATCTGCATATACTTCCATGCTTGACACTCCTTAAAATTTTATCAATGTTCCAATGATAGCACCATATAATTAATTTTTCTAGTTGTCTGTTTCAAAATGACCATTTTCATCAATATCTTTAAAATCCTCTAATAATTTCATAGTGTTTTTGATATCTGATGGTTGTTTACTATTCAATGACATATTTTGCAATCGCTTATCATTAATATGCCAGTGCGTAGCAGTGATTTTTGATTGTAAATACTGATCATGTGTAACGATAAGTACTTGACCTTGAAAACTTTCAATCATTTTTAATATTAAATCTTGCGTAGCTATATCAAAATAATTGGTTGGTTCATCTAAAATAAGAAGATGTGGGTTTGAGAAATATAATAATACAAACTGCAATCTACTTTTCTCGCCCATGGATAAAAATGCGATAGGTTGATTAATTTTTTCCTTATTAAAATCAAAAGAAGCTAAAATCGTTTGCGCTTCACTACGAGTCACACTGTCCAATGCCATCACCATGTCTAATGGGCTGCTGTTAAAGTTCAAGTTGTTATTTTGCTGGTCAAAACTAGCCATTTTAAGCGATGGCGTAATATATATATCACCTTTATTCGGTTTTATGTCTTGTTTAATCATTGCGATAAATAATGATTTGCCACTACCATTCGGACCCGTTAAAAGTATATTTTCTTTATTTTTCATTTCAAAGTTAGCATTCGTATAAATTTCTTGTTGATTTATAGTTATACTAACATTTTCAAATCTAATTAAGCTACGCTTTCGCAAACGTGTTTGCTCATTAAAATGAAAATCCCTATTATCATTTTTGGGTGCTTCAATTTGCTTTTCATTAACCTTTTGTTTTAGTTGTGATTCCTTTACTTTAGCTTTTTGAGCTAATTTGCTTAACCTTTTTTGTTGTATTGGGTCTCGCACACTAGTTGATTGTTGTGAAGTTGAATGCCATTCATTCACTCGTCTAATAGTTGCTTCAAGTGCTTTGACTTCTTTTTGTTGTTTTTCATAAGCGTTGACTTGTGATTGATGAGCCAAATCTACAACATGTTTATAGTGATCATAATTACCTTGAAATTTTCTCGTTCCATTACGTGTTATTTGATAAATGTGTGATGCCGTTTGATTGATGAATCCTCTGTGATGCGATACAAAAACGATAGTCTGTTTAGATTTATTTATATTCGTTATCAAATTATCTAGCATTGTCATATCAAGATGATTAGTAGGTTCATCAAGTAATATTAACGATTTTTTTGACAAAAATGCTTTTAGTATCGCTACACGTGTTTGCTGTCCTCCACTAAGCGACGCAACCTTTTTATCTAAGTCGATTTCCGTTAAATCAAATAATTTTGCTTGCGTAATGATTTCTTGTTCAAATTCATAGCCTTCCAATGCAACGTAATCACTTATTTTTTCATAATTATTTAGTATCTCTTTTTTCAATTGAGCTAATTGTGGTTTTAGAAATAGGATAAATTCCATTGCTGTCATCTCATAATAATCAGTCATATCTTGTTCCATTAAATATGCGCTTTCTCTATAAGTATCCTTAAGCGCATGCAAGAGTGTTGATTTCCCAACACCATTGTCTCCTAAAAACGCAACATGTTCTCCTTCTTCTATCTCAATGAGCACCTTATCAATCAGTATTTGTCCATACTGTTCAAATGGTTTTTGTTCATAATAAAAAGACATATCAATTCCCCCACTTTATGGACATGACATATCTTCATTGTGTTATATATATTACTTTATATGTTGTTGCTTAAGTATTTTCACGTAATTTAGACAGGGTCATATCCCATAATTTTTATTTAAATTTAATTGGTTTGTATATTTCTTATGAGATTTATCCATTGTCTTAATTAAGCCACCTAACGTTTTATTTTCATATAAGTATAACAATGAGCAATTTCTTACGCAAGTTTTTAATCGCCTGTTATACTACTGTGTATTAACAAGCTCAAGGAGGATTACGATATAAAATGAACAATTTAAAATTATCTGCGCTTAACTTAGTACCAATCCGCGAAGGTCAAGATGATCAAGCAGCAATCAAAGATATGGTTAAACTTGCGCAAGATTTAGAAGCACTTGAATTCGAACGTTATTGGATAGCTGAACACCATAACGCTCCTAATTTAGTAAGTTCGGCAACTGCCTTATTAATTCAACACACACTAGAACACACTTCAAAAATACGTGTCGGTTCTGGTGGTATTATGTTACCAAATCATGCACCATTAGTTGTTGCAGAACAATTCGGAACAATGGGAACTGTTTTCCCAAACCGTGTAGACCTTGGATTAGGCCGTGCTCCAGGAACAGACATGATGACTGCTAGCGCTTTACGTAGAGATCAACATAACGGCGTTTATGAATTCCCTGAAGAAGTTGAACAACTTTCAACTTACTTTGGCCCAGCTAATCAACAAGGATATGTACGTGCCTATCCAGCTGTTAATAAGCAAATACCACTTTATATACTTGGTTCTTCTACAGATTCAGCGCATTTAGCCGCACGTAAAGGTCTACCATATGTGTTTGCTGGCCATTTTGCACCGCAACAAATGAAAGATGCTATTCAAATATATAAAGAACTATTTGAGCCATCTGACGTATTAGACAAACCTTATGTTATTGTTTGCCTTAATGCAATTGTTGCAGATACAGATGAACAAGCTGAATACTTAGCAACTACGCAAGCACAAGTAATGGTGAGCATCACTAGAGGTAGAATGCAACCTGTACAACCACCAACTGATGATTTAAAAGGGCTCTTAACGCCTACAGAATATGAAATTGCAAAACAAAGAATGCAACAATCCTTAATCGGGTCTAAAGAGACAGTTAAAGCTAAAATTCAAGACTTTATCAAAGAACACGGTGAAATAGATGAACTGATGGCAATTAGTTATATTTATGATCAAGACGCACAGTTAGATTCTTATAAAAAGCTCAAAACAATTGTCGAAGAGATATAATTTATTAAATAAGCCCAGACTTTTCGCAATTCAATGTTTAATATTCATCAAAATAGTAGTTAAGTAAGTGAATATACGAAATATAAATTTAAAATTTTAATTAATAAGTGTTTATATTTTGAAATTCATCATAGTTAAATTTCAAAATATAAACTTGCAATTATTCATACTAGATTGCCACAACCTATCATAAAAATTAATGCCTACTAAACAATGGAAAGCTTAAGTCTAGTTCTTATCCGATGTTTAGTAGGCATTATTTATAATTAATTACATTTAATTGCAAATAAAAAGGGTCAAGACATTATTTTATCCTAACCCCTCTTCATTATCCTATTTTTTACAACAAATATTATTTTTTATCGTCATTTTTGTCATCTTTTTTATCGTTATCACTGCCACCAGTGAATTTATCGATTTGTTCAGATGCTTGTTTTGCTTTTTCATTGTCTGTATCTTTTAATTTATCTGATACATTTTTTGCAGCTTCTTTTGCTTTATCTAAAAAGTTTTCCGCCATTTAAAATCTCTCCTTTATTAATCATAAACTATAGGTTATTTTTTAAATTTATCGATAACATCATTAGCTTTATCTTTTGCATTTTCTACAAATTCTTTAGCTTTACCAGAAGTTTTATCTTCTTTACCTTCGTTTTCTAAATCTTTATTATCAGTAACGTTACCTAATGTTTCTTTCACGTTACCTTTTGCTTGTTCTACTTTGTTTTCGTCTGCCATGTAAATTACCTCCTTAATGATGTATATATTATAGGTACCACTAATTTTAATAAATAAACATCTCAAACATAGATTAATAAATATTTTCCAAAATTATTATATCATTACTGTAAAATGATACTTCTGTATAATTTAGATATAGAACATATACCCATCTAGATTATTTGTATCTTTATATTCTGCTAAATATTTTAATGATGTGTTATCTAGCACATCTCTTACTGCGTCTCTCATTCTAATCCAAAGTTGCTTTTGAGCAGGTGGTTCTGAATCAATACTTTCAACGAATGTAATTGGACCTTCTAATAAACGAATAATATCCCCCGCTGTTATCTCTTCAGATGGTACTCTTAACTGGTAACCACCTTTTGCACCACGAACACTTCGAATTAATCCGGCATTTCTCAATGGACCGACTAATTGCTCTAAATACAAATCGCTCAAATTATTTTCTTCCGCAATAGATTTTAAAGAAACACACCCTTGACCTTCTTTTTTAGCAAGAGATATCATTAGTGTTAACCCATATCTTCCTTTAGTTGAAATTTTCATTATATTACCTCACTTAATTCGAATACTATATAATAACATTCTATCACTTTTTACGTTAATATAGAATTAGAAAGGTGTGAAACATTGTGTTAAACGAACCACTAGCTTCAAGAATGCGACCAAGCAACATTGATGAGATTATATCTCAAGAGCATTTAGTTGGTCCAAAAGGCATTATCAGAAGGATGGTAGAAACAAAAAGATTATCCTCAATGATTTTTTATGGACCACCTGGTATCGGCAAAACAAGTATTGCTAAAGCTATATCAGGAAGTACTCAATTTAAATTTCGTCAATTAAATGCAGTTACAAATACAAAAAAAGACATGCAACTTATAGTTGAAGAAGCTAAAATGTCTGGGCAAGTTATTTTATTATTAGATGAAATCCATCGTTTAGACAAAGCTAAACAAGATTTCCTATTACCACATTTGGAAGATGGAAAAATTGTTCTTATTGGGGCTACGACATCAAATCCATATCACGCAATAAACCCTGCCATCCGTTCTAGAGCTCAAATATTTGAACTTTATCCATTAGATGAAGATGACATCAAAGCTTCATTGAATAGAGCTCTAAATGACGAAGAACGTGGTTTAGCAAGCTATAATCCGATTGTAGACGAAGACGCGATGACTTATTTTACAACTCAAAGTCAAGGTGACGTGAGAAGTGCTTTAAATGCATTAGAATTAGCAGTTTTAAGTTCAGACATAACAGATAACCAACGCCACATCACCTTACAAGATGCTAAAGATTGTTTACAAAAAGGTGCATTTGTAAGTGATAAAGATGGTGACATGCATTATGATGTGATGAGTGCATTTCAAAAATCAATTCGCGGTAGTGATGTAAATGCTGCACTTCATTATTTAGCGCGCTTAATTGAAGCTGGCGACTTACCTACAATCGTTAGGAGATTGTTAGTCATAAGTTATGAAGATGTAGGTCTTGCATCCCCTAATGCGGGACAACGCACATTAGCTGCTATCGAATCAGCTGAACGTTTAGGCTTTCCTGAAGCTAGAATACCTTTAAGTCAGGCCGTTATTGAACTCTGCTTATCACCTAAATCTAATTCAGGAATCGCTGCTATTGATGCTGCCCTTTCTGATATACGCAAAGGGCATATAGGACAAATTCCTGATCATTTAAAAGATGGTCATTATGCTGGAGCTAAAGAACTAGGTCGTGCTATTGGTTATAAGTACCCTCACAGTTATGACAGTGGATTTATTCCTCAACAATATCTACCTGATAAACTTAAAAGTAGAATTTATTATGAACCGAAAACGACTTCTAAAAGTGAACAACAATTCAAATCGGTTTATGAAAACATCACCCAAGCGCAACAAAAATAATAATAACTCTAGATTTATATTAAAAAAACAGAGGTTGAGATTATTACATCTCAACCTCTGTTTTTTTAATATAAAATATTGAATAACTGCATACTAGGTATGACTTTACATTTTATCTTTAATACGTGATACAGGTATATCTTTTAAAATATCATTAACAACATAGCTAGCGCTAATCAAACCAACTACACTTGGGACAAATGCGTTAGAAGACGGTGGGATTTGACCTTTTCTCGTTGGTGCGTTTGCATCACCTACAGTATCTTTAACATCTTCTCTTATTACTATGGGACTTTCATCTGAAAATACAACAGGGACCCCTTTATATATCCCAAGTTTTTTTAATTTACGACGAATAATTTTAGCCATTGGATCCATATACGTTTCAGAAATATCAGCAATCCTAAACCGTGTCGGATCTGTTTTATTTGCAGCACCCATACTGGAAATAACAGATATGTCTCTTTCCAAGCATTCTTTCATTAAATGCACTTTATACATGATAGTATCACTTGCATCAACAAAGTAGTCAATATCATAATTATTGAACAAAGCTTCGTATGTTTCTTCTGTATAAAACATATGTAATGAAGTTACTCTGCACTCAGGATTAATCAATTTTATACGTTCTTCCATCAAAGTAACTTTACTTTGTCCAACAGTAGTTGTTAATGCATGTAATTGACGGTTCACATTAGTGATGTCTACATCGTCTTTATCTATTAAAATGATATGTCCAATATTAGTACGTGCTAGAGCTTCAGCAGCAAATGAGCCGACTCCTCCAACGCCTAAAATCACCACAGTTTTTTGTTTTAATAATTCTAAACCTTCTTGACCATAAGCCAATTCATTTCTTGAAAATTGATGTTTCATGCCATTCTCCTTAATAATAAGAGCAATTAAATATAATTTGTACATTTGAAATTCTTTTTCTCTTATTGAATTTAATATATTTATTTTATTTCAATTTAATTAAAAATATCAAGTTTTGTATTTTATATCAAAAAAATACGCAAGACCGAAGTCTTGCGTACCGATAGAGTCCATAAGTGCCGTAGTTATAAAATGCTTGATCATTCGGCCTGCTTAAAACAGGTGGGTGCCCTGTTTCTTGTTTTGCAAGTCCTCCTAGTGAGGCGTGTGCGCTGCAAGAAAACCCATTGGGCTCCCGGATCAAAGAGTGTTAGGCCCAAATATAAAGCAAACATACGAACACTACAGATGACTATCTTATGGGATTAATAATAACACAATATTTGAAATTAGCAAGAATAAAAGCTTATAACAAAAATTAATGCCTAATACGTAATGACAATTCTTCTAATTGGTTTTCAGAAACTTCACTTGGTGCATTTGTTAATAAACATGTAGCTGAAGCTGTTTTAGGAAACGCAATTGTATCACGTAAGTTTGTACGACCTGTTAATAACATTACTAGACGGTCTAATCCAAGTGCGATACCGCCATGTGGTGGCGCACCATATTTGAATGCATCTAGCAAGAAACCAAATTGTTCTTGCGTCTGTTCCTCGGTAAATCCTAATACTTCAAACATTTTAGACTGTAAATCACCATTATGAATTCTGATAGATCCGCCACCTAATTCATAACCATTTAATACAATGTCATAAGCATTAGCTTGTGCATTTTCAGGTTCAGTATCTAATTTAGCGATATCTTCTTGTTTTGGTGCAGTAAATGGGTGATGAGCCGCAGTATAACGTTTCAAGTCTTCATCATATTCTAGTAGAGGCCAATCTGTTACCCATAAGAAGTTTAATTTAGATTCATCAATTAAATCTAACTCTCTAGCTAACTTAAGACGTAACGCACCTAAACTTTGTGCAACTACACTTGGTTTATCCGCTACAAATAATACTAAGTCACCTGGCTCTGCTTCAGTTAATGTTTGTAGTTTAGCAACATGGTCTGGTTCAAAGAATTTAGCAATTGGACCGTTCACACCTCCGTCAACGACTTTTATCCATGCTAAACCTTTAGCACCATAAATATTTACAAATTCAGTTAAACCATCAATATCTTTTCTTGTGTATTGATCTGACGCACCTTTTGCAACTATCGCTTTAACTTGGCCATTATTAGTCACAGCATCTTTAAACACTTTGAAATCCATGATTTCTCCTAATTCTGATACGTCTACTAATTCCATACCGAAACGTGTATCTGGTTTATCTGAACCAAAGCGTTGCATTGCTTCAGCATATGTCATTCTAGGGAAAGGTCTTGGAACTTCGACATCTTTTACATCTTTGACTACATTTTGGAGCATTTCTTCTCCCATTTCCATAACGTCTTCTTGGTCTACAAAGCTCATTTCAATATCGACTTGTGTAAATTCAGGTTGACGATCAGCACGTAAGTCTTCATCACGGAAACATTTTACGATTTGATAATATTTATCGAAACCGCCTATCATTAATAATTGTTTAAATAGTTGTGGTGATTGTGGTAATGCATAGAATTCACCATCATGCACACGTGAAGGTACCAGATAGTCACGTGCCCCTTCAGGTGTTGACTTAGTTAATACTGGAGTTTCAATATCGAAAAAGCCTTCTTTATCTAAGTATTGTCTGATTGAACGTGTAGTTTGGTGCCTCATTTTAAATGTTTGTGCTAATTCTTGACGTCTTAAATCTAGATATCTATATTTTAATCTGATATTTTCATCAACGTTTTGATTCTCTTCATTCAATGCAAATGGAGGTGTTTCTGCTTTGTTTATAATTTCAATTTCTGAAACTTGTACTTCTACTTGACCTGTAGCAATTTTGGGATTCACAGTTTGAGGATCACGTTTTTTGACGATACCTTTGACTTGAACTACATATTCAGATCTTACTGTCTCAGCTATTTTTAATGCTTCTTCAGAAAAATCAGGATTAAATACGACTTGTACATATCCTTCACGGTCTCTTAAATCAACAAAAATCAGACCGCCTAAGTCTCTACGGTTGTGTACCCAACCTTTTAATATTACTTCTTGGTCTAATAATGATTCAGTTACTAAACCACAGTATGTTGTGCGCTTACTCATGATATCTTCTCCTTAGTTTTTAAAATAATTTATAATTGCATCTAAACGAATAGTTTCACTTTCACCTGATTGCATATTTTTAACATTTATTTTATTTTCTTCTAATTCTTGCTCACCTATAACAATAGTATAGTTTGCTTTTAATCTATCGGCTTGTTTCATTTGCCCTTTAACTTTACGTTGTAAATAATCTTTGTCGGCTTTAATACCATTTCTACGTAAATCATTAAGTAATTTCACGGCATAACGATCTGCTTCTTCACCCATAGTTACGATAAATAAATCAAAATCATGATCAACGTCAAGTTCGATTTGCTCTTCATCTAAAGCTAGTAATAATCTTTCTATACTTAACGCAAACCCAATACCCGTTTGACTTGGTCCATCTAACAATTCTAGTAAACCATTATAGCGACCACCACCACATAATGTTGTAATCGCACCATCATAGTTTGGATTATCAATCATTAATTCAAATGCTGTATGCGTATAATAATCTAAACCTCGAACCAAGTTAGGATCTTCTACATAAGGTACACCTAAATCATCTAAATGTTGCTTAACGTCAGCATAATATTTTTGAGATTGTTCATTTAAGAAGTCAGTGATTCTAGGAGCAGTTTTAATAGCTTCTTTGTCTTTATCAACTTTACAATCTAATATTCTCATTGGATTTGTGTGTAAACGCGCCTTACAGTCATTACAGAAATCATCAATTACAGGTTCAAAATGTCTAACTAGTGCATCATTGTATTCGCGACGTGATTCAATGTCACCGATACTATTAATCACTAATTTTAAATGCTTCAATCCAAATGATTGATAAATGTGCATTGCCATCGCTAAAATTTCAGCATCTATGCCTGGATCTTCAGCACCAATTGCTTCAACACCAAATTGTGTGAATTGGCGATAACGCCCTTTTTGTTTACGTTCATATCTAAACATTGGTCCATTGTAATATAATTTAATTGGTTGATTAGGCAAACCTTGCATCTTATTTTCAATATAAGAACGGACTACCGCAGCTGTGCCTTCTGGGCGTAGAGTAATATTACGGTCTCCTTTATCTTTAAACGTATACATTTCCTTTTGGACTACGTCCGTCGAATCACCTACTCCACGTGCAAACAATTCCGTGCTTTCAAAAATTGGTGTACGAATTTCTTGATAATTATAAACTTCCATTAACTCATCTAACCTTGATTCAATAAAACGCCATCTTTTTGTTTCGTCTGGTAAAATATCTTGCGTCCCTCTAGGTATATTTATCATAGAATCTCTCCTTTTATGCAATAAAAAAACCCTTGCATGACTAATAAGTCATACAAGGGACGAATTTCCGTGTTGCCACCCTAATTGATTATAAACGTTAAATTTATAATCCACTTCATACGAATAACGCTCGCTAAACGGCTTTTATCAAAGCACCTGTTCTTGTGTTCAATTTCTCAAAACTACTATGCATAATTTTTCAGCCAGGAATTATGTCTCTTCGCAAATTTTGCTACCATTTCGTAAAGAAAATTCAAGAATCATATCGGTTTTAATATAGAATTCATATTTAATAATAACCAGTTTATGAGAATTATGCAACCTTTTTATTCTGAAAAATATGCACGCAAGCCATCGACAACTGCTTTTTCAAGTATATGTCTGTGCAATTGATCCGCAATCATATCTTCATCAGTAGGATTACTAATATAACCTAATTCTAATAATACAGCTGGTATATCTGTCTGTCTCAATACTTGGAAATTTTCCTGTCTAGCACCTTTATTTGTCAGTAATGCTCTCTTTTGCAAACTAGCATTTAATGTTTCGGCTAACGCCTTTTGATTATCTTTGAACCAATAGACTGTGCTGCCGTTTGCTTTAGATGACTTTAATGAGTCATTATGTATACTAATATAAGCATCACCTTTTATGTTTCGCTCATCAAGACTAACGTATTCGTCGCTTTCACGAGTCATATTAACCGTAGCACCTTCTTTTTCCAAAAGTGATTTTAGTTCTTTAGCAGTTTTTAAAGTATATACTTTTTCGATACTTTTTTTATTTGTATTACTTGAAGCCCCCTGGTCACTACCACCGTGACCAGGATCAAGTACTATCGTTTTATCTTTTAAGGGTTTGGCATTATGATTAGCATCTGCTTCAATATCTAAATTCGTATGCCATCCTGCTACCCAACCTTTTTCCTTCTTGTTAGAAGATTCTACTTCTATCCACTTTCCTGTCTTACCTATTTTTTGGAAGTTTTGTCCTTTATCGATGTTATTAATAACTGGATAAGCTGAGCTTGGACCAGTTCTTAATTCTGCATCTTCAGTAACATAGATACTACTACTATTCTCATCATTATGATTTAAGAAAGAGATAATCATAATGATAAAGACAACAAATGTTACAATGACAATTAGCGCGGGGAAATTTTTAAGTTTATTTTTTTCTAGCCAAGTATTGATTTTTTTCATATAATTTTGCCATCCTGACTTTCATAAATAATTGTTACAGGTCCATCATTGGCAATATTAACTAACATGTCTGTTCCAAATTCACCTGTCAACACATTTATTCCATAAGAACGGAGTGTTTCATTTAATTTTTCATATAATTCATTAGCACGTTCTGGAGGCATGGATTGGGTAAACCCAGGTCTATTACCTTTTCTAACATCTGCATAAAGTGTAAATTGAGAAATAGATAAAATCTCTCCACCAATTTGTTGAAGGTTTAAGTTTAATTTTCCATCCTCATCCTCAAATAGTCTTGCATTGAGGATTTTTTTAGCTAATGTAGCTATATCTGCTTCTGTTGAAGTTTTACCAACACCCACAAGCAAACAGTAGCCTTTATTTATTTTGTTTTCAATAGAATCATTTGAAACTGATGCTTCTTTGACTCTCTGGACTACTATTCTCATTTAGTTACACCTCTAATTCCAAACTCTTGTTACTGTATACACATCTCCAAGTTGCTTAATTTTATCTACAACTTGATATACTTCATTTACATTTTTCACCATTACACTGATATTAATTACTGCATTCTTATCAATATCAGAGCGTCCAGATACTTTTACTAGATTACTTTGTGTTGAATTAACTGCTTGTAATACTTCATTTAACAGACCGTTTCGATCATATGCAGTAACTTCTAAATCTACTTGATAACGTTGGGTCGAATCTTTAGAACGCACCCACTCTACATGAATCAGACGTTCATTTTCATTTTTTATATTTGGACAATCTGTACGATGCACTTTTATACCATGGCCTTTTGTGATATATCCTACAATATCATCACCAGGGATTGGATTACAACATTTTGATAATTTAATTAAAACATTTTCAATACCTTCAACATAGACGCCACTATCAGTCGTTATATCCTCTTTAATAGGTACTGATTTAGTTATCTCTTGAGCTTCATTTAATGCTTTTTGTTTATCTAAAATACGTTGCTTTTCAGTCAATTTATTAACAATCTGCAACGCTGTCACACCACCAAAACCTACTGCAGCAAACAAATCATCTTCATTAGCAAAATTGTATTTATTGTTGACAATTTCTATATTTTCATCTGTTAAGACTGCATCCACTCTAAAACCTTGATCTTTAATTTCAGCCTCAACCATAAATTTACCTTTTTCAATGTTTGAAGAACGGTCTTGTTTTTTGAAGAAACTTCTAATTTTACTCTTAGCACTTGATGATTTTACTATTTTCAACCAATCACGACTAGGGCCATATGAATGTTTACTTGTTCTTATTTCAACAATATCTCCTGTTTGTAACACATAGTCGATTGGTTCGATTTTGCCATTTACTTTTGAACCAATCATTTTATTACCAACTTCACTGTGAACTGCATAAGCAAAATCAATTGGTACTGCACCATATGGTAATTCAATGACATCACTTTCTGGCGTAAAGGCATAAACTTTATCACTTTGTAAGTCGAATTTTAGAGTTTCCATAAATTCTTCTGCATCAGAAGTAGTATTATCGGTTTCAGCTAACTCTTTGATCCAATTTAATTTTTTATTGAAACTTTGAGATTTTTCAGTAACTTTTTTGCCTTCTTTATAAGCCCAGTGCGCTGCCACACCATGTTCTGCTATCTCGTGCATTTCATAAGTTCTAATTTGGATTTCTAGTGGATCGCCATTTGGACCTACTACAGTAGTATGTAAAGATTGATACATATTTTGTTTCGGCATGGCAATATAGTCCTTAAACCTTCCAGGCATCGGTTTCCACAATGTATGGACAAGGCCTAAAACAGCATAGCAATCGTTAATTGAATTAACAATTACTCTAATTGCTAATAAATCAAAGATTTGATCAAATTGTTTTTTTTGTTTAACCATTTTTCTATAAATGCTATAAATATGCTTGGGACGCCCGTTTATGTCCCCAATAATATGCATATTGGACAAATCGTTTTGTATTTGGTTAATCGCATTTTGAATGTATTCTTCTCGTTCGCTACGTTTCTTCTTCATAAGATTTACTATTCTGAAATATTGGACAGAATCTGTATATCTCAACGCAGTATCTTCCAATTCCCATTTAATAGTGTTAATACCTAATCTGTGTGCTAAAGGAGCATAAATTTCAAGTGTTTCTTTTGAAATTCGAATTTGTTTTTCTCTAGGCATTGCTTTCAATGTTCTCATGTTATGTAAGCGGTCTGCTAATTTAACTAAGATTACCCGCACATCTTTAGCAATCGCTATAAATAATTTTCTATGATTTTCTGCTTGTTGTTCTTCTTTTGAACGATACTTCACTTTTTTTAATTTAGTTACACCCTCAACGATAACTGCAATTTCTTCATTAAACATGCCCTTCACATCATCAAATGTATAAGGTGTATCTTCTATAACATCGTGTAAAAAACCTGCAACAATGGTTGGACCATCTAAATGCATTTCAGTCAAAATGCCCGCAACTTGAATTGGATGCATAATATACGGTAAACCATTTTTTCTAAATTGGCCTTCATGTGCCTCATAGGCAATGTGGTAACTTTTCAACACATATTCATACTCTTCCTTAGATAAATATGATTTTGCTTTGGATAGTACTTCATCGGCACTATATGGATATTCATTGTTCACTTAAGACACCCCTATACTAAATATTAATCGCTATTAGATACCCAGTATTATATTTCGTTAGCTTCAATTAATTTTTGCTTAATTATGATTGTAACGTATTTTAACGTTATTCGGCCAAATTATGTATAATAGTTATATAATACTACATGTTAATAAATAAATAAATGAGTATGCGATACTAATAGTAAAATATGGGTTTATTTTTATCTTGTAAATACAAAATAAAGTTATTTTTCCAGAAATAATTGATGACTCAGGTCACTTTTTGTTTATCGTAATTAAATTAAAAAATACATCCCCATTTAGAAAATGAAGATGCATTTTTATTTTAAGTAAAGTTGGTAATTCAATTCTTTAACTTAATTAAGATAATTACTCATCATATGAGATTAAACTCATAACATCGTAGTCTCTTATTTTTTCTATTCCATTTAAATATTTAAGTTCAATAATAAATGCAATACCAACCACAATTCCACCTAATTGTTCTATAAGTTTAATAGCCGCTTCTATTGTTCCACCTGTCGCAAGTAAATCATCTGTGATTAACACACGTTGACCTGGTTTAATAGCGTCTTTATGCATTGTAAGTACGTTTGTTCCATATTCCAAATCATATTCATAGCGAATTACTTCTCTTGGTAATTTACCTTCTTTTCTTACTGGAGCAAAACCTATCCCCATTGAATAAGCTACCGGGCAACCAATGATAAATCCACGTGCTTCTGGCCCGACGATAACATCAACATCTCTATCTTTAGCGTATTCCACGATTTGATCAGTAGCATAACCATACGCCTCACCATTATCCATAATTGTTGTTATATCTTTAAAATTAACGCCTGATTTGGGCCAATCTTCAACCTCAGACACATATTGTTTTAAATCCATTCAAACTTCCTCCTATTTATCTATCAGCTCTGATTTAATCCATTTTTTTAAGTTACTAAAGTCGTCGTATAATAGAACTTTTTCAACTTCTATTCTATTTAGTCGACCTTGATAATATTTACTAGATTCAATCTCTCTCTTTGTGGAAACACTGTTCATCTTAATTATACCATTTTCCTCTTTTATAAACTCTAAATCGAGAAAAACTTTTAAGATAAATTTAAGCATACTCGGCTGTATATTTAAAAACTGGCATAATTGCATTCCATCATTAGCTAAATTAGTTTCACCTTTCGTTACTAATGCTTTAAAACATTTTTTGAATGTTTCCATTTTTGGCATACCCTCAAAGTATATTGATTGCTCATGATTTAAAACCAAATAAATTTGTGAAACGCTCATTGTTTTAAGCGTGTCTTTAATTTCTTGAATAGACGTTGGTAAATCACGAAATACATACTTATCGTATTGTTGTAAAATCGTTTCCCCATAATAGTAATAATTATCTCCTAATTTTTCATTCTTATTATGGATTAAATATGCGACATCATTATTACCTTGTTCAAAACTACTAATATTACGTTTACTTCTATAATCTAAAATCTGTAAATTATTACTAGCTAAATCTTGTATCATAAATTGAGGAGATTGGAAGCCATTCCATTCATTAATTTGTAATGTTCCTATTACATTAATTGGTTGTTGCTCACCCAATTCCTTAACTAAGTGACCATGTTGCCAAAATATAGCTTGTAATTTACTATCTCCCATAACTAGCTTTAAATGCTTACTTTCTTGACCGATCGCTTTACTTTGATTGACTGTAATATCTTCTAATTCAAAACATGGGCTAGAAAAATCTGTACCGAACGGACGTAACCTTTGGATATCTTGAATGTTTTTAATAGTAATATCAGATTCATCAATTTTCACGTCAACTTTTTTACGTGGTTCCAATGAAGTTGTGCTTGCAAGTTGTTCCATCCAATCGTTTAAACCATTTCGTAACGAATCAATATTTTCAATTGGCATAGTAATACCTGCAGCCATATGATGTCCACCAAATTTTGTTATTAAATCTGTGTGCGCATTCAAAATTTCAAACATAGACACTTGTTCAATACTACGTGCAGAACCTTTAGCATGATCTTGCCCTTCATCTATATTTAAAATTAGAGTTGGCAGACTATAAGTTTCTACTATTTTGGAAGCAACGATACCTAATACACCTTCATGCCAATCAGACTGAGCTAAAAGTAGAAATTTCGCTCCTTGATTTACTTGGATCTCCGCTGCTGCTAACGCCTCTTCAGTAATTTGAGATACAATGTCTTTACGTTCTTGATTAAAAAACTCCACTTGTTCCGCAAGAAAATCTGCTTCCTCATCTGAATCGGTCATCAATAATTCTGCGGCAAGTCCTGCATCTTCAAGTCTACCTACTGCATTTAGTCTTGGGCCTATAATAAAACCAATTGTTTCTTCCGTAATACTATCACTGTAACCTGCTTGGCTTAATACAGCTCTTATAGATGCTGGACAATGATCGTTTAATACTTCCAATCCTTTTTGGACTAAAGCTCTATTTTCATCTGTCAATGATACTAAATCTGCTACTGTTCCAATCGCAACTAATCCTAAGAAATATGCTGGAGGTTCGTCCAATAATTTTTGTGCCAATTTATACGCGACACCTGCGCCACATAAATACTTAAATGGATAATCAAATTCTGGATGCATAGGGTGAACAATTGCATATGCGTTTGGCATTGTACGACCAATTTCATGGTGATCGGTTACTATTACATCAACACCTAAATCCTGAACCATTTGAATTTCATCATGACCTTGAATTCCATTATCGACTGTAATGATTAAAGAGATACCTTCTTCATATGCATTTTTAAAAGCCATTTCATTAGGCCCATAGCCTTCGGAAAAACGATTGGGTATGTACCAACCTACATGTGCACCTAATTCCTTTAGTGTATTCACTAAAATTGTTGTAGAGGTAACACCATCCGCATCGTAATCGCCATAAACTAAAATCTTTTGATTCTGATCTATCGCAAAATTTATACGTTCTATTGCTTTATCCATATCGCTCATCAACATTGGATCATGCATATCAGGTGTGCCATTAAGGAGATTATTAATTGTGTTTTTATTTGTTAATCCTTTACTCTCTAGGATTTTTTTTACAATAGGAGTTAGTTTTAAATCCGAAGAATCTGCTTCTGCAATTTCATATTCTGGTAAATTAACGTCCCAAGTATATTTTGATTTAATCATACTATTCTCCCTCATTTCCACAAGTCATTATACAAAAGATATACCAAAATAAAAAGTAGTTTCTTTTATAGAATCGATTGAATCGACTATTTGATAATAAAGTTGTCATGTACTATTTTAAATTCACTATTTTATAACATATCAATTCATATACTCTCAAAACAATTAAACAGATAAAGACCACAATTAATGCATTAGCAAAAATTGTGGTCTTTTGAAATTTAATATTCAATTATACTAAGATTTTTTCGTCATTTGATTTTTTCTCTTTATAAACTACAAGTTTATTATCATCAGATTTTTTAAGTTGACGTTTCTTCATAATACCCCAAAGCGGTACTGCGATAAATACAGAAGAAAATACGCCGGAAATCAATCCGATTAATAATGCTAGTGAGAAATTAAAGATACTTGGAGCGCCAAGTAACAATAATGCAATAACAACAATAACTACTGTTAATACTGTGTTTATAGAACGTGTCATTGTCTGACGAATTGATCTATTAACAATATCATCAATTTGGGATTTCTTAGTAATCACTTTTACTTTGTGTAAATTTTCTCTAACTCTATCAAATGTAACAATAGTGTCATTTATTGAATAACCAATAATTGTTAACACAGCTGCTATAAATGTAATATCTACTTCTAATCTAAATAAACTGAACACTGCGACAATCATAAATGCATCATGTAATAATGCGAGCACAGATGAAAGTCCCATGCGCCATTCGAATCTAAATGTAATATAGATGATAATGCCGATTGCAGCATATAGTAATGCGAGCATAGCATTTTTAGCAAGTTCTTGGCCTATTACTGGTGAAACCGTATTAACAGTTGGTTTGTGACCAAATTGATCATCTATCGTATCCTGTATTTTAGATACTTCATCTTTAGATAAATCTTTTTTGAATTGAACTGTTGCCGTTTTACCATTTTCACCTAAAGATACTTGGTTAGGTCTAAAATCATTATCTTCTAAAGTATTTTTAACCTTAGTTTCAGTGACTTTATTATCTGATTCAAAGTCAACTCGAGTACCACTTGTAAAATCAATACCTAAGTTTAACTTAAATACAAATAAAATAATTGCACCTACGGCGATTATAAGTACACTTAGTCCTAGCAATGGTTTAGCAAGTTTCATAAAGTCAATGCGTTCATATGGTGTTTTCAAATCATGGATTTCTTTTTTATCGTTAATATCATGAATATTTTTCTTACTTACACCGAACAACCAATTTGATTTTTTAAAGTAATTAGATGACACAAGTAAAGTTAGCAACCATCTTGATAGGAATACAGCTGTTACAAATATCATTAAAATACCTAATAATAACATTGTAGCGAAACCTTTAACTGAACTTTCACCAAAGAAAAATAGTACAGCAGCAGCAATTACTGTTGTTAACTGGGCATCTACTATAGTTAAGAAAGAGCTCTTATTCGCTTTTTTATATGCCTGTTTAAGTGTACGTCCAATCTTCAGTTCATCTTTTATCCGCTCATACATAATTATATTAGCATCAACAGCCATACCAACACCTAGTACTAATGCTGCTAGACCTGGAAGCGTCAATACTCCTGAAATAAAGTTAAATGCTAATAACGTTAAGTAAATATATGCTGTTAACGCAATTATAGCAACTAAACCAGGCAAACGGTAGAATCCTAACATGAATAGATAAATAACAGCAATACCGATTGCAGCAGCAAATACCGTTTTATCTAAAGCATCTTGACCAAATTGAGCACCTACAGAATTTGAATATATTTCATTCAAGTCAACTGGTAGTGAACCAGAATTTAGTAAATCTGCAATTTGTTTTGCTTTTTCTACGCCTTCTTCACCATTAAAACCACCTGAAATTTCAACGCTATCGGAGTTTATCGGTTGATCAACCGAAGCTGCAGAAACATATTTAGGATCTTTCTTATTCATTTCTTTATGATAAGTGTCACCTTTTTCATGATCTAGCCATACGACCATAACATTTTCATCTTTTTTAGAAATTTCTTCAGTTACTTTTTTAAATTTAGCACTATCTTTCAATTTAAATGTAACCGCTGGCTGATTCGTATTTTGTTTAAATTCTTGTTTTGCAGATCCTTGCTGAATATCTTTACCAGTTAGTTTGATATTATCATCAGCATCACGAATTGTTAAATTCGCTTGAGAAGATAATATCTCACGTGCTTGTGATTGGTTTTTAACACCGGCAAGTTGTACGCGAATTCTATTTTTATCTTCTACTTGTATCTTAGGTTCCGAAACCCCTAAGACGTTCACACGATTTTCAAGCGTTTTAGCCGTAGCTTTTACCGCTTTATCGTCTATTTTATCACCTTTTTGTAAAGGATCTACTTGGTATAAGACTTCAAATCCACCTTGCAAATCAAGACCAAGATTAACATCCTTAACTACGCTCTTATACGTGAGTCCCATGCCTGCAAACAGGAGCACTACAAGTAATATAAACGCAACTATTCGATTACTTTTCTTCACTTGAACACCTCATTCTAAGCTTATGTTTTAAGAATACGCTTCTAATATCAATTATTGCAAGTTTTATTAAACTACGCTAAATTATCTAAACGACCTATATATCTTAACATATTACATCCTGTGTAAAAACTAACTCTATTAAATATTGTGAGAAAATTTAATTGTAAGCGTTACAATTATAGAATCTATTCGTATTAAATGTTTTAAAGATATAGGCATATGATGCGTAAGATATACCTTAAAGTATAACATGACCTGAATAAAATGGCCTTTAAGTAAATGAAGTTATGTCATTTATTTTGAATATTTAATTAGAATTAAATAAATAAAACAAATATTAAAAATAGCATTTGGTGTTTATTATGTTGAATAAATCAATTGATAACAGAGCCAAATTTGGTTTGAAAGTTCACTTCACTGCTATTTCTAAAAATAACTATGCAAACATAAATAAACCTTAGGAGAATTATCCCCTAAGGTTTATTTATTTCAAAATTAATACATTCCCATGTATCAATACATTATTTATTATGAAGGATCAACTTGTTTGATAGCAGGTTTTTCTAAAGTGATTTCAGTACCATTACCATTTAAAGTTAATACAACTGTAGTTTCATCAACACTGCGTACAGTACCTTTGATACCGCCGATAGTTGTTACACGTTGGCCAGAAGTAACTTGGCTAATCATTTCACGATGCTCTTTAGCCTTTTTCTGTTGTGGTCTTATTAAGAAGAACCACATTAATACTAATAATAAAATTGGTAATATCAATGAAGTAAATTGCATTATTTTATTTCTCCCTTTTTAAAAGTTTTTTGGGTTTTCAACATTCAGTCCATACTGTTCAAAGAATTCTTCTTTAAAATCAAGAAGTCGATCTTCACGAATTGCTTGTCGGATATTTTCCATTAATTTAAGCAAGAAATGTAAATTATGATAAGTAGTAAGACGGATACCAAAAGTTTCTTCTGCTTTTATTAAATGTCTTATGTATGCTCTACTATAATTTTTACAAGTATAACAATCACAGTTTTCATCAAGCGGACCTAAATCTTCTGCATACTTAGCATTTTTAATAGTCACACGACCATGTGATGTCATACAAGTACCATTACGTGCAATACGTGTTGGTAACACACAATCAAACATATCCATACCTCTGATACTACATTCTATTAATGCATCTGGTGAACCCACACCCATCAAATAACGTGGTTTATCTTTCGGCATAAATTGTACAGTATGCTTTACCATATCATACATAACTGGCTTAGGTTCACCTACAGACAAACCACCAATTGCGTATCCCGGAAAATCTAAAGCAACTAATTCTTCAGCGCTTTGTTTTCTTAGATCTTTATATTCTCCGCCTTGTATAATTCCAAACAAGGCTTGATCATCAGGTCTCTTATGTGCTTTAAGGCAACGTTCTGCCCATCTCGTTGTTCTTTCAATTGAGTCTTTCACATATTTATATTCAGCAGGCATAGGTGGACATTCATCAAAAGCCATCATAATATCAGAACCTAAATCATTTTGTATCTGCATAGCTTTTTCTGGGCTCAAAAACAATTTCGAACCATTTGTATGATGACGAAACTCTACGCCTTTTTCACTAATTTTCCTCAAATTACTTAAACTAAATACTTGAAAACCACCAGAATCAGTCAGTATTGGACCATTCCAGTTCATAAACTGGTGTAATCCCCCACTCTTTTTGATGATATCATTTCCTGGTTGTAACCACAAATGATATGTGTTTCCTAAAATGATTTTTGCTTCCATTTGATTTAATTCTTCTGGACTCATCGTTTTAACTGTCGCTTTTGTTCCAACAGGCATAAACATTGGTGTTTCAAAAGAGCCATGTGGTGTGTGCACGATACCTAATCTCGCACCGGATTGTTTACAAGTTTTAATATGCTCATACGTAACTGCTGGCATATAAACGCTCCTTTCATTCCCTAAATAATTAACATTGCATCTCCAAAGCTAAAGAATCTATATTCTGAAGAAACTGCTTGATTATAAGCATTTAAAATATTATCTCTCGAACTAAAAGCTGAAACTAACATTACAAGCGTAGATTTCGGCAAATGAAAATTTGTAATCAATCCATCAATAGCTTTAAAAGTAAATCCTGGGAAGATAAATATATCCGTCCAACCACTTTGTGCTACAAATTTGTCATTTGATTGCATAATTGTTTCTAATGTTCTTGTAGACGTTGTACCAACCGATATAATACGGTGGCCATTATCTTTCGTTTCATTTAATAGTTCCGCAGTTTCTCTATCCATTTGATAGTATTCGCTATGCATTTCATGGTCATCTATATTATCTACACTAACTGGCCTAAATGTTCCTAGTCCTACATGTAATGTGATAAAAGCAATATTAATACCTTTATCTCTAATATTGGCTAATAATTCATCTGTAAAATGGAGCCCTGCTGTTGGTGCCGCTGCAGAACCCGATGCTTTTGCATATACAGTTTGATAGCGCTCTTGATCATCTAAACGTTCCTTAATATAAGGAGGTAAAGGCATTTCGCCTAATTCATCTAAACGTTCTTGTAAGATGCCATCATAATGCAGTCTCATAATACGACCGCCTTGATCAAGCTCTTTTATGCACTCGGCAACAATTTTACCTTCACCAAAAGTTAATCTGTTGCCTACTTTAATTCTTTTAGCTGGTTTTAGTAACACTTCCCAATCATCACCCTCGATTTGAGTAAGCATCAACATTTCTACTTTTGCACCAGTCTCTTCTTTTAAACCGAATAGCCTTGCAGGCATTACTCTCGTATCATTTAATACAAGGGTATCTCCACTTTCTAAATAATCAATAACATTTTTAAACTGTTGATGTTCAATATTACCAGATTGTCTGCCAAGAATTAGCAATCTACTTTCATCTCTGTTTTTCAGAGGTGTTTGTGCAATTAATGATTCAGGCAAATGATAATCAAATGCTTCAATATCCAAACTTATTCCCTCTTTTCATTCTTCTTACTAAAATGCTCAAATGCATAAGGTGTCGCTTTACGACCACGGGGCGTACGTTCGATAAAACCCTTCTGAATTAAAAAAGGCTCATAAACATCTTCAATTGTAACCCGCTCTTCACCAATCGAAACAGCAATAGTATCTAACCCAACAGGGCCACCTTTATATTGCTCCAAAATACAATTCATCATTTTATGATCAATGTAATCCAATCCTTCATCATCAACTTGTAGCAATTGCAATGATGCTCTTGTGGTTGCAATACAGATTAATTCGTCATCATTGACTTGTTGAAAATCACGAACCCGCTTTAATAACCTATTGGCCACCCTAGGTGTACCACGACTACGTTTCGCTAATTCTATAGCGCTTTCCTCATCAATTGAAGTACCAAGTACTTCTGCAGTACGCACAATAATTTCTTTTAATTCATGTTCTTTATAATATTCTAATCTGAGGTGCACACCAAACCTGTCTCGCAATGGGGCCGTCAAACTACCAGCACGAGTCGTCGCACCAATTAATGTGAATGGTGGTAAGTCTATACGTATACTACGCGCTTCTTCACCTTTGCCTATAACAATATCTAGAAAGAAATCTTCCATAGCTGGGTACAAAACTTCTTCTACCACACTGCTTAGTCTATGAATTTCATCTATAAATAAAACATCACCAGGTTGTAAACTAGAAAGAATTGCAGCTAAATCTCCTGGCCTTTCTATCGAAGGCCCGGAAATCGTTCTAATGTTAACATCCATTTCATTTGCAATAATGTTAGACAAAGTCGTTTTACCTAATCCAGGGGGGCCGAATAATAGCACATGGTCTAATGGCTCTTGTCTAATTTTAGCTGCTTTTATAAACACCTCTAAATTCGATTTAATTGTTGATTGACCTATGTACTGACGTAATTTAGTCGGTCGCAATGAAAATTCAAATGATGATTCCTCATCATGTATAGATTGATCTACCATTCTATCGTCCATTGATTACACCCCTTTAAAATATTATTTGTAATTATGATATCAATAATTGCAGTCCTTTTTTAACTGCATCATCTACAGATTCGAACGAGTCTTTAGCTAATGCTTTTTCTACTTTTGTTAGCTCTCGTTTTGAGTATCCTAACGCTTCCAATGCTAAAAGTGCTTCTTTAATAATCGGTGTATTATCACTAAGTGAAGCTTCAACATTTAATATTTGGCTACTATCTACTTCGTTTATTTGAACTTTTCCTTTAAGATCTAATACGATTTGTCGTGCTGTTTTTTTACCAATACCAGGGAATTTTGTTAAATAGGCATCATTTTCGTTCTCTATAGCTATCTTAACTTCATTAGGCGAACTACTAGCTAATATAGCTAACGCAGATTTTGGTCCAATACCTGTTACTTTAATTAAGCTTAAAAACATATCTTTTTCTTCTTGATTTATGAATCCATAAAGAAGTTGAGCATCTTCTCTAACTATTAATGACGTATGAATTACAACTTCTTGTTCCATAAATTTTTGAAAACGGTAAGAATTGGGCGTTTGAATTTCGTATCCTACACCTGAGGCTTCTACAACCACGTGTGTAGGGTTCAAAACTGCTAACGTCCCCTTTATATATGCATACATAGTTACACTTCCTTATATAGTCATACTAATTAATTCTACTTTAGAAACGTGATCAATAACTCGCAACGCTTCCATAACATCATCAATTTCTAAATTTGTACCTTTAGCATCTAATGAAAGTGTAATCGTTGCTCTACTTTCCATTGGTATACTTTGATGAATTGTTAATACTGACAAACTTAAACTTGATAAAGTATTTAAAACTTCTGCCAACATCCCTACGATATCATTCACATATAATATTAATGTGAATTCACGTGTAGACTCCATTTTTTCATCAATAGGGAATATTGTATCTCTATATTTATAAAAAGCACTTCTTGATAAATCGAATTGTTTAACTGCTTCAAATATGGACAGTGACGGATCATTTTTTAAAACTTCTTTAATTTTTAAGGTTTTTACAACAGATTCTGGTAATACATCCTCGCGAATTAAGTAAAACTTTTTATAATCTTTTTTGTCCATTTTCAAGCACTCCTATTCAACGAATTCAAATTCTCCACCAAGGATTCTAACAATATCTCCATTTTTACATCCGCGTGCTCTCAATGCTTCATCAATACCCATAGAACGCATTTGACGCGCAAATCTACGTACAGC
This sequence comes from Staphylococcus sp. KG4-3, assembly GCF_033597815.2. Lineage (NCBI taxonomy): Bacteria > Bacillati > Bacillota > Bacilli > Caryophanales > Staphylococcaceae > Staphylococcus > Staphylococcus halotolerans. The sequence continues at coordinate 1,649,761 of NZ_CP166245.1, forward strand.
AGGGTCACTATTAAAGTCAGTCATTTTGAACATTCTTTCGATTGCTTTACCACTTACAACGTATGCAGCATCATCATCGCGTGTAATTGTGAATTTATCTTGACTAGGTGTATGTTTGTAAATCACTCTATTAACACCTAAATCTTCTTCTTCATCTTTACTAAAGTCAATGTCTTTTACTTCTTCTAATTTGTCTGCTATAGCATAAAGCAGTTCATCAATATGGTCATGCATAAATGTTGAAAGTGGGATAATGTGCACAGAATCATCATTCAAAGCTTCTTTAAATGCTTTTAAATTCTCTTCTGCGTTAGGCATATCCATTTTATTAGCAACCACAATTTGAGGTCGCTCCTCTAAACGATGTTCGTAGGCATTTAATTCCTCATTAATAACTTTATAATCTTCATAAGGATCACGACCTTCAGATCCACTCATATCTACCATGTGAACTATTACTTTTGTACGTTCAACGTGTTTTAAAAATTGATGTCCTAATCCTACACCTTCAGACGCACCTTCTATTAATCCTGGTAAGTCTGCCATTACAAAACTTCTTTGATCCTTCGTAGAAACTACACCAAGATTAGGTTTAATTGTTGTGAAATGGTATGCACCTATCTTAGGTTTAGCTTTAGATACAATAGATAATAAAGTAGATTTACCTACACTTGGGAAACCTACTAACCCAACATCAGCTAGCAATTTTAATTCTAAGGTAACGTCAATTTCTTCACCAGGTTCACCATTTTCACTGAAATCTGGTGCTGGGTTTCTAGGAGATGCAAAACGTGAATTTCCTCGACCGCCTCGACCACCTTTAGCCACTACTGCACGTTGACCATTTTCAACTAAATCAGCTAAAACCTCTTCTGTTTCAACGCTTTTAATAATCGTACCAGGTGGAACTTTTAATACGAGTTCCTCCGCATTTTTACCATGCATATTACTACTTTGACCGGCATCGCCTCTTTTGGCCTTGAAATGTGTTTGGTATCTAAAATCTAATAATGTTCTCAAACCTTCATCTACTTCAAATATAATAGATGC